>JAIKYR010000172.1 GCA_024682995.1 Bacteroidales bacterium | reverse complement strand
TAGAACACCATGGAGTAGTTCACACCGTCGTTGAGGGCCTCCTCCACGTAGAGGCCGATGGTGCCGTCGGGGAGCTGGCAGAGCGAGGAGTAGGCCGAAGGGTAGGGGACGATGGTGCGGTGCACGGGCCAGGTCTTCCCTTCGTCGAAGCTGACGAAGACGGTGACGTCTTTGCGCTCCTTGCCGTATGGCAGTGAGTGTAGCAGTAACATCCGCCCATTGGGAGTGGTGCAGCGGAGGATGTCGCCGTTGCAGGCCGGCGCTTCCAATTCGGGCCACACAGAGGTGGTGTCGCGCCAGGTGACTCCGCCGTCCTCGGAGATATTGTAGAGCCGATGGCCCTCCGCACGGATGCTCATCAGGATGCGCCCGTCGGAGAGTTCCACCACCTTGGCTTCATCGCCTCTCGGAGAGGCTTTTTGCGAGCACTGCCACGTCTCGCCGTCGTCGTCGGAGTAGAAGACGTAGTTGCAGGCCATCCAGAGGGAGTCCTCGCGCACGGCGGCCACGAACATCAGTCGCCCCGAGGAGGTGCGCAGGCCCGCGCCCGAGGCGAAGAACGACGACCACCAGCTACGATGTTCGGGGATCACACAGTCGGGGCCGAGGATGAAGTGGGTGATGTCCTTCGGCTGGCTCCACGTGCGACCGTTGTCGTGGCTGCGGCAAAGGTAGGTGCGCAGCGGGTTATCGGGTCGCGACTGCCAGAAGCCCACGCCGCCCACGAAGACGGCAATGAGGCCGCCCTCTTCGTTGGTGCGTACCAAGGCGCAGTCACCGAAGCCATGGCCCACGCCCGTGCCTTCCGCCAGGGTCAGCGGCTCGCTCCACGTGTGCCCGCCGTCGGTGCTACGGTTGACGAGGATGTCGATGTCCTCCGGCAAGTCGATGTCGTTGTACTTTCGCTTGTCGGTGGCCACCACCAAGGAGCCGTCGCCCGCCGTGACGATGGCCGGGATACGGTAGTTCTTCGAGTTGTGGTCGCCGGGACGGTAAATCGTGGTGCGGGTTAGAAAGCCTTTGCGCGTGATGCCGGATTCTGCGGGTGTGTTGGACTGCGCGCACAATCCCAAAGGGATGAGCAATAGGCAGATAATCAGCAGTTTACAAGTGCCGATCCTATCTGATGCATATCGAGGGTATCTTTGATTTCTCATAGTCGGCAGAGTGATTCTTGACGATGTTTCTGAGGTGCAAAGATATATTTTTTTAATTCGGATGCATATTCGAATGATGCCTTTTATGGATGTTGTCTGTTTTTTCGTACTTTTGCGGGCGTAAAAACGAGGGCTATGCTATTAGATGAACTGAAAAACTATAAAGTGTATCTTGCCTCCAAATCGCCGCGTCGCAGGGAACTGCTGACGGACATGGGCATTGACTTTGAGATTCTTGCCGCCGAAGTGGAGGAGTCTTTTGATCCCACGCTGCCATCAGCGGTGCGGCAGCCGATGAACGATTGTGCGCTGGCAGGCAAAACGGCCAGCATCAACACGAAAAGCATCATCCATTGAAATGCTATTGTGACAACGGAAAGAAATCTCTTCGCAAATGAAGGGAGGAATGGGAACATGTTTTTCCATTTTAGGAGTGCAAAATTAAAAAAAAATCAAAATATGAAGAAACGTGCTATGATGCATCTCTTCATATAAAAAAACGCCGCACTCTTGCGAATGCGGCGTGAAATCATTAACCCTGGATTTGAAGATTATCCGATGGTGATGGTGCGGGCGAGCTTGGGCTCCTCCTTCTGCACTCTCGGCAGGGTGATGGTGAGGATTCCGTGCTCCACTTTGGCTTCGATGTGGTCCTTGTCCACGTCCTCGGGCAGCGTGTAGTTCTGCTCGTAGTTCGTGTAGGAGAACTCGCGGCGCAGGTAGTGGTGCTTTTTCTCCTCTTCCTTGTGTTCCATCTTGTTCTCGATGGCGACGCAGAGGTTGCCGTCGTCGTTGATGCTTACGCGGCAGAATTCCTTCTTGATGCCGGGGACGGCCACTTCCATCGTGTAGGCCTTTTCGTCTTCTCTGACATTCACGGCCGGAGCTGTGGTGTTTGTGCGCGGCATGATGTCGCTGTTCAGGAAATCTTCAAACATGGTCGGAAACCAACTGTTTTTAAACATTACAGGTAGCATAATGAACTCCTTTCTTTTATGTTAGACTTTTAATTTTTCATTTCTGTCCGCCTCCGCTCTCGCATCGGCGACGCATACCATAGTGCAAGGTGTGTGCCAACCTGTTTTCTGTGCCAAAATCCTGCAAATGTGGACAAATTGTCCACTTTTGTGACAGTATGGCGGGATTTGTGCCAATTTTTCTTTTTTTGTTTTTATTTGGGCGTTCCGGCGCGGCTTAATCCCTTTAGGATTCTGGGTGCTCGTCTATAATGCCTTCCGTTTTATGCGCTTTCACATCGTCCATGTCCGGAATATCATTGATGTCATCGCCTCCCGATTGGGAAACGCATTTTGGGGCTGGAGGTTCCTCAATAATACCAAGCACCTCGTAGGTTTCGACTTGGCCGGGCTCCGGGACTTCCAGATCTTCCGTTTTTTCTGTGTCTTGTGGCATGGAGATTTCTTCGGTGGAGTCAGATACAACGATTTCCCCCATCAGAGCCGAGTTCGAATTGTGGCATCCGCTCATGACCAAGGAGGATACGGCAATGCCCGCCACCGTGACGGCCTTGCCTAAACTAAGGTGGCGCTGCAGTTCCTGTTCCAAATAACGGACTTCGGATTCGCAATGGGGACAAGTGCCGCGGCACTCGCCTTCAAAGGTGCACTCGCGCTCTGTCAGCGGGATGTCGTTTTCCCGCGCCACGCGCCGGCGCACGTCCTTCAGGACCTCACATGTACGCTTACCTTTTTTCATGTTTTTATGCTGAATCAGTTTGCGAAAATTTAAAAAATCAATCTATTGATTCACAATTTTCCGTATCACTGTTCCGCTCTTCATCTCACAGTTGAGGATGAACACGCCGCTGGCCGGAAGCCGCAGCTCCAAGGTCTCCTTGTTCGGGATTATTTCTTGCACCAGGGCACCTTCGATGGTGTAGAGTCTTACGATCTTCGGGGTTTCATTCTTGAATTGCACAATGCACTGGCCGTGTGCCGGGTTGGGATAGATCTGGATACTGCTGTTTGCGAAGGTCTGGATCCCAGTGGTGTCCACGGGTATGATTGCTGGTAGTGTATCCGTGCATAACGTGATGGAAGACCATTCTCCGCCAAGGGTGTCGCACATACAGCGCACATATACGTCATAACAGGTGCCGGGAAGCAGGTCGGGCAGATACAGATAGCTTTCGCTGACATGAACCGTGGTTCCGTTGCCTTGCGTGAATCCCTGCATGCCATATTCCGCTTCAAAATCGAGAATGTCACCTTCAAAGCTCCAGCCTATCGTGGCATGTGTGGTGTCCACGTTGATGACGTGCAGGTTGAACACCGCGCTGCAGGTGTCGGGCTCGGGTATGGCGGGCGGCACTAATGTGTCGGTGCAGAAGGTAATCATTGACCAGTTGCCCCAAAGGCTGTTGCCGCACCCGCACCGTACATAGATGTCGTAGCAGGTGCCGGGTTGCAGGTTGGACAGGGAAAGGAAACTTTCGCTTCGACTGAGATGTGTCCCATTGCCTTGCGTGAATCCCTGCATGCCGTATTCGATCTCGAATTGGGTGACGTCGCCTTCAAAGCCCCAGCCTATCGTGGCGTGCATGGTGTCCACTTCGATGATGTGCAGGTTGAACACCGCGCTGCAGGTGTCAGGTTCCGGGATGACCGGCGGCACCAGCGTGTCGGTGCGGAAGGTCGTCATGGCCCAGCTACCCGCAAGGGCGCTGTCGCACACACAGCGCACATACACATCGTACGGTGTGTCGGGCTGCAGGCCGGAAAGGGTGAGGGTGTTGTTGTTGGCAATGGTCAGCGTGCCACTGCCTTGCGTGAACCCCTGAACGCCGTACTCGGCCTCGAAATGGTCGGGCGTGCCCTCGTAGGTCCAGCCCAACGTGGCGGACGTGGTGTCCACGTTGCTGACCGTCAGGCCGAGAACGGCGCTGCAGGTATCAGCGGGGATGGGGTCCACATGCGCCCACAACTGGAGGTTGTCAAGAAATAACGCAGACCCTTGTTGCGGCGACATGTTAGCGGAGGAAAACAGCAAAAGGATGAGTGAGTCGGCTTCGATGTAGGGGGATGAGGGGTTGATTTCGGAGAGTGGAGAGTAGGTTACCTCAAAAGGTGTGTAAGTGGCCGTATCGGTCAGGGCGACGGTGTAGCCGGCGCCCACCACCTCGCGCTTGTGTGTGGCGGTGTTGTACTTGGTGCCGAGCATCATGATGCCGCCGTTGTCGCCACTGGTGGCCGATGTGTATTTGTACTGACCGGTCAGGCGGCTGGGTTTCGCCCCGTTGAGGTCAACTCCGCCGTTGATGATGGTGTTCATGTCCATGCCTGCGAACAGGGATACCATCTGCGAGAGGCTTCCGAGATGGGTGGAGATGTCGGTCATCAGGGGGAGCAGCTGGTCGATGTCAACAGCACCCGTGGAGAGGACCGTTGGGAAGACCGTGGTGGTCAGCGAGGGGTCCAACGAGGAGGCCGCGAGGTTATAGACGGTGGAACTGATGATGTCGGAGAGCATGAAACTCTGCATCTTGAGGGCGTGGGAACCGTCAACAGCGCCGCTGGTCTGGTTGGCCACCTTCAGCAACGGAAGGTTGGTGTTCACATTCACCGTCATACCGCTGTAGGTGATGCTCTCGTTCACCGGATAGGTCGGGTAATTCCACCCGGTCGGATAGGTGTAGCTACTATAGACTTGCAAGGGGAAGATGATCACGGTGACACTGTAGCCATTTCCATTCGACCAGTTCTCGAAACTGCCGTTGGGAATGGCGATGGTGCTGTCTTGGCTTTGAGCCGTGGTCCTAAGGGAGAAGAGGACGCATAAAGTTATTAGAAAAAGGGAAATCTGTTTCATTTTTTTATGAATTTTAAAAATGCAAAAATATGTTTTTATTCTTTCGGGTGATGCTGTTGTGAATTTTTTGCACGAGTTGTTGAAAAAACACAAGTGATATTTGATGAAATCAAGCAGTAAGGTGGTTCGCATTGTGCTGCAAATTCAATGTTTCAATATTGCCGTGAAATTCGTATCTTTGCGGCAATTCTAAATTATAATATTATGTCATTGGAACAACGTATTAATGAAGACATCAAGGCCGCGATGCTGGCCCGTGAAAAAGAGAAACTGAATGCTCTCCGTGCGGTGAAGTCCGCTATCCTGTTGGCCAAAACCCAAAAGGGCGCCGCCGAAGACCTGTCCGAAGAAGGGGAGATCAAAATCCTGAAACAGTTAGTGAAGCAGCGCCAGGATTCTGCCGAGATGTACAAGGCACAGAACCGCGACGACCTCTACCAGGAAGAGAAATTCCAACTGGACATCATCCAGACCTATCTTCCAGTACGACCATACAGCCATTCTGAACGCCTGGAATCTTATGTAAAGTGATTTTAAGCGAATCATCCTTATCACTGTCAAAGCCTGAAACGATAGAATTATTTGATTCCATTTATACT
>JAIKYR010000158.1 GCA_024682995.1 Bacteroidales bacterium | reverse complement strand
AGGCGTGTACATGTCCACATATTTCCGCACCTCGGGCCGCGGGCCCACGATGCTCATGTCGCCCTTGATGATATTGATGAGCTGCGGAAACTCGTCCAGCTTGTATTTGCGGAGGAAATAGCCCACGCGTGTCACACGGCTGTCGCGGTCGCCCACAGTGAGCAGGCCCTTCTTGTCGGAACCTGTCCGCATGGTGCGGAACTTGTAGAGGGTGAAATCGCGGTTGTTGCGCCCCACCCTGCTCTGCCGGTACAGCACGCCACCCCGTGACTCAATCACGATGGCCAAGGCGATGACAATCCACAAAGGGCTGAACACCACCAAGGCCAATAACGAACAGATTATGTCCAAGAGACGTTTCATCACCCGTCAGGAATCAGTGATAACGCCAGTTTTCGTTAATCTCGCCGCCGAAATAGCTGTCGGGCTCCGTTTCGTAGATATCCGTCTGAGGCTGTATCTTTCTGACAAGACGCATCTTCCAATTCGTATCGTGCACCTCACCATACTTGTTGGAGTGCAGCAACTCGTAGTCGTTGCCCACTAACGACGGATCGTAAAACACGAACTTGACATTTGTCTGGTCATCCAGATAGTAATAATGCCATACCTCATACGGGAAGGTGACGGGATCGGAGGGCACCTCCTTGATATCGTTCGGCTGGCCGTATTGCAGATAGACGCGCCCGCGGTCGGTACGGTAACCTTTCACCTGCTTGCTGCCAAAACGCTCCTGCACGTATGAGACCATTTTCTCGTATTTTTTCCATTCAGCCTCCGGATCGTTCGGATTTCGTGACAGCCAGAACGCATAGAAGAAACGCTGCAGCTGGGGCGTCTCTACGAGCTTCATGCGCTGCTCAAAGAACTCACGTTCCATGGCGTTGCTGATGGGATACAGGCAACGCACATTGTCTTCCAACTTTTTACGGTCCGTCATGCTGGCCACAAAAGAATCATCAATCACCACATCGTCATACTGATGAATGTCCAACTTCATAGCAGGGTTGCTACGCTGGAAGAACACCTTATTGACCAAACAGAGGCTGTCGTGCTCATCGTACAGCTCCACCACCACATTGTAATTTCCTGACGGCAATCTGAACACGTTGAACTGGTCTATGATGAGAACCACCGGATCGGTATGCAGTTTTTTGTTTATCACATTGTTGGGCAATGCCACCAGATGGTTGTCCGCATATTCCACAAAACACTTCGCCGTCAGCGGACGATTGTCGCCCAGCTGCTTTTGCGTGCCATACACCTCTACGGCAAAGGGCAGCGTGTATTGGGATTCGGGTACGAAATTATAGTACAACGGCGGCAGGTTGAAGCCGTATTTGACATACAAGCCCGGTGACACCGGCGCACTCATATCCTCAAACAAAGAAATTCTCGAAGATGAAATCTTGTCGGGCGGAAAGTTCAGGACAATGCGGTCGATATATTTCAACGTAGAGGAATCCTTATGTTTGTCTGTAAGATAGAAATGCAGGAAAAAATCGCCGTTGGGCACGGGCAGGTTCTGGATGTCGGCGAAGTCGGGTTTCTCGGCCACGGAAGTATCCGCCAGCTGTTCGCTGGAGAGGATGTAGTGCAGGGTTTTCACCAGCGTGTCCTGACGCATCACATCCACGCGTATGTCCACATCGGCCTCAAAGAGGCCTTCGTCGTTACGGACATATTGGACGGAATTGCCGCCCACGATGAATGTGAACTCAATATAGGGCTGACCCTTGTCGGTGCAATAGGCCTTGTGGCTGAGGAAAGCCTTCATGTTCTGGGCGGGTACGGAAACGGCAACCCACAAAAAGAGCCACAGGATTATATACTTATTCATTATAAAGTGTTTTTAATTGGAGTGTGCAAAGATAGTGAAAAAACGGGACAGCGTCGCTAATCGCGAAGACATCGGACGTAATGAAACGTTGAATATAAATTCCCGTAAAATTTCGCTAAAGGATTACGGAAATAGCTAGGATAATAATAATATTCTCTGTTTGAAGCCCAAAATTCTATTGTCAAATTATATTCTTCAATTCCACTCTGATAATTAAAATTGGGTGCTGGGACAGCGGAAAAACTTGTGGCTGTGAGGTCAAGGGATCCATCCGTCGTATAGGCACACTGCGTACGAAGATAGTTATCCAATTGCTGCCACTCGGTCACATTAGGCACATGCCAGCCTTGCGGACACACCCCTTGGACGGGTACATTCGGATTTGGAATCCCTGAAGAATGCACAGCGGAATTCCATAAATATGACAAGCCTATGGTATCTGCGCTATAATTAGATGACCGATGGTAATACCCATAGTTCACGTCCAGTGAGGAATTCCAATTAAATGGAATGGTATCCACATTAAGCAGAGCAGTACCATCAGAATAGTGTGTACTACGAAGGTTTTCCTTCATCCAGCACTGGCTGCCGATTTGCACAGTATTGTAAACATTCCCGTCAAAGTCTGTTGCGGTTGCTGCACCCACACAAGGTTGTCCGTCATTGGGATTACGTTCGATAGCATAATCCCGAATGCAGCGCACCGGGCATTTTCCAGAAAAAAACGTGTACCAATCTGATGACGAACTGCCAGAATAGGATATGTATGCCATCCAAGCTGACGGGGTTTGTTGGGGATTATTGACATATTGGGTTGAGGACCAGAATGTACCGGTAGAACCTCTTGGTTCTGAAGTGGACAAAAGCGAGAACCCTGTAGCGTTATTGGAAATCAGATCATGTCCCGCTGTACAATTAGATGTTGAATATGACCAACCTGCAGGTGCAGCCAATGCTTTCTCATAACTGCTCCCGCAAAGCCATTCTGGTGTCATCAACACGCAGCTGCGCAACTGCTGGTACTCTCCGTAGGTGGGCACATGCCAACCTTCGGGACAAATGCCCCGCCGATAGCCATCCACGCACATATTCACGAATGCGGCAGTGTCAGTGGAAGTGGACAACTCTCCGTATGCAACGTTGAAAGTATCAAGAGCGGCGTTCCAGTTGTAGTACAGGCCGTAGCCATTAGCCGCACTGGTGGTATCATCTTGATAATAGAATGCTTTTTTCCCGGAATAGGAATATGAGACATACGGCAGTTCCACGATATTCGTACCGGTGCTGGGCGAAGTGGTAGCCCGCATATTCTCTTTCAACCAGCACTGGCTTCCGATTTGTACCACTTGATAGCTGTTGTTCTGGTGGTCCCTCACGGCAGTAATACGGGTGCCGTTCTGAGTCTCATTGGCATGAGCCAATGCCACCGTACAGGAGGTGAGGTTCTTCTCCGCATCCGTGCTGGCAGCACGCCATTGGGCATACAGAGTCATATTCTGCGTCAACGCAATGGAATCCCCATTCGCGTACGACATTCCTGTTCCAGCAGCATTTGTATTCCATCCGTCAAACACATACAGCGTCCTGTTAAAATTGTTCGGGGAGATGGCTTGTGGGTTGGACAGCCCACTCACAAAAGTTTGCGGGTTCATGCTTCCAGTACCCCCATTGGCATCAAAAGAAAGCGTGTAACGGGTTCCCCATTGCGCATAGAGTGTCATGTCAGAAGTCAGTCTCAATGAATCGTCAAGCGCGTAACCGGTGCCACTGCCATCAGCCATAGTATTCCACCCCGTACACCCGTACTGGCCACGCGTGAATCCACATTCGGAAATATAATCTGCAATCCCCACAAGGAAGATTTCGTCATCCATCACACCGGTTCCACCATTGGCATCAAAGTGCAGCGTGTAGGTTTTTCCATCCCGGATGCAACGTAAAGCCTCCCCATAATAAGAGCTTGCGGTATTTATTTGCAAACCTGAAGAATACAATGCAAGGTAATAATAACCCGTCACAACATTGAGACTGCTGAATGAGACTGATGAAGACCAAAATTCACAAGTGCCGTATCTTCCATAAAAATTTGAACCAGCATTATATCCGGCAGGAAGACCTGAAAAACCGCTGGCATTATTGGAAGCGAGGTCATCAGCGAGACCGCAACCGTTGGAATTCGAACTCGCCTGCCATCCCACATTCGCCGCCAGAGCCCAGCCAAATCCAATACTCGTGTAACCCGCATTGGTTGTACATGTGTCCATGTAATAATCCAACATATAATTGCGCAAAGTGATCCATTCTTCTCTTTTCGGCACATGCCATCCTTCCGGACAAATACCCCGCCGGAGACCCCGGATCATAGGCGAATTCTCCGAATCCATCGCAGCATTCCAATTGTACAAAAGCCCATAACCGTCACTGGCATTATTGATATCATTACCATAATAATAGGCGCGTCGTTCAGCCGTCGAGGTAGTTGAAGCCGGATTCTCCACCATACTGAGACCCGTGCGGGGCGACGTGGTGGCCCGCATGTTCTCCTTCATCCAGCACTGGCTGCCAATCTGCACCACCGTATAACTGTTCCCCTCATGATCGCGAACCTCGGTAATACGGTTGTCGCTACCTGTTTCATTCTGCAACACCATCGACACACCACATGAGTTAAGATTCGGCAGGTTGATATTGTCAAACTCCAATGCAATCTCTTCATCCGTCGATTGGTTTCTCGTTTCCGGAACGCTCAACAAAAAATTACCCAGATATAAAGTGTATCCTTGATAGCGCATCTCATCCCCTAATTCAAATCCATGGGATGAAGTACTTTTTATACTGAACTGCATATTGTGAGTTCCAACCCCAATATGACTTATCCTGTTCGCACCCGAGCGTCCGGTGTTCACCATCTTCACACTATGACTTCCCTCGCCAGTCTGCACGGAAAGGACGTACGTCTGCGGCGTAGAGAGTTGTATCTCGAAATAGTTGTCACCTGCCGAAAGATATCCGCTATATTCGGCACATATCTTGCCGCTGACATCCATCACAATCATTTTCACAAATTCCCCTTGGAGAGAATACACATTCACTTGAGTTTTGCCGTCAAAAGGATTGGGCATCACCTGCATCCCGTCGGTACCGGCATAGTTGTCAATGCCAACACCCACCCTCAAAGTATATACCGTATCCGGAAACACAATGGTTTCTGACCAGTTGCGTGTCAGATTGTCGATCCTCACACTGTCAAGCCGCACATAAGCATTATTTTGGTTGCGACCAGTGAAAGTCAGCGTAACGGCTTGCTGTGCGACAGTTGTCAACAGACTTATCAGAGCAAATGAAACACATAAAATCTTTTTCATAATAAATATCTTTTTTATTCCATTCAGTTAAAACACTTCCTAGATGAATCACATTATAAATATTGGAGTGTGCAAAGATAGTGAAAAAAGACAAGGCACCGTCATATAACTCCAAATATTTCCTACATTCCATTCTCAATCATAAAATGCAACCTGTTGAAGACATTGGCCTCGCTGGTGCCGCCGTCGAAATCCAGGAACAGCATGTTCAGATCGGGATAGAACTGGCGTATTTTCTTTTCTATACCTTTGGCGATGATATGGTTGGAGATACAGGCAAAGGGTTGCAGACTGATGATGTTCTTCACGCCGCTTTCCGCCAGTGCCGACATCTCGGCCGGGATAAGCCACCCCTCTCCGAAATTGGCCGCCATATTGATGATGCGCGAGGCCAGCTCCGCGTCGTGGAACATGTCGGCAAACGGACGGTAATACGGAAATGGGGCACAAATCTTGTCAAAGACTTTGGCGTAATGGAAGATGAGCCTGTAGATGGCATCCGACACGAACAGTGGCTGATTCACCTCTTTGATATTCAACTTTTTGTTTATATGCCGATTGACAAAACTGTTCATAAAGAAATTGTAAATGGAGGGTGCCACGACTTCCACGCCCTGGTCGGCGAGCCAATCCAGCACGTTCAGATGGCCGAACTCGTTGTATTTGATGTAGATCTCGCCCACCACGCCAATCTGCGGCAGCGGCTTGTTGCAATCCATGTTGGCCATGTACTCCTTCACCGCCTCAGCCAGGAGCTTGCGCAGGCCCTTGTAATTCCGGGCTTCGATGAGCGGCAAGGATTTCTCGATGTATTTGTACTGAATCTTCTTGGCGATGCCGCGTTCCAACTCCCGCGGACGTGCCGCGTAGTACATACGCGACAGGCAGTCGGCGAACAAGAGGGAAAACAACGCCGGCACCGCCAGCTTTTTGGCATCCACCACAAATCCGGGCTGTTCATTGGCCAACGTGTTGCCCAACGCCAGCGACAACACCGGCACCTGTTCAAAGCCTGCGGCCACCAACGCCTTTTTTATCAGCATGATATAATTCGTGGCACGGCACTGGCCACCCGTTTGGGTGATGATAACCGCCACATCGTTCAAATCATATTCCCCACTGCGCAACGCCTTCAGCAGACTGCCCACCACAATGGTGGCGGGATAACAGACTTCGTTGTTGGCGTACTGCAAACCCAAGTCCACACACTCCTTGTCGCCCATCGGCAACACCACGAGCTTGTAACCGGCCATCTTGAAGAAGGTGGGGAAGAACTCCGTGTAGCCAGATGCGAACGTCGGGCCGAGGATGGTGCGCCGGCGGTCCGTATCCCGGAAAGCCGGCGTGGTGACAAACGGCTTGTTCACCTCCATCTTGCGACTGAACTTCAAACTCTCCACCATGGAGCGCACGCGCAGGCGCAACGAGCCGATATTGTTCACATCATCCACCTTCAACAGCGTGAAACTCTTGCCCTTACGATCCAGAATATCATGGGTTTCATCTATAATAAACGCATCCGGGCCGCAGCCGAAGGAGGTGATCATCATAAAATGCACATTATCCGGACTGTTGGCCACATAGTGCGCCGCCTTGAAGATCCGGTTGGGATAGGTCCACTGCGTCACCGCGACCAGCTCCTTATAGACCTCCGTATTTTCCTCGTCGGCCACAAATTCGGTCACAACATCGATGCCCATGTCGGACAAAACATCGGAAATCTTGTGCTGAATCAGCGGGTCGGCATGGTACGGGCGACCAGCCAGCACCACCACCATACGGTCGTGACGTTGGGCCTCGCGCACAATCTCTTGCGCCCGTTGGTGCTGCTGCGCGATGAACGACTGCTGCGCCTTCACGGCCGCCGAAATGGCCTGGTCGGCGGTCTTCTTGTCCACTCCCAACGAGCGCAGATAGGCCTGACACCCTTTCCGCAAAAGCTCCTCGTTGTTGAGCGACACCACCGGCGCGTCAAACGGGATGTTGAAACGCTCCACCGTGTCGATGGCGTTCTTCATCACATCGGAATAGCCCGCCACAATGGGACAGTTGTAGCTGTTACGCACCTGACTGTCAGCCTTCTGCTCCATGACAACATACGGATAAAAGATGCGATCCACGCCCTTCTGCGCCAGATCATACACATGACCGTGCATCAGCTTGGCGGGGAAACAGATATTCTCCGACATCACCGTATGGATACCCTGTTCGTACAACGGGTTTGTTGATTTGCCTGACAGCACTACACGGAACCCACATTCCGAAAGCAGCGTGTGCCAGAAGGGATACAGCTCAAACATACCCAACGCACGCGGAATGCCGATTGTGAGTTTGGCTTCTTTCTGAGGTACTATCGGACGCTGGAACAGCATTTTGAGCCGCTCGTGGTGCTGGTTCGTGCCTTTGCGCACCACCTCCGACTCGTTGGCAAAAATCTTTTCACAATTATTGCCGGAATAATAACAACGGTTGTTGGAAAATTTGTACTGGATAACGGTACAGTGGTTGGCGCAGCCCGGGCATGTCTGCTGTTCCGTTTCAAATTCACGGATAGCCAGCAGTTCATCCAATGTAAACGCTTGCGTAACAGGCTGTTCCTTGGCGAAGAGGGCACAGCCGTAGGCACCCATCAGTTCCGGAATGTCGGAGAAGCGAACATCGCGGCCCGTAAGCAATTCCAGCGCACGCACCACCGCCAAGTTCTTGAAGGTGCCGCCCTGTACCACAATATGGTCGCCAAGTTCTTCTATCTTTCTTAATTTTAGAACTTTAAACAAACAGTTTTTAATCACGGAATAGGCGAATCCGGCGGAGATGTCCTCCGGCGTCGTCCCTTCCCGCATGGCCTGTTTCACCTTGGAATTCATGAATACAGTGCAGCGCGTGCCCAGATCGTAGGGGTGTTGCGCCTCGCAGGCAATCCGGGCGAAATCCGCCACCGGATAACCCAGCATCTTGGCAAACGTCTCAATAAAAGAGCCACATCCCGACGAGCATGCCTCATTGATCTCCAACCGGCGTATGGCCTGGTTTTCCACAAAAATGGCTTTCATGTCCTGACCGCCGATGTCGAGGATGAAAGACACGTCCGGCGACACGCTTTTCGCCCCAAGATAGTGAGCCATCGTCTCCACCACGCCGTGGTGCAGTCCGAAGGCGGTCTTGAGCAGGTTCTCGCCATAGCCCGTCACCGCACTGTTCACGATGCGCGGAGCAAAACCATGCTCATCGCACGTCTGCTTGAAGGTTTTCAGGGCTTGCAGAAAGGCTCCGAAACTGTTGCCGTTGTTGGAGCGGTAATCCCGATAGAGCAAGCGTCCCTCTTCGTCCAACACCACTAATTTGGTTGTGGTGGAACCGGAATCCACCCCCATGAAGACGTTGGGGCTTTTCACCTCCTCCCACGTCACGCGAGGCACGAAGAAGTTCTGCTTCTGTTGCTTCCATTTTGCAAAATCATTAGCATTCTCAAACAAGGGAGCCATGCGGTTTTGCAGCAGCACATCATTATCAATAGACAGATTTTCAATATTATGCAGAAAATCACGCATCGGAATTGGTTCGGGGGACTGCGTTCCGGCCATCAGGGCGGTGCCGTGTGCGGGCACCACGCGGGCGTCGGACACGGCCACGCAATCCGCATCGGAGATATGAAGATTTTCCTGAAACGTCTTCCTTAGCATGGGCAGGAACGCGAACGGGCCGCCGCAGAAGAATACCGGCGGCTGCACGTCAAGGCCACGCGAGAGAGTGCCGATGACCTGCAGGGCCACGGCATGGAACACCGAAAGGGCCACATCCGCCTTGCTGACGTGCCGTGCCAGCAGGTTCTGGATGTCGGTCTTGGAGAAGACACCGCAACGGGAAGCGATGGGATAGACGGTCTGGGCCTTTTCCGCCAGCGCGTTCAGTTCCAAGGGCTCTACATTCAACAGGCTGGCGGTCTGGTCGATGAAGGCACCCGTGCCACCGGCGCAGTTGCCGTTCATACGGATGTCGGGCACCCTACCCTCCTCGAAGAAAATCATCTTGCTGTCTTCGCCGCCGATGTCAATAAACGTGCGGGTTTGCGGGAACTGCCGCTTCACCAGCGTGGCAGCGGCAATCACCTCCTGCACAAAGGGCTGGTGCCAACATTCGGCATATCCCATGCCCACAGAGCCGGTAACAGCCACTTTAAGCATCGCATCCGGGTTCTTTTCGGCAAACGGAAGCAGTGCCTCGCGAACCGTAGTCCGAATGTTCATGTTATGCCGACGGTAATCGGCGTACAAAACTGCATCAACAGCATCCAGCACCACAACCTTGACTGTGGTAGAGCCAATATCGATTCCTACTTTGTAAATATTATTCATCTATCCTTATGTTTTTCAATTGTAATAAATCTTTTCAGTATCTACCTTGAAACCTCACTCCGACATTTCAGCCGCCCGATAATCAGATTCACGTTTTCCTGCTTCCGTCTTTCAGAATAGTCCCCGTCTTGACAATGTGAGCTTATATTTTTCACAATCGGCCGCAACACAAAACAGGAAACATTCAATATGATAATATCCTCTAAAAGCATTTTGGCCTCCATCCGGGCCATCTCCCCTCTTGCAGCCGCTGCATCCAGTTCTTGTTGCAGAATCCTCGCCACAGCATCCACCTTCTCATAAGCTTCGCACACAATCGACTCGAAAAGTTTTGGCTGGTTCACCATCTCATTCAACATGAAGCGAATATACGAAGTGTTTTCTCGCACAAAATCATAGTGGCATTCTATAGCCTTCGCCAAACGGTCACACAACGGTTCCGATGAATTTTCCAAGGGAATCTGCACCGATTGTCGCAACACGCCCATTTTCTCATTCACTACAGAATGAAACAATTCCTCCTTGGTGTGAAAATGATAGTGTAAGAGCGGATGCCCCACACCAGCCCGTTTTGCAATCTCCACCATACGTGCCCCATCAAAACCCTTTTGCATGAACTCCTGTTCAGCAGCTCTGAGAATACAAGCTTTCTTATTGTCTTTCAATTCAATAGACATATTACCAATCCGTTTTTAGGACTTCCTGTTACTGACAAGATTGTCAGGCGCAAAAATATTAAAAAAAACATTCACCCAGTCAAATAATTGCATGGTTAGCCCGTGGCGGCAGGCTATTTCCTAGTTTCATTTTCGATTTGAAAGATAATGTGAACCATAGATTCCAAAACGTAAAACAAAAAATACTACATTTGCACCCAGAAAAAAAAAGACATGTACAACGTTGATTTCATGAAAGAGGCCATCCGTCTGGCCAACGAATGTTTTGAGACGGGCGAGGGCGGGCCATTCGGGGCCGTAGTGGTGAAGGATGGCGAGATTGTGGGCCGCGGGCGCAACATGGTGACCGCGCACAACGACCCCACCGCACACGCGGAAGTGCAGGCCATCCGCAATGCGTGCCAAAACTTGGGTACATTCCAACTCACCGGGTGCGAGTTGTATGCCAGCAGCGAGCCGTGTCCTATGTGCCTCGGAGCCATCTACTGGGCGCGTCCCGACCGTATCTATTATGGGGCGCCCTGTGATGTAGCTGCTGATGCCGGCTTCGACGACACCTTCATCTACGAGGAACTCGGCAAGCCTGTGGAAGAGTACACCATACCCACCGAACAGCATGACGCGGACCTCGCCGCCCCGACTTTTGAGCGATGGAAAAAATTCGAGGGACGGGTGGAGTATTAAAGCGCAAATCGGCGCTTTACGATTTTCGAGTTTCGATTTACGGTTTGCGAATTATCGTTAATCGGACTACAAGCAGCTTAACTTTTTATACCTTAACCCCTTGAGCATTTTTTCAACTCGTTCAATCTTCATACTAACATTTTCCACCTGTGCGGTTGTTATATATTTCAAATCCACTGCTAATAATATTTGACAATAAACTTCCATCAACGAACCAATAGAAACGTCTATGAAATGTATTTGTTCTTTTACGGAATGTCTTGAACTTCCCTCTGCTATGTTTGAAGGGACAGACACCACAGCTCTCCTCAATTGGTCACCTAAACCAAACCTCTCAATCGAAGGAAATGACTGTTGAATCCTATAAACATCCAAAACTAATTCTCGTGACAATTTCCAAACATCCAGATTTTCAAAAGAATATGTTTTCATACACAACTAGATTTATTTAATAATTTATTCTCCAAAAGTAATATTTTTATCAATACAAACAATAAAGAATAAAAATAACCGTAAATCGCAAAACGTAAATCGTAAACCCCAATGAACGGAAAACTATATCTACTCCCGACCCCGATCGCAGAAGGCAACTTCGATCAGTTCTTCCCGGCCTTCAATGCAGAAATCATCAACCAAATTGATTATTACATTGTAGAAGAGCTGCGCACGGCCCGGCGTTTCCTGCGCTACGCGGGCATCCAGAAGAAGATTGACGAGCTACAATTCTTTGAACTCAACGAGCATACGCAAGGCGTGGAGCTCAACGAATACCTGCAACCCTGCTTAGAGGGGCATAACGTGGGGTTGATGTCGGAAGCGGGAGTGCCGTGTGTAGCCGACCCTGGCAACTTAGCCGTGGCCAAAGCTCACCAATTAGGCATTGAGGTGGTGCCACTCATTGGACCCAGTTCTATTGTTCTCGCCCTCATGGGCAGCGGACTCAACGGACAGAATTTCACCTTCCACGGTTATCTGCCAGTGGAACAATACGATAGGGAGAAAAAACTAAAGTACCTCGAATCGATTGTGATCAAGACCGGGCAGACACAGATATTCATTGAGACGCCCTACCGCAACCGTCGCATGGCGGCCTCCATCTGCAGTGTTTGTCAACCCGCCACGCGCCTCTGCATCGCCGCCGGCCTCACCTCCGAAAACGCCCTGCTGAAAACACAGTCCGTGTCCAAATGGGGCAAATACTTCGAAGACGAGCGCAACCTGCTGGACAAGAGACCCTGCATTTTTCTGATTGGACGGTAGGGATTTCATTTTTTTTTGTATTTTTGCGGCCTCAAAAAAAATGAGACGTTCATTGAACGCGCCGAAGTGGTGGAATGGTAGACACGAGGGACTTAAAATCCCTTGCCCATTGCGGGCGTGTGGGTTCAAGTCCCACCTTCGGTACTAAAACAACTTGGTAAAATCGTTCAGATAACCAAGCTCATTAAACCCAAGACATTCCGGACAAAAAGTTTTAGCCCCAAAGACAACAACTATTAGGGCAAATCATGTATTTCGTTTATAATCATTTACCTACCACCCGTATTCGGGTGCCAGCAAATTGTGCCCTATACTCCGGGGCATACATGCACTCCACCGTGGTGGCGCCGCTGGAGAAATCGCCGGTCTGCGTGGCGAAAACATCGTACTCCAGCACAACCGTACCCTGCGGGAAACGGCTGAAGAAGAAGTTGGTGGAGGCATCGCGGGGACTCTCCACCCACCACACACCATCCTGCCGCCCGCTGCGCTCGTGGATGTTGACCGGCTCGAAGGCCGATGCCCGCGGGTCCTTGACCTGCACGTACTCCAAGTCGCGGTCGGAGGAGACGACCACCCGCACGGTGATGCGCTCGCCCAAATGGATGGGGTTGTCACCGGTCACCGGCCCGGCAGTACGACCGTCGCCGGCCGCCGGCTGGTGATACAATGTGCGCCGGACCGTAAGCCCGCTGCCGGCGGCCTCCACCTGATCCGGAACTTCCAAATACTGCCAATAGCAAGCCCCGAAAGCGGGATGCACACTGTCGGTGCGTACGCGGATGTCCGCCAGCGCAGGAGTCATGTCCTTCGGATGCCAGACACGCTGCAGATAACCCGTGCCTTCCTCGGCGCGAGTATCCTCCGCTGGCTTCAACGTTTCGCCGCCCACCGTAACAACCGTGGTGGATGGCCGCAGCAAGTTCGCCGGAGCGTCAAGCAGCAACGCATACACAGCCTCCGAGGTGGCCTTGGTGCTGGGCCAGCTGTTGCCTCTCTTCTGACACAAAAGCCAGTGCTTCATCGCGGTCAGCTCGTCCGCACACGGCGCAATCTCCGTGAAAGCCTCTATCAGCAACGCCTGCCGCTCAATAGGCGCCTCATACCAACGATAGAAGCTCCCGCTGAACTCTTTGCGCCAATACATGCCCTTCTCACGATCCATAACCGCCTGCTGGCGAATGTATTCCATAATCTCCTTCGCCTCCGCCTGACGGCCCGTGCGGTACAGAATCAACGCCACCTCCGCCTGACGGGTGAAGGAGGTTTTCCTCAAATCTTTTGTCATTAACGCCATTAAATTTTTCACAAAAGGCCTTGAAAGCCAAGCTGCATCATACGGCGCGAAGGAGCGCGCGTACAGATAGTGCACGTCCTCCTCAGAAAAGAAGAATTGCGCATCAGGTTCCTTCTCTTTTCGTTTAAGATAAGACTGGTAACGGTCTTCCTGTTTGTCGTCGGACCTGCGAATGGCTTTTCCCAACATCTTGTCCGCCTGCGGGATTTCCACACCCAAACGTTGTAGTTTATAGAAACCCGATACTATATAGTTGGTGATATATCGGGAATAATAGTTTTTACCGTACCAATCCCAACCGCCGTTCAGCAACTGATTATGCAACAATTTATTGATATTCTTTTCCAGCTGCCGTTGGAGATTCTCGTCGGCGAACAGCTTGGCGGTCTCCTGCCGCTGATGCGATTCACTTTGCGCGTCATGAAGCCAGGGGGTCTCTTCCAGAAGCATACTCTGCAACGACACATTCTTGAGCAATGGGGAGGCTAACGCCTCGTTCACCGTGTCATTCAGCCAGCTGTCGAACACCTCTCGAAGAGCTGGAGTCTGCGCCAGCATATGCTGCACGGTGGCGGCGGCGAAGATTTTGGAGAATATCTGCTCATTGCATTCGTATGGATAACGCATCAGGTAGGGCAATGCGCGGATGGCAAGCCACGCGGGATTGGTGGTCACCTCCAAAGTGTAGCTCAGCGGCTGCATCGTAGGCGTGGTGTGCGTGCAGTAGTGCTGGAACGTGAAGGCGGCATCCTGGCCTGCGGGCACCGTAAAAGTGCAGGCCTCCGTCACCAGCATCTTGTTGGGCAGTACGGGCAGGATGTTCTCTTCGCCGTCGCCGTAGCTGCCAGTCCGGGCCATCATCCGGTAGGTCACTGCCGACACGCCCTCGGGCACACGAATGCGGAATTGGACCACCTCAGATGTGCCAGCGGCCACGTGGAAGGTTGCGCTTCCCTTTGCTGAAAGGTGCGGCACCATGCTCTCTTCACCCAATATCATTTCAAGCGGCCGGTTATCCTCCGCATTGAAAAACTCCAGCATCACATTCCCTTCCTGGCTTTCCTCGCCACAGTTGGTAATCTTGGCGCGGAGGGTGAGCGTATCACCCTCGCGGAAGAAGCGCGGCGCATTGCTCTGGAGCATCAGCGTGCGGCGGCTCTGCAACAGCGCACGCATACGGCTTGTGCGCATGTCTTTACTGTGCCCGAACGCATAGAATTCCCATCCGGTATATTGGTCCGGAAGGGTGAAGCGGATATGCACACGCCCGCTGTCATCGGGATGAAGCGACGGATAGAAAAAGGCCGTTTCCACAAAATAGCTGCGCACTTTCACCTCGGGCGCAAGCGACGGTTCCGGAACAGCCGGTTCCTCCACCTCCGATTGCGGGAGCGCCACTCTCGGACTGTCGTCCCTTACCCTCACACCATCCACGATAACCCTTGTGCCTTCGCTACGATTGCCCCGCACAGAAGCCATCTGACCATCCACCGAGGTAACACCCGCCATATTCGCCAACACCCTTGCCACATCTGACTCGCTGGCGGTATTATCAGAATCAAACATAGGTGGCTCATATTTAATAACGACCGACTGCGATTCAACCGAATGGGATGAGTAATATAAGTAATAGAAGTCCTGCATAGGCCGGATCACGCTTTCGTAAAAAAGTTTGGACTTGGGAGCATGTGGGTTTTCGTAAGAATAATAATATGTATAAGCATTGGAAATATCACGACACTCTATCTGAGCGCCTTTGACAATCAAATAATCCGGAATCCTGACACGTCTTGGATAATAGTAGGGGCCATAATCCGTTTTCCGCATTCCCAGTTCGTGCAGACTGCCGTCAATCATCCATGCCAACAATTCCGCCTGCCGCATAGTTTTCCCCTTTGCGTCAGTAAGTGTCATTTCCCAATGCTCATTGCTGCCGGGTTCAGACACATTCCGGTAGTGTGTCAGCTCGGCATTCATCACCAGTTTATTATAACGCCGAAGCAATTTCCGCTGTGTGCTGTTGTCCATCTCTACGAACGTATCGCGGACCACACTGTGCAGTTGTCCGTCCTGCACGATGCGTGCGCAGAGGCTAAGCTCACGGTTCCCGGAGCTGTGCGTCCGCACCTTCACAGTTTTCTGCTCCCGACTGAGCGGGATGCGCCACGTTTTGAGCCGACGTTTGCCTTGATACACATCGCATAACATCACAGCCTTCTCAAGACTGCTTCCCACACTGATTTTCAGCGGTTGCCCTTTCTTTTGGGGAATAGAAACAAATTCCGCACAGATGGGCTGGAAAGCCTGGAAATCCGTTCGGGCCGAGTTGTTGATTGTAAAAAACAGCGTCTTTGAAACAGCATTTCCTGCTTTATCCGTTGTTTCCACCAGCATTTTATAGTTTCCTACATTCCAATCTTTTACAACGATTTCCAACAAGGAATCCGGAGAAGATGTTTTCACGACACGGAAACAGGTGTCCATCGCGGGCCAATAGGCGGCATCGTTCGCATGAGGGTCGAAGGTGAGGTGCGGAAACTCCCGCGCATACTCCTCCTCGCTGTACAAAGGTCGCCAATAGGCCGGTATTTTATCAAAGGCGGGAATCCGGTACTCTTTCGGAGCATCCAAGCGCACAACAGTAATGTGCAGCGGCACATCCTGCACAATGTCGCAGTAGTTGACTGCCGTCGCCCTCCAACGAGCGGTGTCATCCAAGGCCAGATCCACATCCTTGTCGCCCGACAGGCGGATGGTCAGCAGGTCCTGGGGAATCATCACCATGCTATTGTCGCTATGCGTTTCGCCATTGAGATCCGTCACGGTGGCCTCCACAACCAAGTGATACGTGTTCCTAGTTACGGGGTATCGGTAGGCAAAACGTCCGTCCTGTTCTGTAACGACATCTAACCGCTCTTGCTTTGCGGTGAAATTCGTCTTCACATTCAACACCACAGCGGCATTTCTGACGGGCACCCCGTTGAGCGCAGTGACCTTGCCGCGGATGGTGAACGTGTCGCCGGCGGCCACCTGCTGCGAATCCGATTCCAGACGGACCTTGAAGGTGGGCAGCTTATACTCGGCCACCTCTATTTGTTTTCTTTCTGCAAAAGAAAAGTACCGCCTTTGGTTTTTCTTTTTTTTGTTCGATACTGGGAACACTTCCAATCTGTATTCACCCACTACCTTCGGCAATTGGAACTCACCGGAAACACTCCCATACTGCGAAGTGGTGAGACGCAACGTATCCGGTGTAGCGGATTTGTTTCCAAACAAGATGGCCATCACTGGCACATTTTTCAACGCCCTACCCTTTTTTGACAATATGTATTTAAAATAAACAGACTGCCCTGGGCGGTATAAGGTCCGGTCGGTGAACAATTGTGCCCGCGAAGAATATCCATGATGATGAAAAAATGAGAACATATCAATTCGCTCCCAGTCAAGAGTGCTATAGGACACCTTCTTATCATAAACAGAACAAGGTTCCCGATAACCCAGACTTCTCGCGTAGCGTATTTCTCCAAACCGGTTGGAAAGACGTGGAAACAGGAACATACTCCCGCCCCAGCCCCATTTTCCCGGCAGCGGTTTGCCAGTGCGACGGTCATTCACAGAGATGTATCCCCTCTTATTCATCACAGACCAAGTGGAAAGCTTGAGTCGGGTCACACGGAAATCGGCCTCCATCAGCACGCCCTCCTCATCCAATTCGGGCTTGGTATGAAAGAAAAAACGGTAATTTCCTACCGGCAGGGAATCCATCCACAGTTCCGTGGTGGCAAAGTGACCGGCGGCATCCAGATCGAAACGCTGAGTGCAAATCTTTTTATCCAGCCATTTATTCCATTCAAACCAGTTTGAAAAAGATGCAATCTCCCTTTTCACAACTTTTTTTTCGTAACTCCTATAGGGAACAATATCGTCAGGAACAGGGTAAACGCTGACATACAGCGTTTCCAAATTGCTGTATTGTATTGGAATGCGCAGCTTGTGACCGAGTGGAAGATCGATATGTGCATCCCCGAGTGCCAGACGTGGACGGGTGAGCATATCCAGATAGTACGCGGCATTCTTCTCATAATGGGCCAGCAAGGGATTACCGCTTTCATCCGTTCCGCACTGCCGGAGCACCTTGTCGAAGTATTCGATAGCGCGTGCCCTGTAGTCCGTCTCCTGCTCCATAAGCTGGTACGCTACAGCGAGTTGCAATCCGCGCTCGTAGTCGAAGGCAACGTCCGCCCCGTATTTCTGTTCCAGCGAGTCGAGTTTCCGCCAGCTCGCGGAGGAGTCCACGTTCTCCTGCACGTGCGGAAAAATGAAGTGCAGGCGTTGTATTTCATAATCAACAAGGATGTTGCGTTCCGTGTGGGCAGCCATAGCCTCATCCACCAAAGCGCCAGCAAACTCAGGATCATCCTCGCCAAACAACGAAATACAACTCTGGTATAGAACGTCGTTGAGGGTTGGGCGCAGCGGACGGGTTTCCGGAATGGTGACCAGCAAAAAATCCCAGCGGCTCGTGTTCAAGGGGATGCCTTTGGGCAGACCGGCAAAGCAGGAGGCATATTGTTTTTTCGCCTCTTCATTAAAATTCACCTTCGACCACTCCTCCATATTCCAGAAAGTGGCCGAATGAATGGTCGTCGTCTGGGTTTCATACGGGTATGCCGTGGCCAAAAGCAATCCGGTAAGATAGTGATACAAGGAACGGTAGATGGCGCTGTCGGGATCCCCCCAGCGGGCGGCGACATTGTCGCGCCGCAGCGAGTCAAGCCAAAGCACCGCATCCTGCAGGCTTATGTCCTGTTGCTGGCGGCCAAGCAGCAGCCGTTTATGGTTCACGATGAAGAGCTGGTAAGCGTCATGTTCCGCTTCGGCTTTCCACTGGATGGTGTCGAGCATCTGCCGCTGGTCGCGCACATAGTTTTGACGGATGCCGTCGTACAACGTCCACAAATGCCCGAAAGAGCGGCTGTCGGCACGCGGCTGAGCCTGCGAGCACACGGCCGCGCACACGCACACAAGCAGGAAAAACAGTTGGATTGTTCGCGGACGGAAGGTCATGTTTTGTACAATAATATAATAAGAGTGCAAAGATAACAACTTTTTTATCATCATGATGATACAGAAAAGCCGAATGGTTGCAGATTGTGGCAAGAAGATTTTTTTATAAATATTTTTGTCTTAGCATATTACATATCAAAAAAAGTGTATATTTGCAGGCTCATTAAAATAAACCGCAAAGAGCTGATAACCCCGTCTGTGTCAGGGCGTTATCACGAAAGAATGGTTTACGAAAATGCGCTAAAAACATCAATTTATTAACAAACCAACTAAAAATGTCAGGATTAATAGGAAAAAAAATTGGTATGACTAGCATCTACGATGCCTCCGGCAAGATCGTGCCGTGCACAGTGATAGAGGCTGGTCCTTGCGTGGTCACGCAAGTCAAGACCATCGAGAACGACGGTTACAGCGCCATCCAATTGGGCTACGACGAAAAGAAAGAGAAAAACACGACGAAACCTTTGAAGGGTCATTTCGCCAAGGCGGGCACCACGCCGAAAAAGATCTTACATGAGTTCACCCGTTTCGAGGAAGGTCACAAGAAGAGCTTCGGTGAAGTTCTGGACGTCACTGTTTTCGAAGAGGGCGAGTTCGTGGATGTCAGCGGCACTTCCAAGGGTAAAGGTTTCCAGGGCGTTGTGAAGCGTCACGGATTCGGTGGTGTGGGCGATGCCACGCACGGCCAGCACAACCGTCTGAGAGCTCCCGGTTCCATGGGTGCCTCCTCCTACCCTTCCCGCGTGTTCAAGGGCATGCGTATGGCCGGCCACATGGGTAATGCAAAGGTCAAGGTCATCAACATTCAGATTCTGAAGATTGTCAAGGAAAAGAATTTATTAGTAGTTAAAGGTTCTGTACCCGGAGCCAACGGATCATATTTAATTATTGAAAGATGGAGCTAACAGTATATAAAATAGACGGCAGTTCAACTGCAAGAACGGTTACCCTGAATGATC
>JAIKYR010000132.1 GCA_024682995.1 Bacteroidales bacterium | reverse complement strand
GGCGTCATCAACATCATCACCAAGGAGGCCACGGAGAACGGCGGCGGCTTCGGCCACACCGTCAGCAACTTCGACTTCACCCGTTCCTTCGACAACACCACCCACGCCTATGCTTCGGCTGTCACAAAGAATCGCAATGCCGGTCTCTACCTCTTCGCGCAGGACCGCCACCGTGACCCTTACGATCGCAACGGCGACGGTTACAGTGACATCCCCAAGCTGCGCAACCTCTCTGTCGGGGTGAACGCTTTCGTGCGGCCCACGCAACTGTCGAAACTGAGTTTTCGTTACAACATCGTCAGCGACGAGCATCGGGGCGGAAACAACCTCAGCCTGCAACCCCACGAGTCGAATATTTCCGAGGGTGCGTCGCATCTTGTCCACAGCGGCCACCTCGACTACCACATTGATTTCGGTCACCAACACGTGGAGGCCTATGCCGCCCTGCAGCATATCCACCGCGACAGCTACTACGGCGGCATCGGCGAGGGAACGCCCGAAGAGCGGTTGGAGGCCTTGAAAGCTTACGGCTGCACCCACAACCTGACACTCGCCACCGGTGCATTGTGGCGGTATCGCTTTGAAAAACTGTGGTTTATGCCCGCCTCGCTGACCGTCGGGGCGGAATACAACTTTGACCACTTGACAGATTCGATCCCGGGTTACGCGCAATATCTGCACCAAGACGTGCACATTGGCAGTGTGTATGCGCAGAACGAGTGGCGAAACGAGCACTGGTCGCTGTTGGCCGGCGTGCGTATGGACAAACACTCGCTCATCCGTCGCCCGATTTTCTCCCCGAGGGTGAATATCCGCTACAATCCGAATCGAAAGATTTCACTGCGAGCAAGTTACACCACTGGATTCCGGGCTCCGCAAACCTATGACGAAGACCTGCACGTCTCCTTGGCGGGTGGCGAGCGTATCGTCAGCACCCTCGCCCCGGACCTCAAGGAGGAACGCTCGCATAGCGCCTCTCTCTCTGCGGACTTCTGTCTCTACAAAGGCAATGTAGATGTGGACATTACAGGCGAGGGGTTCTTCACCTATCTGAAGGACATCTTCGCAGAGCGGCGCTATGAGGATGCCGCCGGCAACGAAGTGTCGGAACGTTACAACGCCGACCGCGGGTATGTGGCGGGCGTGCACGCTGCGGTGAAAGTGAGCTGGAGCCGCTGGATCTCCGGACAAATCGGTGCCACTTGGCAGGTGAGCCGCTACAGCGAACCCGTGGAGTGGAGCGAGGATGCCATCCCCGAAATCCGAATGCTCAGAACGCCGGATGTCTATGGTTTCCTTATGTTGGAAAGCAACCCGTGGCGGCACCTGACCCTGAACGTCACGGGCAACCTCACCGGTCCCATGTTGGTGCCCCACGAATTGGACGAGCCCGTCCTGGTGAAAACCCCGACATTCTTCGTTCTCAACGCGCAGGTTTCCTACGATTTTCATTTCAAGATTCAGCGGAAAACCGAAGCGAGGA
The DNA here is from genome assembly GCA_024682995.1 of Bacteroidales bacterium. GTDB lineage: Bacteria > Bacteroidota > Bacteroidia > Bacteroidales > WCHB1-69 > F23-D06. The sequence goes on along the minus strand of JAIKYR010000132.1, from coordinate 4,606 downwards.
TTCCCGATGAAGTGGTTTTGCGCTTGACGGCTGGCGTGCAGAACATCACCAACGCCTACCAACGCGACTTAGACTACGGGGTGTTCCGCGATTCGGGCTACATCTACGGTCCGAAACAACCGCGAAGTGTCTATCTTGGGGTAAATGTGCAACTTTAATAGAAAAAGCATGACAAACCTCGAATAAGTGATGGATTTCACCGGCCCATACAAGCCCCTCTCCGACAAAGACTTCGGAATTTCGTTTCCATAAATGGATATTTGGAATAAAACCCGCCCAACAAAACACATCAACGAAAAAACAGGAAGGTGGCAATCTTCTTGAAGGTGTTATGAGATAAGACAAAGGGGCGAGACAGCATGACAGTTCGATGAATAAATATGAGCACAAAATCACAAAATTTCTTTTTATTCACGCAGATCCGTTTGATCCGTGGAGATCACAACTGGAACGTCACCGGCACCTGGTAGAAGCTGCGCACCGGTTTCCCCATGTTTTTGCCGGGTTTCCACTTCGGCATGGACATCACCGCGCGCACCGCCTCCTTATCACATTCGGGGAAGAGCGGGACTTTCACCTTGCCGTTGGTTACCTGTCCGTCCTTTTCCACTACAAACTCGACCAGGACCGTGCCCGTGATGCCATAATCCTTCGCCACCTGAGGATATTGAATCTCCTTTGCCAAAAAGGCGATCAAGGAATCTGGTCCTCCTGGAAATTCAGGCATTTCCTCCATAAACACAACACCCATTACCGGCGGTACATCGTCATCCACTTCCCCCTCATAGTCGTCACCCCAAACGGGTACATCTGTTGAAACACAAAGACCATTTTCCACAATTTGCAGAATTTCCTCTTTCGGGGCGGGGGCGGGCCTGTTGCCGTTGGTCGGTACATTTGCCGGTTCGCCGGCAGGTTCGGGAGACGGTTCAGGGGAAGATTCTGCAGCTTGCGACAGCGTGTTGACGGGTGTGGGCTCAGGTTCGCTGCCGGCGGGCGTCGCGGGCGTTTTCGAATCGTGGCACGCGCCCATCATCATGGCGGAGACGGCGATGCCCACCACGGTGACGGCCTTGCCGAGTGCCCGGCGTTTGGAGAGTTCCCGCTCCAAGTAGCGCACCTCCGATTCGCAATAGGGACACGTGCCCCGGCAGTCACCCTCGTGCGTGCATTCGCGTTCCACCAACGGGATGTCATTCTCTTGTGCGATCTTCCGCCGCACATCCTTCAGGATTTCGCAAGTCCGTTTGCCCCTTTTCATAATATAGAATGACGAATATTGAATGCAAAGATACACTTTTTTTAGAAACAGATACTATGAAGTACAACATAAAGAGAAACGGCGACCTCCCCGTTTTATACGATTCGGGAAATATCGTAAAGCGTACCTCGTGGCGTAACAGCGAAATTCAGGTGGCGGGAATGTTGCACCTCACACCCACGTATGTGGCCAATGTGGTGAAACAGGTGACGGGCAGTACCGCCGGCGACTGCATCAGCGAAATCCTGATTCGGAAAGCTAAGTCGCTATTGCGGACCTCCACGCTTTCTGTCCAGGAGATTTCCGACCGCCTCGGCTTCCAGAACCAGAGCCACTTCGGCACCTTCTTCCGCCGCTCGGTCGGCGTAGGTCCGAAGGCATTCAGAACAGGGGGAGAATAAAGCGCAACGAAGGCGTTTCCCCGCTTGCGTTTAGGAAGAGTTTCCGGTAATATTCTCGTCCCATTTCAATACGATTGTACTATACCCGAGAAATCAGGTCAATACACCAACCGTATGTTGTCAACCCACAACACATTGCCCGGACAGCCGGTGAACGCTTCCTGACAACCAGCGGAGATCTGCAGAATCAGATGGGTGGGCGTCGCATCCGCTTTATAGCCAATTTCTTTTACAGGAACCATCTTCCCTTTTGAATTGCGGGCCATAAAACGGTCTTTTGACAATTTCTCCCAAGACTTGTGGTTTGAGGTCTTGGTTATGTCCCCATAGCGTATGGGCACGCGATGGTTGTTTTTCCAGTCGGGGACACTTTTCGTGATGCGTTCCGATGCCGTTCCTATGCGATAGGCGAAGATGTTGCCGTCGGCATCTTCCCAACGGTGCTGCAGAAACAGTATGATCTCGCCCGCATCCTGCCCTTGAACAGTGGTCACTTTGGTGGATCCCGTGGCCCGTACCATTGACTTACCCTGATGTATAACAGCTTTGTAGTCAAGCATCAGAGCCGTCGGTCGTTTTGTGAACGGAATGCCCATATCAATGGCTTTCATCGGCACTTTGACCCCTTCCAAGGTCACAGGGTCGAGCAGTCGGCCTGTATAGATGCTGCCGGTGGCTAATGCCTTGAGGTCGATGCCAACGGCTTTGACGGTCTGCAATGTGGTCTCCAACCGACAGCAGTAGCCCTTGCCCCGTCGCTCCGGAGTGACCGATACGGCGGCTTTCTCCACCCCGCACACTTTGGCGTAGGCATTGCTCGTGCCCCACGGAGAACCATTTTTGCCGTAGGGATAGGGCTTGTTTTGCCGTAGGGTGTCAGTCTTGGCGATGACATACAGCGCACGGGTCTTGCCGCCCAACAAAATCGACTCCTTGATGTAACGCACCGTCCAAGAGTCCATCTTGCCGTATGGCAGATATTCGATCTTTTCCTGCGCGTGAAGAGTGATCATGTAAGCCTGCGCCAATATGAGGATGATTAGAAGTCGTTTCATATTGTCTTTCAGCGTTTTAGAAAAATAGTTTGTACATATTCCGTGAAATAGTAGCGCCAGTTAATCCATGTGTGTCCGCCTATGGAGGGACATAAAGTGTGGGTGATGTGCTTGTGTTGTAATTTTTTTAGGTATAAGATTACGTTGTATTGAAAAAGATCGCCATTTCCCGCCCCAATCCAGATGCGGACATGGCTGTCTTTGGGCAGTTGCCTATGGTTCAAAACAGGCGAAAAGAGTCCTATGGTGCCGAAGGTGCCGTATAAGTTGCTAATGTTAGCGGCTTGTTTTGCTCCAGCCGAAAGACCTGCCACCGAGCGGAGGTCGGGACGAGCAGATACCCGGTAACGCAATTTAATGATACTGTCAAGTGTGGGGAAACTTCGTTCAAACTCCCGTCTTCCCCATGCAGGATAAAGGAGGATGTTCTTGAAAAGACCCGTTTTTTTAACCCGGCTAAGCAATTTGTTTGGATTGGCGTTGGGCATGACCAACACCATCGGCACAGCACGGTTCTGGCAAATGAGGTTGTCAAGAGCTTGCACGGCATGGCCGCGGTTGTTCCAGGCCTCCTCGTTGCCGTTGATGCCGTGCAGCAGATACAGTACGGGCCACTCCAATGTGTCTCTTGCGTGATAGTTGGGCGGTGTATAGACGAGTACTCTCCTTGTCTTTTTGTCAGAAATATAATCTAAGGTATCTATATGTCCGTGCAGCGAATCAGAGACATAAAGGTCTGCTTGAGGGGTGCCCGTAACAACAAACACGCTCCTTTGACTCTTGTTCACTTGGATTGAGTCGGGGTTGACGGGGTCTGGAATGGTGTGATTCTTGACACGAAAACGATAGGTGTAGAGTTCTGGAGCAAGGGGTGGGGTGCTGTAAGTCCAGTTTCCACATCCATCCGATTGCATGCGTGCTTTGTGAAGGCTTTCTCTCTTTATCACGATTCTTTCGTGTTTTAACTTGCAGTCGCACTCCACTTTTACTTTGCGCACATCAGCATTGTAATAATGAAAGGTAGCCGAGCGGTCATCATTTAGCTGAATGCCACTTTTGTCCGGAATCTGAGCATTTGCTAATAGAGGCAATCCGCAAAACAGGAGGATTAATATTTTGAAATGCCTATAAATGGCTGCCATTATCCTCAATCTCCTCGTTCAACATCTCCTCGAACATTCGCACCGAGTTGGCCAGACTGTACTTCTTTGCTGCCACACGGTAAAGTTCTCCCATATATTCCCGCTCATTCGGATGATCAAGCCAGTAGTCGATGGCGCGGGCGAGATCCTTGGGGCTGCCGGGCTTGAACAGGCTTCGGCCGTCGAGGGCGAACTGTGGCGTGGCGCTGACCTCCGAATTGGCGATGACCGGCACCAGCCCGGTGGCAAAGGCCTCGATGCACGAGATGGCCTCGCTCTCCATATCGCTGGCGTGTACGTACAAGTCGCATTGCAGCAGTAAGTCAATCAGTTTCTGTTGCTCGAGATAGACAAATTGGGGCGGATTTTTCAACTGCTTCCCAAGTTCCACATAACGATCGTACTCGGGACCTTTTCCGGCAAAAATCAACTGTATTTTGTCGGCATATTTCGAATATTGCACCGAATTGATGATTACATCCTGCCTTTTCTCCTGAGAAAGACGGCCGATCATGATGATCGGTATTTTGTCCTCAAATTCAGACGATTTGGCTGGCCTGCCCTGTTGATGGACGAGATGCCCGGCCTCCAGGAAGGCGTCTTGGATGCCATTGGAAATGACGTGGATTTTGGCGGTGTAACCTCGTTTCTTGATCTCATCGGCCATAAATTGTGACGGGGCGTGGACGTGGCGGAATTTATTGTAAAGAAAAGTACGGAAACTACGATAAGTGCCGTCCTGAATCC
>JAIKYR010000123.1 GCA_024682995.1 Bacteroidales bacterium | reverse complement strand
TCATCTTCTCCAAGATAGCGATGGGGTCTTTGGAAGTCTCGGCCATGCATAAGGCGATGATAGAGTCCATTCCTGCGGTGTGGCAATCGGAGCATACATAATGACCTTCAACGCAGCGGGTCTTGCTGGGTTCTTGCTTATGGCAAAGCACGCATTCCATCAGTGTGTCCTGTTCAAGGTATTCCAGTGGTGCACCACAAATCAGGCATTCTTCATTTTTCATATCGACAGTTTCTTTTTGGGGTTGGTTTTCCGTGCAGGCCGTCATACATAAAATCAAAACAGCTGCCAGAAAGATGTCCGTTATTTTCATTCTGAATAAGTTTGCGGCAAAAATACTATTTTTTGCCGTAATTACATCCTAATTATAGAAACTTTTCAACGGTTCGTACCCCAGTTCCTCCATCAGTTGGTCCCAGTTTTTCGGCAGCTCGATTTTCACGGTGGCGCTGCCGCCGCCGGGCATGGTCTGCACCTTGTTGCGGGCTGCGTCGCCAGTGATGAGGTAGGCGGTCTCACCGGCCTGCATAGTGGGGATGGTGCTGATTTGCTGTGCGTCGCTGTCGTACCACGGCGGCGTGTCGGTCATGGCGGCGTGCTCGGCTTTCTTGATGTGGGCGCTATACTCGCGTAGCGTGTGCTCACCGCCGTCTTTCTCGCTGCCTGGGTTGGCATAGTAGTTGGCAAAGGCGCGCTCTTTGGAGGGACGGCGGGCTACGCTTACCAGAGTCTTATCCAACGCATCGGTGGATTTGTATTTCTTGGCAAGCGTGGCAGCCACGGGTTCGGTCATCAGGATGGTGCGGTTGGTGAACTGGCGGCCACTGCCGAGGGCAAACTGACAACGCTCGGTGATATCCCACGCAATCAGCTCCATCACTTTCTGTGGGTCGGTGGTGGAGGGCGCCATATTGTTGCCCCATAGCAACGTTGAGCTGGCAGTGATAGTGTTGTCGTTCATGTTGAACCCCTGCTGTACGTGGTAGGGATTCCAGCCCACACGCTGACAGGCGGCATCGTCCTCCACGAGGCACCACGACATCGGATAGCCGAAGGTGCCCATGCGGTCTTGCTTCACGTAATAGCCAGCAAGATTCATCAACGCAAGGTTCATGAAACGGCCGATGGCGATATTGGCCTCCTCGTTGATCTGGCCCTGTCCGCTGTCGATACCGAGTTGGCGTGCTACGGGACCGTTGAGCCAGCAGAAAGGAATCCACGCGTGGGTGCTGGCCAGTGTGCGGCGGAAGTTGCCGTCGCCCATCGCCTTGGTGAGGGCAATGAGGATGGGCATGTACTCTGGCTTGCAGCCCGACATCACTGCGTTGACGGCCACATGCCATGTGGTGGTGCTGCGGTGGGCAGGTGGCAACGTGGCAATTACCTCGTCCCATGCGTAATCGGTATATTTGAGATATTCACTTACTTTTTCAAAAGTCGGGGGGATGAAGGGAAGTCCGTCGCTCCACTTATTCTCTTTGAAATAGCTGTTCACCTCGTCAAGGGTACCATAGAAGACATCGTCGCGGAGGTCGCCGTGGCTGCGGCTGGCACTGCGGTCCAGTTCCTCCTGTGTGATGGGTTTGGTGAGTGCCTCCACAATCTGCGGCCAGAGGATTTCTCGGGTGTTGCGGATCAGCTCCTCGTTGGTGTGGGTGGCGAATGCGCCGGGATAGACTGCCACGCGCATCACGGGTACGCCGTTGTTGTAGGCGGTGTAGTAGGCTTGGTCAGCAAAACCGGGACCAGCAATGATGACCGACGGGATACCAATGTGCTCGGCGGTGAGGCACGAGCCTGTCTCTTTCGGGGTGCACAGACCGCAGCCACCGTTGCCCGCAATGACCGCATCCACATGCATCTCTTTCAACTTGGCTTCGAACTCTTCTTTTCTCTTGCGGGTGACGCCAGGTGCGGGAAACGGTCCCGCCTCGCCGATTTCATCCAGCAGAATGACCTTGGCGGTTGGATAATTATTCAAAATCAGGCGTTTGATTTCCGGATGGGTGATGTGGGTCATGAAACTTTCGCCTACGACGGCAATAGTCTTGCCTTCCAATGTCTCCAAACGGGGTGCCTGCTGAATCATCTTCACAGAGCTGCGTCCGACGGGTGACACCACGGCGTAATTGTCACCCGACTGCTGGTGCGACATGTCCGCGCCAGACTCTATCTTACAGGTTTCATCACAAACAATGCGGGTCTGGCTGTGTGCCCCTGCCACCAATAACAAGGCACACAACAAGGCTATCATTTTTTTCGTTTCGGCTATCATACATAAACCGAAACAGCTGTCAGAAGGATATTTGCTATTTTTCATTCTGAAAAAAAATTTCGGCAAAAATACAAAAAACGCCGATGTATAACAGCTCCAAAAGAGGATACAAAAAATGCTATTGGTAATTACAATAACAGAATCCGCTGATAAATATCCCTGTCCACCTCCTTGAACACATTGAAAACCATCTGCTTG
>JAIKYR010000103.1 GCA_024682995.1 Bacteroidales bacterium | reverse complement strand
CTCGCGTCGCCGGGCGTGGGAACCGCGACGGTGCAGTTGAACACGTTCGCGACGATTTCGCTCCAGAGACGCGAGCGCGCGCCGCCGCCGATGAGGAAGATGCGCTTCACGGGGAGCTTCATCTCCTCGAGCGTGCGGTAGCAGTCGCGCAGCGAGAACGCCACGCCCTCCATCAGCGCGCGCGCGAAGTCGCCGCGCGTCGAGGAGATGGACACGCCCGTGAACGATGCGCGCAGGTTCGCGTCCCAGTAGGGGCACCGCTCACCCTGCAGATAGGGGTGGAAGAACACGCCGTTCGCGCCGATGGGAGAGCCCGAGGCCTCGCCTTCAATTCTCTTCCACGCGTCCCCCTTGTCCCCACGGTCCCCATTGTCCCCATAGAAGGTATCCCTCAACCACCGCATGCAGAGGGCGGCGGCGTTCGTGGCCGACACCGAGTACCACATGCCTGGCACGACGTGCGAGTAGGTGAGCGTCTTGGGGTGCGGGTGGGCGGCGGCGGTCATGGAGTTGACGTTGCCGGCCGTCGCAAGCTTGATGATGAGGTCGCCCGGCTCAACTGCGCCCGCGCCGTAATCTTCCACCGCGCTGTCGGACGTGCCGCACACGACGGGCATCCCCTCGGGAAGGCCGGTTTCGGCGGCGGCCGTGGCGGTCACGTGGCCGGCGATGTCGGTGGGGGCGATGAGACGGGGGAGCTTGGCCAGGCTGAGCCCGGCCATCTGGACGAGATCCGCATCCCACGCGCTCTTCGCCATATCGAAGAAAAGCGTGCCCTGGGCTTCGATGTAGTCGGTGGCGGCCTCGCCGGTAAGAAGATAGCGCACGTAATCCTTCACGAAAAGCACATGTGCGGTTTTCTCCAGGGCTTCCGGCTCGTTGGACTTGAGCCACATCATCTGCGGGAGGGTCCAGGTAGGCGCGGGCATCTGGTAGCAGGTGGAGAAGATCTTCTCGCTCCAGCCTGCGCGCAGCGCCTCGCACTCCGCGGTGGCGCGCTGGTCGGTCCACATGATCGTGCGCCGGACCGGCTTGTGATCCGCGTCCAGCAACACGGCGTTGTGCGTGGAGCCGTCGAGCGAGCAGGCCGCGATCTGCGAGAGGTCCACGCCCTTCGCGCGTAGTTTCTCGAGCGACGCCTTCAGCGAGGACCACCAGTCGCCGGGCTCCTGTTCGCTCCAGCCGGGGTGGTCGTGGTAGGTGACGTACTCGGTCGAGGCCTCGCCCACGAACGCGCCGGTCTCGTCAAGCACCGTCACCTTGCACCCGCCGGTGCCGTAGTCTATGCCAAGCAGCAGTTTCATACGTTTACTGTTGTGTTTTGTTGTCCACGAATTTTACCATTAAATTTGAACATTGTGTAGTCTCCTTTGGGTTATACCACATCATTCACCTTTCAGTATTTCCCGCAAGATTTCCTGTGGAAGTCCATTGGTGTAAATGGATAAGTCCGCATGAGGGTTCATTCTAAAAAGTGACATGGCGGCACTTGCATTTATAAAACTCACTGGTGGCATAATATCTAAGCCCCCCGACTTAAAAATCACATTCCACACGTTTGTATCGACATCCAAACATTGATTACCGTGTAAGGAATTCAAAAGATTGGTGGATGCAACAAACGCAATCTCTGGATGGCCATCGTCTACCATAGCGTTCGCAAATATGCATAACGCCCCTATGCGTTGCCATACAATCAATCCAGACAGATTATCCTCTATTTTGCAACAAAGGTTCGTGGCTTGAGCAAATGAATTAGAATCGGCCATATTCTCCGCATGATCAAGTAATATCGACGCGCTCAGCAGATTGCAGGTCGATCTCTCCAGGAGCCCCGTCGTGGACAATGCTATCTGATTCAAACTGTTTGTCAGAGCGAAATTGCATCGATAATCATTTGTAGACATAGATGAGACGATCTCGGAAAGCATCATGACCTGCTGCGAGAAAGCAAAAGCCGAACCCATTACGGCAACAACTATAACAGCTGCTTTTCTCACTGTAAAACCCTTTCCGCCGCTTATGATGCCTACATTCATGGTGCAATGTTAGCTAAAAATATTTCTATTGCAAAACTGGGCAATGAATTGGTATAAGAAACAACCTCGGTCCAACGCTTCTGGTCAGCCAGCACAAGTGCGGCATTCAACTGAAAACCAATTTGAGGAGAACATCCTTGACTTTGATACAAACACATCATTCCATCCCAGAAATTCGTACTTCCCATTTCAGCCGGATTAGCCGCAAGTTGCGCCAGCATATTCGTAGAAACAACAAAACCGTCTAAGGGGTGGTTGTTGTAATTTAGGCCGATCACATATTCTGTGCCGGCGGCATATCGAACCCAAGACCTTCGGTCAAGTTCTGCGGAAAAAAGGACATTTGACATAAGAGACTGATGCCATTCATAGCATACGTCATTACAAATACAATTACTGTCATGGTCCATCCGATACATTAAGCAGAGTGCCAACGACAAATCAGCCGCACACTGTGATTGCGCATTGGTACATCCGCAGCGGTAGGTCATTACATCATTGGTATAATTTGCTTGAAGAAATTGATTAGGTTGTTTACATGCCTCTATCGTCATGTGGATCAAATCATTGTAATCGGCTATGACACCCAATGAAGAAAGAGTAAAACCTGTAATCACCGATAACCATATCATTTTCATTACCAGTCCTCCTTGCGATGCTTATTTCATGGCAAAAGCCCCTTTGAGCGTCTAATCAAATCCTCCTCCTTGTCATCTTTGATGCGAGTTTGAACACCCTTTCTGTGCCAAGTACTCATAGGGGTCGTCGTCGGCAATTCAAGATGTACAGACATTTGCGCTCTTCTCATGTTATCTACTTTATAAAATCTAGTATCGTACTACGATAGGGATCACTAACTTGATTTGCATAATTCGTTGCCGCACATCCTATTCCCGCACCTGCAGCAGACATCCCGGCAAAAACTTTGAACGCTGTTTCCAATTCAATATCGGGCATCTCATAATAAGTCAGTATAGCCTTGCTAAGAACGTTAGTGTCAATCACAACACCAGTATGTTGTATCATCTTAATACTATTGGTACTCATCTGGTAAGCAATGCTAAAATCGTTATCGGCAGCATACGTACTTGCCAAGAGAAACCGACCTGCCCAGAATTGCCATGAATTAGTCATGCCCACCGTTAAGTTTACAGCATTAGACAGACTCTGTTTCTGGTCATCCACCATCTGACCATCAGCAGTTGCTAAGAATCGTTGATAGTACACCATTGATTTAACAAGGTTTGCGTCAACTTTCATTATTACGTTCGTTGATTGTGCAGCATTATTTAAATTGCTCACGAAATTAGTATCTAAGAGGCACACGGGATTCATTATTTTTTGACTTGCTTCTGCTTCCAATTCAGTAACCGTATTCCAAGCACACGCAACTACGGAACACATCATAATCTGATACACAAAGACTAATTTTCTCATTACCAATCCTCCTTCTTCACTTCCACTATGTCTTTAAACAATCCCTTGAAGCGGGATCTGAAGTAAATATACTTCTGTCCCTTGACAATCGCGCAGGCGTTCCACGCCCGGTTGTTTGCATTTGCCATCAACCACGCATCTACATCACTCATGGCCGAACGATTCGCCAACCACGATTGAATAATCCGAGCAGGAGCGCCACCCTTGTCAGCTGGTGCCTCCCCGTTATAGCCAAG
>JAIKYR010000102.1 GCA_024682995.1 Bacteroidales bacterium | reverse complement strand
GTGGCATCCTTCAAAACAGAGGTGCGCTTGTACACTAAGTTTTCGGGTTTGATAATATCTTCTCTTGTCATAATTTCAATGCTAATTAAATTATTTTACCATTTTTTTCAAAGCTTCGAAAATCTCAACCGGGGTTGGGATGACACCGCCGTAACGGCCGTAATGCTCAACGGGAACGTTGCAATTCACTGCCAGTTTCACGTCTTCGATCATTTGACCGGCGTTCATTTCAACGCTGAGGATTTTCTTCATGCGGCCACCGATTTCAGCCACAGCTTTGGTCGGGAAGGGCCACAGGGTGATAGGACGCACCAAACCGACTTTGATGCCTTCGGCGCGTGCCAGTTCCATGGCTTTCATACAGATACGTGCGGCTGAACCGTATGCTACGAACAGGTATTCAGCGTCATCGCACTGGATAGCCTCGTGGCGGGCGTCTTCTTCTTCGCATTTTCTGTATTTGGCTTGGATTCTCTCGTTGATAGCCTCTTGTTTCAGAGCTTCGAGTTCAAGAGAAGTGACGATAGTGCTCTTGCCGCCAGCACGATGACCGGTAGCGGCCCATGGGCAATGCTCTTCGATATATTCGTTGGTCCAGCGTGGTTTGTAATCGTCAACCATGACTTTTTCCATTACCTGGCCAATAACACCGTCGGAAAGGATGGCAGCGGGGTTTCTGTATTTGAAAGCCAAGTCGAAACCGAGTTCCACAAAGTCGTACATTTCCTGTACGGATGCGGGTGCCAAGGTAATCAGTCTGTAGTCGCCATGACCGCCACCCTTGGTGGTCTGGAAATAGTCGGACTGTGAGGGCTGGATGGTACCCAGACCTGGGCCGCCACGAACGACGTTAACACACAATGCGGGCAGCTCGGCACCGGCAATGTATGACAAACCTTCCTGCATCAAGGAGAAACCGGGAGATGAGGATGAGGTCATGACGCGTTTACCTGTAGATGCGCCAGCGTAAACCATGTTGATAGAGGCCAACTCGCTTTCGGCTTGAAGCACAACCATGCCGGTTGTCAGATATGGTCTTTCCGCCATCAGATGCTCGAGGACTTCGCTCTGCGGTGTGATGGGATATCCGAAATAACCGTCGCAACCACAGCGGATAGCAGCCTCAGCAATGGCTTGATTACCCTTCATTAATTTTAATTCTTTTGCCATTTTTTACGATGTTTAGTTGTTTAATTGTTGTTTTGATTCTGAATGAAAGCGGTTTGGGCTTATTCCTTCGCACGATACACTTCGATGACGCCGTCCGGGCAGATCACCGCGCAGCTGGCGCAGCCGATGCAGCCGTCCTCGTTCACCATCTCGAGGTAGTTGTACCCTTTCGCATTTACGTGTTTGGAAAGACCGATGCACTGGTTGGGGCATCCCGTGATGCAGACACCGCAGCCCTTGCACTTCTCCGTGTCAATGATTAAAGCTCCTTTAAATGCCATAATTCTACTAATTTAAAAAAGTTATTAAATGGGTTATTAGTTGTTGTTTTTCTCCTTTTTTACGGGGTGGCAAATATACGAATTTTTTTGTTTCCGAACATTAAAAAAAATATTGGAAAAAACATCTTACACAAGAGGTTTATGAACAATGTATTGTTGAGAATTTGTGTATCTTTGCAGGCTTGCCCTGTGTTGTCTGAAAGGATTTTCCCGACAAGGGATCTTTGAAGTGTGAATAAAAATAAAATGTTGAGTTATATTATCTTAGCTTATGAAACGACTTGTACTTTTGTTGTTGTGTTTTCATGTGTTTTTCGCTTGGGCCGGACAATATGATGATTTTGTGGTGAACGGAATTGGCTATAAGATCATCTCCCAAAATCCCAATCGTGTTAAAGTGAACAATAATGTGAATAACTCATGGCTGGATAACTGGTCTGACATGTCATTGTATGTTAGGACAGTGTCGGTTGCCTATATGGGCGTGGCCGTGATTCCCGACACGGTTGAATTTAATGGCCAAAAATATTTGGTTTCGGAAATCGGCGTGGCAAGCTTCCGTAACTCAAATGTGACAGAAGTGCATCTGCCGTCGTCGGTACACAAAATTAATTATTTCGCATTTCAGAATTGCCACAATCTGCGCAAGGTTTACTTCCCGGAAGGATTGGATACTATTTCCCTATATGCGTTCCAACATTGCGACTCTTTGGAAGATATCCTTTTGCCCAATAGCTTGTTGTATGTTGGTGGTGCAGCGTTTTATGATTGTCCATCCGTGAAACAATTGAATATTGGGACGGAATTGATTTATATGGCAGAGGATGCGTTTGTATTGGCCAATAATTTGCAGAGGATATCCTATAATGCCAGAAATTGTCATACCGAATACTTGGGCAACTTTGACTATCCGCGAAATATCGGTTTTTCCAGTGATGCTTATTGCAGACTTGACATAGGCGATTCGGTCCGGATAATCCCGGAGAATCTTTTCTTCCGAGATAATGGTCTTCGGGGCAAGGTTATTATTCCCAGTTCGGTGAAGTATATAGCGCAGAGTGCATTTTACCGAACAGGTATTGACACATTGGTGTTTAGCATGGGATTGGATTCGATAGGGGAGAGCGCGTTCCAGGATTGTAACAACATTAGTGTGCCCATCGTGCTGCCCGCTTCCTTGAAGAGGGTAGGACCGGATGCATTTTATGGCAACTATAGCTATTCTTCACCCATAGTGTTGCCTGACGGCATAGAATATATTGATGAGTATGCATTTCAAAACTCGGCGATGATCGGCACCATCACCGTGCCGGCCAGCGTTCGGTATATTGGAGAGGAAAGTTTGCCGTACGACACACTGATCATTGAGAGTGATAGCATAGTGCTTGGCAGATGGGCTATTGATTATGATGGGGTTGTATATATCAATTCGTTGAATCCACCTCGGCTGGAGCCTGGGCTGTGTAGTGTTCCCGTATATGAAGGCGTGGATACAATCTGCCCTTTCCCGGAAATGCCGGATTTTTGTTGGGAAGAAGATCATTTGTCTTATTGGGAAGATGTTGACTGTCAGAAATCGATAGATTACGGTGATGACCTGTACATTTTCATCCCATGCGGGGCGAGATCCATCTATTGTCAGGCATCACCAGGTTGGCAATATCTTTGCCAGAAGTCCGATAAAAATGCGCAGGACTTTTACGATGACTATGGTTACGAGGGATATTCTGTGGATCATGTGGAGGATTTCCGGATTTTGGAAAAAGGATATAGGCATGAGGAAACAATCCAGGTGTGCGGCGGCTATGCGTGGGGTTCAATGGGCTATATTACAACATCGGATGTTTACACACAAACCTTCACGGCTTCAGACGGGTGCGACAGCGTGGTCACTTTGAATCTGACCATTCTTCCGGCTATTCATGATGTGATAATCGACACTACCTGTGGTAGTTATACATGGCATGGAACCGAATATACGGAATCGGGAACATATATTTATGCATACCAGAACGGCTCCTGTCCTTGTGTGGATACGTTGAAGTTGACGATTACCCAACCGCAGCACGGCAGTGAGACAGTTATGGCCTGTGACAGCTTCACTTGGCATGGAACCACCTACTATGCAAATGATAACCCTGACACTTTGCTATATGAGGACTTCTCCTGTGCAACGGTTGTTGGGACCGGACAATGCGATGTGAGCAGCGGAACACCGGCGGCAGACCAGCTTCCTGCCGGATGGTCCTATTATCGTGCCGTCCCAGCCAACGGGAAGATTATGATTGGACGGAGTGTTGAAAGTGGATGGATTGAAACACCCGTGATGGATTTCAGCGCTTACGACAGCGTATATATCACTTTTAAGGCAAGATCATACTCGTCCGTTTCCCCTTCCCCATCTGTTTTAAGTGTCTATGTTAACAACCATGTGTACACTTTTGATGATTTACCCGGTGACAAACAGTCTTGCGACCTGGTTTCATGCGAGATTTTCACTCCCGTTGAGAATTTCACATCTATCCGGTTTGAGAGTGGAACATCATCAGACATGAGGGGACGGGTGTTCCTTGATGATATATGTGTTTACCCCATTTCCAAACAATATACATACACGTATACTCACTCCGATGAGCATGCATGTATTCTGGTGGACACTTTGCATTTGACATTACACAGATGCGTTCCGCCAGATGTGGACGCCCCTGTTATAACAGAAACGAGAATCGTGCATCCCAATACGGTGGTGTTGACATTCAATGAGGCTGTTGACACTGTTTCAGCGGTTAGCATGAACAATTACGTTTTCAATAATAACATGACGGTAACCTCGGTGTCGGTGGACTCCAATATGGTTTTCCTGACAGTATCACCTTCCACCGATTACACCGACACCTTCCTGTTGTTTGTACAGGGTGTTATGGATCTTTTTGGAAATGTGATGACTACAGATACAATCGTCTTGGGATATCCTGCCGAACTGACCGTGGCGAATATTGCCCAGCTGAGAAGCAAGATGGATTTCTCAAATCACGAGGTTAGTGTTCGGGGAGATGTTGCATATAGAATGATGGGCAGTGCGGTGGTGACGGTAACAGCTTCTTATAACAACCAGAAATGCATTCAGGATTCAACAGGAGCTATATTGGTTTATGATGCCAACAATATTCTGGGTGATTTGGACGTGGGTGACCAGATCCGGGATTTGACCGGCACGCTGGCAAACTATTTTGGATTCCTGGAATTCATACCCGTTCTTCCGTACGGACAGTTGGAGGCTCATTCCGTGTCTGTCGCACCGCGTGTCGTGAACCTTCCCCAGCTGAATGACAACGCGTTTATGAGCTCGCATCAGGCAGAGTTGATAGAACTGGATGATGTGACCATTACGTCCACGGGTGATTTCGCTCGATTGAACCGTTATGATCTGTCGCAAAACAGTGTGTCTTCACCTGCTTTGTTCCCGTATTTCCAGGATGTGGATTATATCGATATGCCCATCCCTACCGGAGTGGTTCAGAATATCATAGGCGTCAATTACGCCACAACCAAAATAGGTGCGAATTTTTATGACTTCCGGTATTATATAGTGCCACGCTCGTCGAATGATATTAGCTTGTATCAGTGGGTCTCTGCACCTTCGGTTTCCGATGTGACCGATTCTTCCGCTGTGGTAGAATACATGGTTGTATTGGGAGAAATGTTGTCGGTGCTGGACCGTGGCGTGTGCTGGAGCACGATCCCGAACCCGACGATTGCCGATGCGCATACAAACGACAGCACGGGCACGGGCTGGTTCACGAGCCGTCTGACGGGCCTCACATCCAACACCACGTACTATGTGCGAACGTACGTGACGAGCCAGGCGGGAACCTTTTACGGTGATGAGGAGCATTTCACCACATTGTGTATGCCAGTGCCCGTACCGTATAGGGAAAACTTTGACAACTATGTGGGTACTTCCACTCTTGCTACTGCCCCCATACCAGATTGTTGGGAGAGAGTTAATGTTGGAAGACCAAGTCGTAATACTGTGGGTATTTTTGCGGATTCTTCGTATGCCACGAGTGGAGACAACACCTTGTGTTTGTACAATCATTATTCTTCCATTGGCAGCAGTCAGTTTGGTGATGCTTATGCGATGCTTCCGTTGTTGGATGCCAGTCTGAATAGTCTTATTTTGTCATTCGATGCCAGAATGTATCATTCAATAGCAGATGACAACTTCTCCAGGTTTGAAGTCGGGGTGGTTTCCGATGCCAATGATCCGCAGGCGACTTTCACACTGGTCCAGGAAATAGCGGTGACTTCAAGGACAGGGGAAACGTTCGAGGTTCCCTTTGCCAACGTTTCGGGTACGGATGCCCGCATTGCTTTCCGAATGAGGATGGATGATCTCCCAGCGGGGTACACTGCTGACAACGGTTACAACTATGCTTTTATTGACAATCTGTTGGTGGCTGCCAATACCTCTTGTGCCATTCCGAGACTTTATGTGAGTGGCAATACTGCCACCATAACCTATTCAGGAAGTAACATGCCATCTGCTTACGAGTTGCGAATCGGTACGGATGTGCGACAGACCACATCTGCCACCGTAAACATGAAGCATCTGTTCGGTCTCGCTAACAATACGCGTTATACAGTGGAAGTGAGGGCCATTTGTGCTGTTGGTGACACCTCCGATTGGTCGATTCCTACTTCCTTTACCACTACACTGTGCGTTACGGATACTGTCTTTTTTGAGGATTTTGATGGGGATAATATCCAAATGACCACAACCACTTTGTTTTCTGAACAGAACTGGCGGGTGGTTGGTGACACGACGTATAACGATAATTGGAACTACCTTTCCTTGTATGCTTCTGCCCCGAGGTCCATGCATTCGCCTGTGTATTCTACGGCAGGTCACTCCATGCTTCACACTCCAAGCATTCCGTTGATGTTCTCGGATAATTCCACTGGATTCAATCATGTTTACTTGGATTTTGACCATATCTGCAAGGTGAGTCAGTTGGATGAAGCTTACATTCTGTATTCGGTGGCGGAGAATCTGGATTCCGAAGGGGTGCCGGATTGGAATGGTTGGAGGTTTCTCAACTTCGAAAACAGCAGCGACATCTACTACGGTGATGCTGCGGATGATATGGCGACTATTGTCCAGGGCCGTTTCAGCGACAATGCCTATGCCGACTGGCATTCGGGGCAGATGGCGTACAGCCCGGATAACACGAATTGGCATCATGAGAAGTTTGATTTGTATCCAATTCTCTTCTCAGGTGAAAACGGGACTCCAAGATGGTTGCGGTTGCAATTCCGGGTGAACAAAGTGTCTGCCTCATCATCTGGGTCGGAACTCTGTGCTGGCTGGTATCTGGACAATCTTGCGGTTACCTTGTCCGATTGCGCCATTCAAGACACGCGTGCTCCTCGAGTGACCACGGCTGCCGTGACGGATATCACCACGTCCACAGCGGTTTCGGGTGGCTATGTTTTGAACAGGGGGCTTCCGTTTGTCGCCCGTGGTGTGTGCTGGAGTACATCTCCCAATCCGACAGTGGACGACAGCCATACTGTGGACGGTGTTGACACGGGTGCGTTCACGAGCACGCTTGCGGACCTTTGGAGCAACACCACGTACTATGTGCGGGCCTACGTGACCAACAGCGATGGCACGTTCTATGGCAATGAGATAAGCTTCAGGACCATCTGCGAGGCTGAAGCATTGCCGTACTACCAGGGTTTTGACAACTATACGGGTTCCAACATGTCGCTACCGGATTGCTGGGAACGCCTGTTCACCGGCACCAGCACATCATATGGTGCGGGAATATATGCCAATTCCTCGTATGCCGCCAGCGGCAACAACTCCCTGCTTCTGAACAACTACTATACCACAAACACCACGTCCACATCGTATGGCGATGTTTATGCGCTGCTGCCTAAGATGGACGGCATTCTGAATGATTTGACGTTGTCGTTTGAGGCCAGAAGGAACAGTTCCACATCCGCGAGCTACTACTCAAGATTCGAAGTCGGAGTGGTGACGGACCCTTATCATCCGGAGACGACCTTCACCCCTGTCCAATCCGTTGCTGTAACTTCGTTGACGGGCGAACATTTTGATATCTCTTTGGCCAACTACACAGGTGCTGATGGACATATTGCGTTTCGTATGCGTAGGGATGATATTCCGACAGATTACACCTATACGTACGGATACAATTTTGCTTATATTGACAACGTGATAGTGCCCTCAAGCTCTTCCTGTGCAATCCCAAGAATAAATGTGACCGGCCACACGGCCACTATAACCTATTCGGGTACCACTACACCGACAGCTTACGAATTGCGGATAGGCTCGGAGACGCGCCAGACTACAGACACCGTGGTGGATTTGTTGCAGTTGTTTGGATTGGCATACAATACACCTTATGAGGTGGGAGTGCGTGCCATTTGTGGCCCAGATAGTGGATCCGATTGGTCATTTCCTGTGACCTTTATCACAACACAGCATCCGGCGACACTGCCGTATTCGCAGGGATGGGAGGATGTGACTGAAAATAAACAATGGATGTTTGACAATTCCGGTGTCACTAACAAATGGTATATCGGTGGAGCGGTGGCGGATGCCACAGGTGATTCTGCTCTCTACATATCTAACGATGGAGGTAACACTCACTCATACAATACTTATTACACAACAAATGTATGGGCGTATCGTGACATTGATTTTGGAAATAATTATGGTGAATATGTAATCTCGTTTGATTATAAGGGACGTGGGGAAAACTATTACGACTATATGAGAGTGTTCTTGGGTTCACCGTCCGTTCCTTCTGGAAATAGCATGCCATCAGGAACCATGCAACTTGGGTCGGATTTCAACATGGTGGACAGCATGACGCATTATACCTTCTTGCTGAACTCTTCGTATTCAGGCGTGCATCGCCTCTATTTGCTGTGGCGTAACGATGGCGGGGGAGGTGTCATGCCGCCGGCCGCCGTGGACAATATTTCCATTGTGGGACATGCCTGCGGATTTCCAGATCATCTGGTAATGGACACTGTGACGAGCTCTTCGGTGGGATTCCATTTTTCACCTGCCCTCCATACGGATAATGCGTGGGATGTGGTGGCTGTTTCAGAAGGCGATACTATTTCTGAAACATCTGTTGTGACTATTTTCGATACAACCTATCATCTTGATAACTTGAGCGCGAATACTACATATACCCTCTATGTGCGTACTAACTGTGGAATGGAGCATAGTTCGTGGTCAGATGGTTTTTCGTTCTGTACAACTCAGGTTCCGGCAACACTACCGTACCATCATGATTTTGAAGACGGACAAGAAAATTCCAAGTGGAGCTTGATAAACTGTTCCCGCCCCAATAAATGGTACATTGGGCAGCCTATGGATTTGACGGATTCAGTGCTGTTTATCTCCAATGACAACGGATTGACGAATGCCTATACGGTTTCAGGGGAAAACACAACGGTATGGGCTTATCGTGACATCCAGTTCAGTGCAGGAACTGAATTTGAACTCAGGTTCAATTGGAGATGCGATGGCGAAAGTTCATTCGATTTCTTAAAAGTTTATGTTGGTACCCCGCTGCCGGTTGAGGCTAAGCCTACAAGTATGTTATATAATTACCAAACGGATGATCCATCCGGAGCCATCTTGTTAGAACCCAAATTCAATTTAAACTCCGATTGGACCACCTATAGCGTGGTGCTGCCTTCTTCGGTTGCCAATTCTGTTCAACGGCTTTATTTCCGTTGGACCAACGACGCATCTGGCGGAACTATGCCGCCTGCAGCAGTGGATTCCATTAGTATTACAGCTAAGGACTGTGGCAGGCCGTACAACCTGATGGCGGATAATATTAGTGACAGTACAGCCGACATCACATTCACACCAGTCCATAATTCTGACAGCAAATGGGAGTATGTGTATACGAGTGTCCCATCGGTATCTCCCGACCAACTGGTTCCTTATGTCACGCAGAACACCACATTCTCGTTGAGTGGGCTGATGTTTGGGAAGGATTACTATGTATATGTGCGTACGGTCTGTAGTGATAGCTCATATTCGTATTGGTCGTTGCCCGTAACTTTTGCCACACTATGTGTCCTTCCTATTGTGACTACGGATGGCGTTACAAACATTTCGTCAAATGGCGTTATATGCGCTGGTAATGTGGTAGATGCCGGATGCCCAAGTTTGTTGGCTCGCGGTGTGTGTTGGAGCACGAATCCCAATCCGACGATTGCCGATGCACATACGGTTAGCGGCACAGGTATAGGGGTAGAGGGGAGTGTTGTCACGGGGCTTACACCCAATACCACGTACTATATGAGAGCGTATGCTACCAACAGCGTTGGAACAAGTTATGGCAATGAGGTGAGTTTTACTACAGAGAGAGAGTCCTGTGAGAATATAGCCCAACTGAGAAGCAAGATGGATTTCTCCAATCACGAAATTAATGTTCACGGAGATGTTGAATACAGGATGGTGGGTAGTGTTGTGGTGACGGCAAAATCTTCTTATAACAATCAGAAATTCATTCAGGATTCAACAGGAGCTATTTTGCTTAATGATACCAACAATGTTCTGGGGGATTTGGCCGTGGGCGACCAGATTAAAGATGTAGTCGGTACGTTGACAAACAATTATGGGTTCCTTGAGTTTGTGCCCGTTCTCCCATACGGACAGCTGGAGGCACATTCCGTGTCCGTCGCACCACTTGTTGTGAACCTTTCCCAATTGAACGATAATGCGTTTATGGAATCGCATCAGGCGGAATTGATTCAACTGGAGGCTGTGACCATTACTTCCACGGGTGATTTCGTTCAGAACCGTTATGATTTGTCGCAAAATAATGTGTCATCTCCCGCATTGTTCCCATATTTCCAGGATGTGGATTATATCGATATGCCGATCCCTACTGGAATAGTTCAGGATGTCATAGGGGTCAATTACGCCACATCCAGGATTGGTTCGAATAATTATGATTTCCGATACTATATTGTCCCGCGGAGTCTAAATGATATGGGTGCTTGGAACTTGCAAGTTTCACCGCCGGTGATTTCTCAAGTGGTTGACTCTTCCGCCATGGCGGAATACAGTGTTTCGATGGGAGGAAATGTCTTCCTTGATGCTCATGGTGTGTGCTGGAGCACAAGTCCAAACCCGACGTATGTCGATGCGCACACGCACAACGGCACTGACTCGGGAACGTTTATGGGTGCACTCACGGGCCTTATGCCTGACACTATATACTATGTACGGGCGTATGCTTTCAACACTCTTCGCACAGTGTATAGCGATGAGGTGATGTTTATGACTCTTCCTGTTGGCGATGCCAAACCCTGTCCGGGTCATGAAACCGTCACCGACTACGACGGAAATGTCTATAATACGGTGCAGATTGGCAACCAGTGCTGGATGAAAGAGAATTTACGTACCACACATTATGCCGATGGGGTGGGGATCGATACTCTTGGAAATAATATGGGTGTTCCGTATCGTTGTCTGCCGGGAATGGCTCAGAGCAATGTGGAGAATATGAATAGCCTTCCAATCTATGGGTATCTGTACAATTGGTCGGCGCTAATGTATGGGATGCCTTCCAGTGCGACTAATCCAAGTGGAGTTCAAGGTGTTTGCCCTACTGGTTGGCATGTTCCAAGTGACTCGGAATGGAACCAATTGACGGATTATGTTGGTAGTCGGAATTGTTATAGATGTAATGGGGATATCAATAGCATTGCAAAGGCATTGGCAGATAATACAGGGTGGGAGGCCTATAGTTATACCTACGGTGTCAGCAGCAATAGTAGTGAATGTACTCCGAGCGACCAAAGTGTTGTTCCCAACAATTCAACTGGTTTTTCGGCTGTTCCCGTTGGCATTGCGTCAATAACGTACAGTTACAATTGGGAAACTGGTGAAAATTATTCAAGGTTTGAGAACAATGTTGATTTCGGAAAGTCTGCTGTTTTTTGGGCTTCCAATTATAACGGGTACATGAATTACACATATAGTCAGAAAATTAGTTTTGACCGTTCTGGTGTTAACATGGGGTATAACGATTTTTCCCGTGGTCTTTCCGTTCGCTGCGTTCTCGGTGATGGTGTGAATCTTGCCAGAGTGTACACTGACACGGTAGTCAACATTACACGATATACGGCAACCTGCGGCGGCGATGTGACCTACGATGGCAATGGGACTGTCACTGCCCGCGGTGTGTGTTGGAGCTTGCATTCAGCCCCGACAATTGCCGACGCCCACACGGTTGATGGAGCCGGCACGGGTGCGTTCACCAGCGAGCTTACGGGCTTGCTGCCGGGCAAGGTTTATTATGTGCGGGCATACGCCACCAGAAGCGTGGGGACAAGCTATGGCGAACAAAAGAGCTTCATGACGATTGGCACTCCACCTGTTCTTGATTTGGACAACATTTTCGGTATGGATTCGACATCTGCTACCGTTGAGGCTACCGTCGTAAGCAATGGCGGTTCGCAAATTACGGCTTGTGGTGTCTGTTGGAGCACATCTCCTAATCCGACATTGACCGACAGCCACAGTGTTAGTGACGATTATACCGATTATACCATGTATAATAATTTCTATGCGTATGACGGCAAGTTTACCAGCGCTCTTACCGGGGTTTACAAAGATACCATTTTTTATGTACGGGCATACGCCACCAATGAATATGGTACCGCCTATAGTGAGCAACAAATGTATGTGCATTTCGACAATCTGATTGATGTGAACAACGTTGCCGCCTATTTCTCGGTCGGGGCGTTGCAGTATCAGAATAACAATGCTTTCTACAGAGTACCCAAGGATTCGCAAACATCCTCCATCTTTGGCCATAGCCTGTGGCTGGGCGGCGTGGATGATTCAGATTCCTTACATCTCTCCGCAGGAAGTCACAGTATCTATGCGGATGTCGTTAATTTTACAGGTATGGGTGCCTGTGAGGATTTCTGGCCGGGACCTCTTTCAACCATCGATGCATCCACAGACAGTGCGACTGTCACCCGATGGAACCGCTGTTTCAAAATCACGCGGGAAGAGGTAATGGATTTCCTGGTCCGCTACGATGAGCCGGACTATACCATCCCGCTCCACATCGCTTCATGGCCTGCGCACGGCGATACAACCAAGGGTCAGGCCTACCATATTGCGCCTTTCGTGGATGTGGACGGCGACAACCATTACGATCCGTCACACGGCGACTATCCCTCGTTCCCGGGTGACATGGCTCTGTTTTTCGTTTTCAACGACAAACCGGTCAAACGCACCCCGATAGGTGGAATGCCCATCGGCGTGGAGGTCCATGCCATGGTGTACGGCTACGACGCTCCACAGGATTCTGTGTTGAACAACACGCTGTTTGTCAAATACAAACTGTTTAACCGCTCCCAAACGGATCTTTACAATGCGTACGCCAGTCTGTGGACTGATTGGGATGTGGGTTATGCTCAAGACGACCGCGTGGGGTGTGATGTGAAAAATAACACCGCATACGCATACAACGCTTCTACGGTTGATGGAAGCGGCTTGCCGTCTCATTATGGCCCGAATCCGCCGATACAGATGCTGACCATATTGGGTGGTCCTCGCATTCCGGCAGACGGATTGGATAATCCATCCTTTACCGATACAACAGATTGCGGATTATTTGTGTTCGATGGCAATAATCAATACGCCATAACGGGGACAAACTTTGGAAATGGCATAGCGGATGATGAACGTATGGGAATGACGGGATTTATTTCTTACAACAATGACCGCTCCCTTGTTGGAGATCCTCATACGGCTGTGGAATTCTACAATCTGATGCGTAATCGTTGGAGAGACGGAACTCATCTGGTCTATGGTGGAAATGGCTATCCGCAGGATGGTGCCAACGGATCGGAATGTCGTTTCATGTTCCCTGGCACCAGCGACCCGTGCAATTGGGGTGTTCTCGATCCGGTAGCATACACCGGATTCAATTACCAGAATTATGGCGGCACAGATGGATGGAGAGAAGAGACGGTTGGATATGTTGGCGGTGACAGAAGAGGTGTGGTAAACATGGGTCCCTTTGATTTTGCGGCGGGCTCCATGCAGGAAATCGACTACTGTATGACCACGCTGTTTCCGACTTATTCCGATACTACGGTCGTTACGGCTCAACAGCTTCAAGGCATAGACACGCTATTGTCTCAAAACATGGATATTCATTTTGGAGAATATCTGTTTGTTCCTGAAGTGAATATTGATGAAACTATCTGTGTGGGCGGGCAGTATGAATTCCGTGGGTCAACATACACAGAAGCTGGAAACTATTCTGTTTTGATCAGGGATAATGGTAGGGATACTCTTGTTAGAATCCACCTTGCTGTTCATCTGGCAGATAATGAACTTGTTGAGGCTTCCGCCTGCGACTCGTTTGTTTGGCATGATAGTACCTATACACAAAGCGGCCGTTATCTGTATCGTCATTTGGATGAGATTGGATGTATGCAGGTTGACACGCTGCACCTGACGATCACCCCGTGTGCGGAGGTTCCTACCGTTGCCACGGATATAGTCGAAAATGTGGCCGTGTCCATGGCATCCTGCGGTGGCAACGTTGTTTTTGATGGCAATGCGCCGATAACAGACCGCGGCGTTTGCTGGAGCACCATGCAGAATCCGACTTTAGCTGACGCTCACACGAACGACGGTGTGGGCGTTGGGACCTTCACGAGCAGCCTTGCGGGCCTTACCCCCAATACGACCTACTATGTGAGAGCTTACGCCACCAATAGAGTGGGTACGGGATATGGCGAGCAGAGGATGTTCACAACCATGTGCGATACGGTGTATGTTAGTATTTCAGGCAACACGTTCGTTGACTATGGCCAAAACACGACGCTCATGGCATCGGGCGCAAACACTTATCATTGGAGCACGGGCGAGACCACTCCAAACATTACCGTGAACGTGATTACAACTGCGGATTATACGGTGATAGGAACAAACCAATATGGTTGTGAAGGTACGGCTACTACAACGGTGACGTTGAAAACCTACACCATCACGGCCTCTGTGGGTAATGGCGGTTCCATCAATCCAGTTGGGACCACGATGGTACACTATGGTGATAACATCGCCTATGTTATAACGCCTTCACCTGGGTATCATATCGGCGAGGTAATCGTTGACGGCAGCCCAATAGGTGCGGCAGTTTCATATACCTTCAGTAATATTGCTGCCAACCATAGTATCAGTGCGACATTCGAACCCAATACCTACATGGTGATGGTGCTACAACCGTCGAACGGTACAATTGCACCCGGTACCCAGTCAGTTACCTATGGTACTATACCTACCTTTACGGTGGCTCCGGATGAGGGCTATGAGGTGACGGCCATCATGTACAATGGCGCCAACATCATGCCAAATGCGATTTCTATGGGTTCTTCCTATTTGGTGACACTACCTGCAGTGACGGATAACTGTATGCTGACAGCTACGATGACGTTGAAGAATTACACCATTACGGCCTCGGCAGGGGATGGGGGAGTTATCTTACCTTCTGGCACAGCTACATATAACTATGGTTCTTCGCCTTACTATGTTATAACGCCGGCCGATGGCTATCAGGTTGATGATGTTTTCGTTGATGGTGTTTCCGTTGGCGCAGTGTCAGGATATGCGTTTACCAACGTGACGGCAAACCATGTGATTCATGTTACTTTTGTCCGGGTTGTTGTGCTTCCCACCCTTACTACGAATGCTGTTACGGATATTGGGGAGACTTCTGCCACTTGCGGCGGCAATGTGACGGCAGATGGTTGGGCGAACGTGACCGTCCGTGGCGTGTGTTGGAGTACCTTGCAAAATCCGACGGTTGCTGATGCGCACACAAACGATGGCACAGGCTCTGGGATGTTCACGAGCAGCCTCTATGGCCTCATGCCCAATACCACGTATTATGTGAGAGCTTACGCCACTAATAGCTCGGGTACGGGATACGGGGAGCAACGGATATTTAAAACTTCGTGTGATGCGGTAAATGTCAGCATTGCAGGTGATATGTCCATTTGTATGGGCGAAAGTACACTGCTTGCTGCGTCCGGCGCGAATACCTACCATTGGAATACCAATGCTTCTGTGGCATCCATCACGGTTAGCCCTACAGTTTCGACCACTTACACGGTTACGGGAACCAATTTATATGGTTGCACGGGCACGGCGGATGTGTGGGTGACTGTCCTGCACGGCACGCATAACGCCATTACTGTAAGCGAATGCGACAGCTATACGTGGACGTCGGGCACAGGCACGACCTACACGCAGAGCGGCACCTACGTGTACCATTACACGAACGCTGACGGCTGCGCCAGTACGGACACGCTTCACCTGACAATCCTGCACGGCACGCACAATGCCATCACGGTAAGCGAGTGCGACAGCTACACGTGGGTGTCGGGCACGGGCGCGACCTACACGCAGAGCGGCACCTACGAGCACCATTACACGAACGCTGACGGCTGCGCCAGCGCGGACACGCTGCACCTGACGATTAATCCGCTGCCCGTCGTGACGGTTTCCGTGGATGACACGTTGGTATGTGAGGGTGGCATGGTCACGCTGACAGCCAATGTTGCTCCGGCTACAGTACCATGCATCTATCAGTGGTATAGGGATGGTGCGCTGCTTCCAGGTGTGACCTCTTCATCATACGTTGTTGTGAATGAGGCCCGTGTGACCGCATACCATTATACGGTATCCGTTACGTCGAATGCCGGATGTGGTGCCACCGCCTCGGCTCCGGATATCAGGGTTATGAATACTCCCACGGTGACTGTCACCCGAGAGGCGGGTTATCCGGCTACGGTTTGTGAGGGCGGAAGTACCGTCCTGACAGCCAACGTGGTCGGAGGCTCAGGCATAAACGCCTATCAATGGTATAGGAAGATGAATGGAGGCGAAGCGGTTGCTGTTAGCGGCGCAAACGCCTCGTCATACACCACCTCAAACCTCCTGATGGCGGGTTCATACGATTATTATGTGTCTGTTTCCAGCAATATCTCCGGATGCAGTGTGACCTCTTCTGCGGTCACGTCCAATGTGGTTTCGGATCCGTCAGTCTCAATCCAGGGTGGAGACAGAGTATGCGAGGATGGTAATCTTAGGTTGAATGTCTTCGTGTCAGGAGGTGTGGAAGGGGCCGATTATGTGTACGGATGGGGTTGGACAGGTGCGGCTACGGGTTGTCAGGTTACGTCGTCTCCGTTCTTTGTTGTCAACGGTTTTTCTCCGGATAATGCAAACCCGTATTATTTCACAGTGACACTCTCCCGAAACGACAATACCGGTTGTGATGCGACCTCAGCAGTCCATTTGGTGAATGTCTTGGCGAAATCGGTTGTCAGTATCACAGAGACGTCCTGCGGCAGTTACACCTGGAATAACACCACCTACACGTCAAGCGGCGATTACACGAAGACGCTGACCAATGCCAACGGCTGCGACAGCGTGGTGACGTTGCACCTGACGATCCTGCACGGCACGCACAACGCCATCACTATAAGCGAATGCGGCAGCTACACGTGGCATGGCCAGACCTACACGCAAAGCGGCGTGTACGTGTATCACTACACGAACGCTGACGGCTGCGCCAGCGCGGACACCTTGCACCTGACGATACGCCCGCTCCCGACGGTTGCCATCATGGGCACCACGACCGTCTGCGAAGGCTATACCACCCAGCTGACGGCTAGTGGCGGAAGCAGTTATGTGTGGAGTAACGCGGCTACCACAAACAGCATCACAGTCGGCCAGAGTGGGGTCTATTTTGTGACCGCCACCAATGTGGAGGGCTGTTCTGCCGTGACCAGTGCTCTTGTGACGGTGAACCCGAATCCCCAGATATCCATCACAGGCAATACCACAATCTGTGCGGGAAGCAGCACGACGCTTACGGCAACAGGTGCCTCTAATTACATTTGGAGCACGGGAGCCCAGACAGCATCCTTGCAGGTGAATGCCTTCGGCATGTACAGCGTGACCGGCACATCGTCGGAGGGTTGCGTGGGTAGTGCTGATGTGGTGGTGCTAGTGTCGCCACAGCCGGTCATTACCATTGCGGGCGATACAAACATCTGTCAGGGCGAGAGCACTACGCTGGTGGCCCAGGGCGGTGTGTTGTACATCTGGAGCAACGGTAGTACGGACTCCTCGATGTTGGTGGACGCATCCGGGAATTTCCAAGTGATGGGCTTCAGTGAGGCGGGATGCTATGCGATGGCGAACGTATCTGTCCATGTGTGGAATCCGGATGTGTCGGAAGAGACTGTGTCGGTGTCCGACAGCTGTTACATCTGGAATGGCGAATCCTATTGCCAGTCGGGTGATTATGTGCAGACATTGCAGAATATGCACGGCTGCGACAGTGTGGTGACGCTGCACCTGACGGTTGCGGTGGGAGTTAATACGTATGCGGAAGGTCTTCGTATTAAGGTCTTTCCGAATCCGACCGATCGTGAGATAACCTTCTTGCTTGAGAGTGGGGGAGAGGAACTGACTCGTGCGATGGTGTACAATCCAGCTGGTAAGTTGGTTCATATAGAACGTTGGCCGATGACGGAGGATACACGCCGAATCGATATGTCGGCATACAGCCCTGGCATTTACTTTGTGCGACTATTCAGCAATGAGGGGCTTGTTGGTGTGGTTAAAGTCATCAAACAGTAGTGGTTTGAGTTTTCTTTCATTTTTTGATTAATAAAAATAAATACTGTATTATGAAAAAAACATACTATATGCTCTTTGTTGTGTTGATGGGATTGGTGACGTTTGGGACGAAAGGGTATGCCGCATCGGTGGATACTAACAGAGTGAAAACCGCTGGATGGAATTTTTTCCGCGCCGTGTCGCAGGGTGTCAGCAGAGCTGAGGCTCCGAGGATTGTTTATGTGGAAACAGTATCGATAGGTGCTGCTGTGGATGGAGAAGACAGGGGGGAAGATGAGCGTCAATCAGGCAGGTCACGATACAATGGTGCCGTCAGGACGCTCAACTGTTTTTATGTGCTGCAGTTCGAACCTGAAGGCTGGGTGATCATGAGCGCAGATGACCGTGTGGAACCTTTGTTGGCTTATTCGCTGACGGGCCAGTATGATACGACCAATATGCCTCCAGCCAAAAAGGAGATACTCAATGGCTACCGGGATGAAATTGCGTACATCCTGCAATCCAATGTGCCGGAGGGTGAGACAGGAATGCGATGGCAAAGCTTTGTGGAGGGCACTTACCATCCGCAGAGTCGTTCTGCTGTGGCACCCCTATTGACTACCCAGTGGAACCAACAACCGTATTATAATCTATTATGTCCTGCTGATGCGAATAATCCGTATAGTGGTCATTCGGTTACAGGATGTGCTGCCACGGCAATGGCACAAGTTGTCAGATATTGGCAATGGCCGAATGAAGGCATCAACCAGCATAGCTATGTCTCAAACTATGGCACGTTATCTGTGGATTTTGGATCAACCACATACGATTACAATAATATGCCTGATAAATTGACAGCTGGTTCTTCTTCTGTGCAAATCAATGCGGTTGCAACGCTGATGTATCATTGTGGTGTTTCGTTGAACATGGATTATGGAACTAATGAAAGTTCTGCGAGTTTGGCCGATATTCCCAATGCTCTTGAACGATATTTTGCTTATCCTGACGGAGGTGTCCTTGTAAGCAAATCTGATTATTCAGATAGCGATTGGTCTGCATTGATAAAAAATGAGCTTGATCATTCTCGTCCAGTCCTGTATGCAGCAAATCAAGCAAGTGGAGGAGGCCATGCGTTTGTGTGCGATGGATATGATGCCAATGGTTTGTTTCACATGAATTGGGGCTGGGGGGGGATTGATGACGAATATTATTCGCTGACCTCATTATATACACCGCATGCAGGCTATAATTTTACTCAAAATCACATAATAATTAAGGAGTTGAGCGTGGAAGGGAGATTTATGCGTTGCTCAAAAGACGATATGGTCTTTTCTGCTTTAGTAGGGGGAGAGGGTGATGTGCAGATATTGGATGTGCGAGGCCATTCGTTGACAGGTTCGATTAATGTTACGGCTGGCAATGATTTTACAGTAAGTGCCAATGGAACAAGTTTCTCTTCAAATATTACGTTGCCTGCAATAGGTGGAAGGGTGTTTGTGAAATATACTCCTACAGCTGAAATTGTGTCCACAAGGACTTTAACCTTGACTTCGGGTAGTTGTAGCGAAAGCGTTTCCCTTTATGGTACACCGAAAGTGGAAGTGTGTGTTGCTCCAAAAAATCTGACAGGAGTGCATACTGGGACAGTTGTGAATTTGTCGTGGAATGTACCGTTGACGTATAGCGCTAATAGTCCAAATTCCGCTGTCGTTTCATGGGACTCTTCAGTTGTAGAGAGCTATGCTTCGCAAGGTGGTAATGCCTCTCTTTGTATGTTGCAACGCTTTGTACCTTCCGATCTTTCATCTTATAATCAATATCTTTTGAAAGCCGTGTCTTTTGTGTCCAGTCCTTATGCTGAAAGTTATAGGGTGGTAGTGTACAAGGGAGGAGAATATAGAAATGGTGAATTTATCCCAGGACAACAGGTCGTAAATCAGATTGTACCTATGTCTGATGTGGCTATAAGTGATTGGAATACAGTTGCTTTGTATAATGCTGTTTTGGTGGATGGTACATCAGAGATATGGTTTGGTGTTGTGGCATACGGTACCTATGTCATACGATTTGGGAGTGGGACGGTCAACACAGGAAAAGGAACAGTATTAGGGTATGTTAGTGGAGTAAATGATGGAAGTGGCCCGTTTTACTGGTACAATTATAGTAGAAATTTCTCAATTAAAGGAACCTTGGAGAAAATTACGGATAATTTGGTCCGTTATGATGTGTACAGACAGACTTCGTTGATAGGGACAACAACTTCAACGTCATATACGGATAGTAATCCCTTAGATGACGATTGTCTGTATTCGGTTTCAGCAGTATGGAGTAATAATTGTTCAAATGATATTGATGTTACTGTAGTTCCGCCAGTTGCCGCTCTGCCGACCGTGACTACAAACGATGTCATCAATATAGATGTTTCTGCCGCCACATGTGGAGGTGACGTGACGAACAATGGTGGCGCGAATGTGACGGCACGAGGCGTATGTTGGAGTACATCGCAAAATCCGACCATAAGCGGAGATCATACCACCGATGGTACAGGTTCAGGTGCGTTCACGAGCAGTATCACAGGGCTGACCCCGAACACCACATATTATGTAAGGGCTTATGCGACAAATAGGGCAGGGACGAGCTACGGGATACAGAAAATGTTCACCACTTCATGCAATCCAGTGAATGTTGTTGTTTCTGCACCCACAGCAGTTACATACGGTCAGAGTGTGACAATAACTGCTACAGGTGCCAGTAGTTATCTGTGGAATACCAATGCGACCACAACAAGCCTGACGGTCACGCCATCTGTTACCTCCACATACACTGTGACGGGTACTGACCAGTATGGTTGTACAGGTACGGCTTCTATAACTGTGGTGGTTAATTTTATTCCTCCATCCCTCAGTACAAAAGATGTTTCAAACATTGCACAGACAACAGCGACATCTGGAGGAAATATTCCTACTGACGGTGGTGCAATGGTGACGGCTCGTGGGGTGTGTTGGAGCACGTCACAAAACCCTACAGTGAACGACCCTCATACCACTAATGGCGTAGGCACGGGTTCGTTTACGAGTGATATGACAGAATTAGCACCGAATACTCTCTATTATGTACGGGCGTATGCCACCAACAGTATGGGTACATCTTACGGAGAACAAAAGACGTTCACTACAAAAGGTTATCTGCCTCCAACAGTACTCACAAGCAACGTATCCAATATTGCTGTTACGACTGCTTCATGTGGAGGTGTCGTTACTGAGGATGGAGGTAAAATGGTGACGGGATATGGCGTTTGTTGGAGTACATCCCCCAATCCTTCTGTCTCAGACAACCATACAATCGATGGGAACGGCATAGGAACATTCACCAGCAATCTTACAGGTCTAACCCCAAACACCCGGTATTATGTAAGATCGTATGCCATCAATAGTATAGGAACTGGATACGGTGAAGAAAAAACTTTTATGACTTCTTGCAATAATGTGGTGTTAAACATTTCTGGTGTCACCACGGTTCTTTGGGGCGAAAGTACGACTTTGTCTGTGGCTGGATCAGAATCGATTGTCTGGAAAGAAGGGAATAATGTTGTGGGTTATGGCAATAGTATCATATTGTCCCCGCTTACGACCACAACCTATACCGTAATAGGAACAAACCAATATGGTTGTACGGGTACAACCAATGTTACGTTGGTGGTCAACAAACGTCCCCCAACAGTTATTACCGGTCAAGCCGTGGATCTGACAGGATCATCGGTTACATTGGCTGGAGAAGTGGTCAGTGATGGAGGAGACTCGGTGACGGAAAGAGGTTTTTGTTATGGTAACTCACACAACCCGAGTACTACTGGGGGGGCATTTCGTCGGTCATGTGGTGCCGGAACAGGTTCTTTTTCTGATCATCTATGGGGGTTGTCGTTAAATACTACATATTATGTTAGAGCCTATGCAATCAACAGCGAAGGCACTAGCTATGG
>JAIKYR010000010.1 GCA_024682995.1 Bacteroidales bacterium | reverse complement strand
AAAACGAACTTTATTAAAGGTAATTAAATAAAAAATACGGAAAACGTGTGGGAAATGTCTTTAGCATTTTTTTATGTGGTTGCAATCATTACAAATCTGTCCACGTTTTCGGGCGGCAAAGATACGTTTTTTTTTTGTACTTTTGCCGCCGTAATTAAAACAATCACCTAATCCAAAAGTTGCACTGATGGAAAAGAGAATTGGAACCGTTACCGTGCTGGTCAAGGACCGCACGGTGGCACCGCTGGTCAACAGCGCTATCTCCCAATATGCCAACATAGTATTGGCCCGACAGGGCCTGCCTTTCCGCGACCGCTCCGTTGCGGTGATCGCTCTTATTGTCGAAGGCGAAATAAACCAAATAAACGCCCTTTCCGGCAAATTGGGCAAAATCGATAATGTGGAGGTCAAGGTGGTGGTGACGAAATCATAATGGTACCGCATTCATTATAATTTATTGTGGAAACGCGATACTATCACGTTTCCACAATATTATCAGGTTTATACAATAACAAACAACAATTAAAACACCAACAATATGCAATTTCATCCAGAAAAATGTCGCATTCCCGACGAAATCGGAAAACCTTTCATCGATCCCGATGAACTGTGGGATTACATCCACAACACGAAAAGCACGCCCGAGCGGGTGCGCGAGATCATCCAAAAATCCTTGGACAAGAACCGCCTGACGTTGGAGGAGACCGCCGTGCTCATCAACACCACCGATCCCGAACTGGTGGAGGAGATCAAAGAGGGAGCCCGCGAGCTGAAACGCCGCATCTATGGCAACCGCATTGTGCTCTTCGCTCCGCTGTATGTAGGTAACTACTGCGTTAATAATTGCAAATATTGCGGATTCCGCTCTTCCAATCATGAACAAGTGCGCACCACGCTCACCGACGAGGAGTTTGTTCATAACATTGAGGCTCTGGAAGAAGATGGTCAGAAACGTCTGATTCTCGTCTATGGCGAGTCGCCGAAATACTCGCCGGAGTTCATCGCGCACACCACGAAGCTGGCCTATTCGGTGAAGAAGGGCAACGGCTCCATCCGTCGTGTCAACATCAACGCCGCCCCGCTGGATGTGGAGGGCTTCCGCATCGTGAAAGAGGCCGGTATTGGCACGTATCAGATTTTCCAGGAGACCTACCATCCGGAGGCCTACTCATGGTACCATCCTGCCAACACTATCAAGGGCAACTACGAATGGAGGCTCACCTCCATGGACCGCGCCCAGCAGGCCGGCATCGACGACAATGGCCTTGGCATCCTCTTCGGCCTCTACGACTGGCGTTTTGAGGTGATGGCTATGATTCGCCATACCAACCATTTGGAGGCCTGTTTCAACGTGGGTCCGCACACAATTTCCTTCCCGCGTATCAAAGATGCCTCCGGCTTGAACATTGATACGAAGTATTTTGTGGATGACGACACGTTCGAGAAAATCATCGCCATCTTCCGCTTGGCAGTGCCTTACACAGGCATGATTCTCACCGCCCGCGAGACGGCCGAGTTCCGTGCCAAGGCCATCCAATATGGTATTTCGCAAATTGATGGCGGCACCAATCTGCAAATCGGCGATTACAAATATCATCATGAGGAAACCGAAAAAAATAGCGACAAACAAGAAGATCAGAATCTGCATCGTGAGCAGTTCAAGATCGGTGATGACCGCAACCTCGGCGAAATCATCGAGGAGTTGCTGGACGGCAACTACATCCCGAGCTTCTGCACGGCGTGTTACCGACTGGGCCGCACGGGCGAGCATTTCATGGAGTTCAGCGTGCCGGGCTTCATCAAACGCTACTGCACCCCGAACGCCATCCTCACCTTGAGCGAGTATCTGGTGGACTACGCCACCCCTGAAGTGGCCGCCAAGGGCTGGAAGGTGATTGAGAACAACCTTGTGAATGTGGACGAGAAATTCCGCGACGAGCTGCTGAAACGCATCGAGCGTATCAAGGCCGGCGAGCGAGATTTGTACTTCTAAAACAAGAAACTAATAAGTTAAGAAAGAAGAGGCCAAGAAACAAAGTGTTTCTTGGCCTCTTCTTTTTCATCCTTTGGGATACGTTGTTTTTGACAAATGTCTTTTAGAAGGTGAATCCCAACTTCACCTGCACACCTCCGTTGAAAATGTTAGCGGGTTGCGCGGAATGATAGTTGTCCATATAGAAATAATTGTACGAAGGGACGCTTTTCAGATAGAATCCGGCGGAAAAGGTGAAGGCTTTCACCCGGAAGCCAGAGGCAACAGTGGCATACACCCCGAATCCGGATCTTTTCGTGACCGTCGTAACCGGATCGCCGTTTTCGTAATATTCATAATCAAGGTTATAATTGGCCCCGAAGATGAACGTGGTGCCTGCTGCAATGTTGACAAGGGGCTTCACCGCCCGGCCACGGTCAAAATAGTGCCGGTAGTTCAGGAACATCGGAACGCCATGGCCGGCAAAAATGTCAACGGAATAGCCAACGCCGATACCAAGCAGGTCTTGTGTGCGGTTGAAAAGCATGCTGTTGACAACCACCCCTTCAAAGCCGACGTTGGTACCCCAGGAGGAGCCGCCCAGATAGAATCCGTACTCATTAATGATATTGTAAGAGAGTTTCTTCTCCGTGTTTTCTTGCGCGGAGAGAAACAGTGTGCCGCAAAAAAGCACAAAAGCGGATAAAATTACGAATCGTTTCATTTTTATTTTGGGATAAAAAAGTTTTACAGTGTGTATTATAATCTCTGATTATAATTTTTTAACACGGGCAAAAATACATTTTTTCCCAATATGAAAAAGAAATAGAAAAACGCAATACAGGCAGTTCCTTCTTTTCGCTTTTTTTGTATATTTGCCCCCGCTTAATTCTAAAAAAGTATTATAATCCATTAATCAATCAAATATGAAGATTTTAGTTTTAAATTGCGGCAGTTCCTCCATCAAGTACCAACTGTTGGAAATGGAACCGCAACCCGAATTGTTGGCCAAAGGTCTTGTGGAACGCGTAGGTTTGGAGATGGGTGAGTTCACCCACAAGCCTGTGGGTAAGGACAAATATTATGTGCAAACCCCCATCGCCAACCACGAGGTGGGCGTGAAACTGGTGTTGGAGGCCCTGATGGACCCGAAGCACGGCGTCATCCAATCGGTGGACGAGATCAACGCGGTGGGTCATCGTGTGGCTCACGGCGGCGAGTATTTCGACCGCAGCATGATCATCGGACCCAAGGAGCGCGAGGAAATCGCCAAGCTCTGCGAGCTGGCCCCGCTGCACAACCCCGCTTCCCTGCTCGGCATCGACGTGATGATGAAGCTGCTGCCCAATGTGAAACACGTGGGCATCTTCGACACCTCCTTCCATCAGACCATGCCGCCTGAGGCTTTCCTGTATGCATTGCCGTATGAGTATTACACCGAGAAGAAAATCCGCCGCTATGGTTTCCATGGTACCAGCCACAAGTATGTGGGCCCGAAAGCCGCCGAAATGGTGGGCCTCGACTACAACAACTGCAAGATCGTGAGCTGCCACCTCGGCAACGGCGCCTCCATCACCGCCATCAAGAACGGCAAGTCCATCGACAACTCCATGGGCTTCACGCCGGTGGAAGGCCTGATGATGGGTACCCGCTGCGGCGACATTGACGCCGGCGCGCTGCTCTACATCATGGATTCCGAGAAGATGGACTCCAAGCAGCTTAACACCTTCATCAACAAGAAATGCGGTTTGCTGGGTATTTCCGGCAAGAGTGTCGATATGCGCGACATCCGTGCG
>JAIKYR010000173.1 GCA_024682995.1 Bacteroidales bacterium | reverse complement strand
GGCTTGATAATCTTTAATGGCACAAATGCCCAGAAAGAATTCAAGAGAAATTTTAAGCACTTGTATAAGGAAAAAGATACGCAAACCGCTTTGTCAACTAGCGGCGCAAATGCCAAAACATACGATGTAAAATTAGAGAATTGGAAAGTAAAACTAAACCTCACAAACATCAATCAAGTACAATAGGAGCAAAAAAAACTTAATACCGAAAGAGACTTAACTGCCCCTATAGTAGTGATCTTAATCAAATAAAAAGATGTGTAGGCTTCGCAAAAAGCATGCACTATACCATTAAGCGTTCCCGGGTGCCGTGCTGACCAAGATAAACCAAGCAGTAGGATTCCGAATGGCTCTTGTGGATGGCAATTTTTCGCAAGATGAGGAGAATCTGCTTAAAGTGTTGGTAGGCGGCATGAACATTTCGGACAAAAGCCGAAACCTCCTGTTTGCGGAGATTGACAATCCGAAGCAACAAAAAGTGGATCTGAACATCTTCAAAGATGATTTAATGAACGCCACGACCCTCTTGTCCGGTCTGGCACAATTGGCGAAGGCGGACGGCACACTCCATCCTGCTGAAAAGCTGTACATTCAGACATTAGGTCGTGAATTAGGCTATATGGATGATGCGATGATGATGCTTGTTGAATAATGAACAACAATGTGAGCCAAACATCGTGGTTTAACACTCGTTTTTTTACGTATATTTGCAAATCAAATCGAAAATATGTCCTCAAACGAAAACGATATACTTAAACTCCGTGAAATGGTAGAGGAGTCCGTCTCTCGCAAGATGAAAACCCCCGCCGACTTCCAGTTTCTCACCGGCGTGATCCAGGAACGCTGCAAGGAAACCCTTGGTGTGAGCACCCTCAAACGATTGTGGGGCTATGTGGACGGCTACGACACCACGCGCTACTCCACACTTTCCATTCTCGCCCGTTGCGTGGGTTTCCGCGACTGGGACGACTTTTGTGAGAATCGCGACTGCAAAGGGGAGTCTTCCAATATGATATTGAGCCGTGCCATCTATTCCGACGACTTGTCGGTAGGTGAATGCGTAACCATAATTTGGGCGCCCGACCGCCGCGTGCGGGTCGAACATCTCGGCAATGGCGGTTTCGAGGTCTTGCAGAGTGAGAACTCCAAGCTCAAAACCGGCGACACTTTCCACACTTCTTGCTTCATCATCGGGGAGCCCCTTTATCTGGACAACTTCGTGCGCGGCAACAACCCGCCGACGCTTTTTGTGGTGGGCAACAAAGGTGGACTGACGGAGGTGCGGAAAGGGTAGGAGCTTTCACGAAATTTGTCGTATCTTTGCAACCTGAAAACTAACTGCGATGACCAACACACTCCTACGAGCTTCCACCGCGTGCATCAGATTAATCACCGTGATTCTGATTGCCGCTTTCCCTGGTCATATCTTCGCCCAAAACGACGCTTCCGCGCACATACTTGTTGGCAATGCTCCCATGGAGATGTTTTTTGTGCCTTCCGGCATGTGCATGGCAGACTCCGCCCAATCCACAATCAAAAACTTTTACATCTCCCAACAGCCGGTTACGTGGCAACTTTGGAACGAGATCATGGGCACCCGGTCGGGCGGCGAGGCGGGCGACAGTCTGCCCGTGAATAACGTATCCCGTGACGAGGTGGAGCTTTTCATCCTCTGGCTCAACCAGAAAAGCGGTATGCAATTCCGCCTTCCCACAACGATGGAGTGGACGTGTGCCGTTCGCAACGGTTTTCATCCTGACGACGGACATGCGCTCTGCAGCGACGGCGGGGATGCCTCCGCAGGTTTCCGGCTGGTGATGGACGACCCCCGCGAAGTGCGGACCGCCGAGGTCATCGAAAAGGCTGATCAAGCCGGAGTCGCCGCCGACAGCACACGGAAAGAGGAAAGGGAGAGTTTGTCCCTCCAAAAGTCCCTGGCCCAACAGCTGAGGGCTGAACGCCAGCAGACACGGCAGAATAGGCGCAAGGTATTGCTGCCATCTGTGTTCTGCACCCTCAATGCCGCCTATACATCCATGCCGCAGTGGTCGGTCGGCTTCAAGGTCGGCACCATGCGGGTTGTCGGCTGGTATTTCAGCTTTATGACCAATTTCCACTACAAGGGCGCGTTTGATCCTTTTCAACCAAACGGACACTACGTCCTTACTGGGGCTTCTAAAACATCCTACTTGGGCGCTCAGTTGGGGCTGGTTGTCCGTCCGTGCCGACTGCTTTCCATCCACATCGGGGCAGGTTTCGGCTACCGTGCTCTCAAATTTGAAAGCGACCAGGGCTGGCATAGTTATCCTAAAAGAACCTATTACGGTCCCACGGCCGCCGCTGGGCTGATGTTCCATGTCAAGAACATGGTGCTTTCCGCCGAGGTCACAAGCATGGCCTACAACCTGAACACCCTCAATGAAATGCATTACGCTTTGGGCGTGCGGATGGGCGTTGGATTCTGCATCCCATATCATCATGATGTAAAATTGAAAATTAAAGATGAAAGGATATTGGTACATTAAATTGCTGTTTGTTGTCTCGGGAATTATGCTTTTCGTGGTTTCCTGCGGCAAAGACCCAACCTTTGTGCAAGGGGACTATATATACGAGAATGACGACTTCACCCGTGTTGACAATATCAACGGTATCATCATCCACTGGGCGGATGACATGGAAATTAGCGAGGAACAGAAAAATGTAATTCGGGATTTGGTGGCCAATATGGTGCGGGTGGACGGCGGCACCTTTCTGATGGGGGCGCAAAGCACGGATGCCCAAGGCAATAATTATGACTCAGATGCCCAAGACAATGAATGTCCCGTGCACGAGGTG
Organism: Bacteroidales bacterium; assembly: GCA_024682995.1. Taxonomy (GTDB): domain Bacteria; phylum Bacteroidota; class Bacteroidia; order Bacteroidales; family WCHB1-69; genus F23-D06. The sequence continues at coordinate 2,821 of JAIKYR010000173.1, read as the reverse complement.
TTACTGAACGACTATTACATTGGCAAGTTCGAGATCACCCAGCGGGAGTGGGCCGTGATTATGGGCCACAACTTGGGATGGTCTGATCTGTATGGCAGGGGAGACGATATGCCGGCCTACAACGTTTCTTGGGAAGCAGCCATCACCTTTGCAGAGCGGCTGAGCGCTATGACAGGCCTCTCCTTCCGGCTGCCCACGGAGGCCCAGTGGGAATACGCCGCACGGGGCGCTTCCTATACCCAATATTACCGTTTTAGCGGCAGTGATGATGTGGATAATGTGGCGTGGCACAATGGCAACGCCGGTGGAACATTGCATTCCGTGGGCGAAAAAATGCCGAACGAGCTGGGACTGTGTGATATGAGCGGAAGCCTGTGGGAATGGTGTGCAGACTCCTACGGCCCATATTCTGCGGATTCCAGCCAGGATCCGTGCGTTGTGTCCGGAAATCCCTACGTGTTGCGGGGCGGATCGTGGACCTATCTTCCGAATTATTGCCGAGTGACTTGTCGGGATTCCTATGACGGAAATGCTGTCAGTATTTCGGTTGGATTTAGGGTGAGTTTAGTTAATAATTGAGAATTGAAAATTGAGAATTATTTTTTTATATTATAAAAATCAAATTTTCAGAGATGATGAGTAAATCAGGATATATAGTAATTCTTTGGGCAACAATATTGGCCAGTGTTGGCTTCTTGCATGCGCAGGATAATGTCATTCTCCAATTTACTGGCCAAGACCAAAACGGCGGGTATGTAAAGCTGGATCGTGTGCTGGTGGAGAATATCTCCAAACACTGGCAGGAGGTGCTCTATTATCCTGACACAAACTTCATTATGGGGGTTACGGGGGTTGAAGAAATCCATGGGGGAGGGGAAGGCATCCGGCTTGCCCAGAATGTTCCGAACCCTTTTGACGGTGTGACGGACCTCGTTCTTCACATTCCCGAGGCCTCGAAAGTGCTGCTGGAAATTCACGACCTGAATGGCAAAGTGACGACCTCTTATACGGGCTCGCTGGAGCGAGGGAGCCACCTGTTCAAGGTATGGTTGGAGATTCCTCAGACCTATCTGCTGAAGGCCCAGGCGAAAGACGGCACGGTACTCATCAAGATGGTCAACACGGGACACGCCGGGCAGAATCGCATGGAGTATCTCGGAAAGGTAAGTGTGCCTGATGCGGGAAAAGCGGACAAAGGGGGCACTAACCAGCCGTTTTCGTTTGGCGACGTCATGTTGTATAAAGGTTTTGTCCACTTGGCGGGGACAGAATACGAGAGTGCCCACGTATTGAAGGAGCAATACAATTCAGAGCTGATCCCGCTGATTTTCACATTGCCGTTGCCGACAGTGACCACGGATGCTGCGACCAATATCACGACATCGGAAGCCCAACTGAACGGCTCGGTCACGGGAGTAACAGGTTATCCGGTTCTGGAGCGGGGCTTTATTTTTGCAGACAATGTGTCACTGACTGGAGCGGTTACCTATACGGGTGGTGCCGGAGAGGGGAGTTTCCATGTCACGGTTTCTAACCTGCAGGTGGCTACCCGCTACTACTATCGTGCTTACGCCCAAACAGCGTTAGGCGTCCAATACGGTGACATCCGGTTCTTCTACACACAGGCAGAATTGCCTGAAGTACACACACTCCAAGTAACCGATGTCAAGGCTTCGAGGGCCACTTGTGAGGGCAATGTAACCTACAATGGCGGCGCGTATGTGACGGCACGGGGTGTCTGCTATAGCACCTCGCCTAATCCCACCCTTAGCGACAACTATACTACAAACGGCAATGGCGACGGCTACTTCACAAGCCTAATTACTGGGTTAATAGCTGACACAACTTATTATGTGCGGGCATATGCCACCAACAGCGTAGGCACCACCTACGGGGAGCAGTTGATCTTCACCACTCAGCCGCCTTTCTATTGCGGCATCGACTCTGTGGCCGATTACGACGGCAATGTCTATCACACGGTGGAGATTGGGCAGCAATGCTGGATGAAGGAGAACTTGCGCACCATACACTACGCCGATGGATCCATTATCCCCGTTGGCACGGAACTCTCCGAAACCACAGCATATCGTTACTATCCGAATGACAACAGTGCTAATGTGCCCATTTACGGATATCTTTACAATTGGGCTGCGGTGATGCACGGTGCGGCCAGTAGCAGTGCCAATCCGAGCGGGGTGCAGGGCATTTGCCCCGATGGCTGGCACGTGCCAAGCGAAGCTGAATTAATGCAGTTGATAAACTTTGTGAGCAGCCAGAGCCAATATGGTTGTGGAGGAGACAACAGCAATATTGTCAAGGCGTTGTCATCAGCCATGGGATGGCGGTGCGTTAGTACAAATAACGTTTGCTATGCTGATTTCGACATTTCGCTCAACAATGCTACTGGATTCTCGGCTATACCTATAGGATTTGCTGGCTATGGTATGTGCCAGTTTGGTTTTACTGATCTCGGATCTTCTTGTAACATACGTTCTAGTACGGAGCACTTCGGTTATAATGGAACTCATGGTGCGGCCACACTTGCAATAAGATATGACGGGATAAATATACACCCATATAATGTTTGCTATGCCACATCTGTCCGCTGTCTGCTCGATGATTCGGGTGTGGACAGTTCTATTGCGGTCACACCTTTGGTGACCACTGTCAAAATTGAAGATATCACCTCTATGTCAGCCAGGACCGGTGGTTTTGTCTCGGGAAGCGGTGGCACTCCCGTGACTTCGCGCGGTGTCTGCTGGAGCACTACGCCTAACCCCACTGTGAGCAACGGCCACACCTTTGACGGTGATGGCACAGG
>JAIKYR010000153.1 GCA_024682995.1 Bacteroidales bacterium | reverse complement strand
CGAAACGAGCATTACGGTGAATTGGGTTCCCGGCAATACGGAATCCGCTTGGCAGATGGAATACAGCACCAACGGCGCCACGTGGACTCCGGAAGGCTCGGTGACGGCTCCTTACACGCTGTCCACGCTGACCCCCAATACGGAATATTATATCCGTTTGCGCTCGGATTGCGGCGGTGGCGACTACAGCTCCTGGACATCGGTGCGGGCACACACGCCTTGCGCAGCGGCAACCCTCCCGCTGACCGAAGACTTTGATGCTGCTGTCGGATCCACCACAGGCAATATGGTGGACTGCTGGGGTACGCTTACCAGCTACACATCGGCTTATCCATACGCCTCCACCTCCTACCATCATTCCGGCACCCATTCCGTTTATTTCTACGGTCCTACGCCGCACTACTCCTATCTTATCTCCCCGCGTTTGGATGATGCGGTGCAGATGAATAACTTGGAGGTGAGCTTCTGGGCCTACAAGACTTCCGCCAGCTATTTCATCCAGGTGGGTGTGATGAGCGACCCGGATGATCCCAACACTTTTGTGCAGATTGGCCAGGATATTTCGCCTTCCGCCACCTCCACATGGGAATTGTTTGATGTGAGTACGGCGATCTATACGGGTCAAGGCAAATATATTGCGTTCCGCGTTCCAGGTGATGTCTCCAGTTATATGTATGTAGATGACGTCAATATCCATGAATTGCCCACTTGTCCGCACGTGACGAACATTCACACGACGGCGGTGAGTTCCACCTCCGCCAATGTCACCTGGACTGCCGGTGGTACCGAGCAGGAGTGGATTGTGGTGTCTGGCCCTGCGGGTACCATTGTGGATCCCGATTATGAATTGGCAACGGCCTCCACCGTCTATACGCCAAGTTTCACTCTCAACAATCTGAACGGTGGAACCTCCTACGATGTGTATGTGAAGGCGGTGTGCAGTACCTCCGACAGCAGTATGTGGATGCAGTACTCCTTCCGGACCGATTGCGGGTATATAACCCATCTTCCCTATACGGAGAATTTTGAAACATTCACTTCCGGCTCCGGAAGTGCCATTTCCTGTTGGACACGCAACGGTTTGTACAGCCCCACTACATATCCGTATGTGAATACGAGTTATAGCACTTCGGGTACCAAATCGCTCTATTTCTATTGTCTCACGAACAGCACATATTCCACATACTCTTCTATTTATTCATCCATCGCGCTTCCGCCAATGGATCCGACCATCCCGGTCAACACGTTGCAGGTGTCGTTCAAGATGCGGCCCAGTTCCACTGCCGCAAAACTGATTGTGGGTGTGATGACCAATCCGAGTGATATGACCACTTTCACTCCGGTGCAAACGATAACCCCCACTGCTGCCAGTGTCTTTGAACCATACGAAGTGGAACTCTCCTCCTATACAGGTACGGGTTCCTATATCGCCCTCAAAACGAATTTCACAAGCAATTATAACATATATCTGGATGATATTAATATCAGCCTCATCCCCACTTGTAAGCATCCGGTGAATGTGGAGGTGACATCTACCACAACCAACAGTGCCACCATCAGCTGGACGCCACGTAGCGGTGAGAACAACTGGCAGGTGGTGGTGGTGCCGCATGGCCAGCCTGTGACCAATGGCACGCCGGAATATGCGACCCAGTATCCTTATACGGTGCAAAACCTGACGGATGCCACCATGTATGATGTGTATGTGAAAGCCGATTGTGGCAACAATGACATGAGCGACTGGTCAGATCCGGTGAAATTCCATACCAAATGTTTCCCGACCAGTACAATACCTTATTTTGAAAGCTTCGAGGGCGTGGGTTCCGGTTCGGGTACCATGCCGATATGCTGGACGGCAAAAACCGACTATGTTTCCACCACAGAGTACCCTTATGTGAGTACCTCTTATCATTCACAAGGTTCTACGGCTCTCTATTTCTACAAGCCGGCTGCCAACTACATGTATGCCACCTCGCAGGCTCTTGACCTGTCGAATTACAGTGGAGGCGACTTGGCCATCAGTTACAAATTGTTGACTTCCAGCAGTCTTTCATACGCCCGCATGGATGTCGGCATTATGACGGATCCGGATGATCCATCCACCTTCACTTGCTTGAGATCCCATTATACGGATGAATTCGCCGCGCTCAACACATGGTACAGCTTCAGTGTGCCGTTGAACGAGACCTATTCCACACCCGTGTATGTTGCCTTCTATGCACCGGTGTCCACGGTGATGACCTATATGTATGTGGACGAGGTGATGGTGGCTGCCACTCCGCTTTGTTCCGCACCCACGAATCTGACGTTCAGCCAGATTTCCGGTGCCTCGGTTATGGTGTCATGGCTGGATTCACAGTATGGCGACGGTAGCTATACCGTGGAATATACCAGCGACAACGTCACATGGAACACGGAGGTCGTGACTGGAACCCATGTGATGCTTACGGGTTTGACCCAGCAGACCCCGTACCATGTGCGTGTTTACCGCAACTGTTCCAATGGCACTCCGGAAGTTGCGACGGGTATGTTCACCACTTCTTGTTACAGCAGCTCCGATGTGGAGTTCACCGATGGTGCAGCCACTACATACTATATTCCGGTGTACAATAGTTCCAGTTACAAATATTCCTATTCGCAACAGATATTCTTGGCATCCGAATTGGGTGGTACACCGATGGATATCAAGAGCATTGCATTTGAATACAAGTATGCTACAGCTTTGACATCCAGATCCAATGTGAACATCTACTTGGGTCACACCACGAAGAGCACATTTTCTTCCACCACCGACTGGGTGCCATACAGTGACTTGCAATTGGTGTATTCCGGCAATTTGAATTGTACGATGGGTTGGAACACATTTGTGTTCAATTCCGTTTTCCACTACAATGGCACAAGCAATTTGGTGGTTGTGGTGGATGACAACTCCAATGCCGCTTCCAGCACTTCGTATGTGTTCGCATATAAGACGCAAAGTCCTAACTATAGGACCATGTATCATTATAATGAAAGCACCAACCCCAATCCGCAAAGTCCTCCGACGGCCAGTTCACGTAGCTATTACCGTAACAACATCAAGTTCCTTACGGTGTGTGACAGCACCGTGACGTGCTATAAGCCCAATGCCTATATCTCCGACCGTGACCACGAAAGCATAGAGGTGACGTGGGCTCCTGGTGGTTCGGAAAGTTCTTGGGAACTTGAGTATAAGGCGGATAATGATGTCAACTGGACCCAGGTGCCGGGTGCCACCTCGCCTCAAATCATCACGGGCCTGACTTCCAACACGCTTTATGATATCCGTCTGCGTTCGGATTGCGGCGGCGGAGACTACAGCGTGTGGCGGGAGCTGACCGCTGAAACCGAGTGTGCGGCCATCACGGTGCCGTATATGCAGAACTTCGACAGCACGACCGCTGCCACGGGCGCCATGGTGCCGTGCTGGACAAGGAACACGAACAACTCGACAGCTTATCCGTATCTTTACGCTTCATACAGCGAATCAAGTCCCAACTCCGTTTATTTCTATACGACAAGCGCCTATTACGCGTATCTGGCCAGTCCGCGTTTCGACGATGGCACGAGAATGGATAGCCTGCTTGTCCGCTTCAAAGCAAGGAGGAATTCTGTTTCCAGCCCTCATTTCATCGAGGTGGGTATTATGACCGACCCGAACGATTACAGCACGTTCACAGCCGTGGGCACGTTTGCCCCGTCTGGCAACACCCTTGATTTCGAGAATGCGGAGATCCGTACCAGCGGATACACCGGCAACGGCAAGTATGTGGCATTCCGTTCGCCGAGGATTACCAATTATATGTATTTGGACGATGTGCAAATCGATTATATCCCCAACTGTCTGCATGCAGAGAATGTCCATGCGGTGGCTTCCTCTATCACGGCCACTTCGGCGGATGTGATTTGGACACCTGGTGGAGATGAGGTGGAATGGAACGTGGTGGTTGCCCCTGCCGGTTCCGTCACCAACCCGAATTTGGAAACTCCACAAACCATCTATGGAACGCCGACCATATCGCTTGCGAACCTCACCGGCAATACCCCGTATGAGGTCTTCGTGCAGGGACACTGCAACAACGGCGAGAACAGCGTTTGGGAAGTCGGCACATTCCGCACAGCCTGCGTGGCTATTTCTACACTCCCGTTCACGGAGAACTTCGATTCGTATGCGGGTTCCACGACCACTTCAGTCAGCGTGAACAACCTGCCTTCTTGTTGGGACAACTACAACCATGGCACCTCGACGAGCTATTCCGGATACCCGATCATTTACAACAGCTCCTCGAGTGCAGCTTCCGGCAGTAATGCCATGCGTTTCTACACCTATACCACGGCAGGAACGTATGACGACCAAGTGGCCATCCTGCCTCTGGTGGATGTTACAACCCTCCCCTTGAATACGCTGAAGCTCTCGTTTGACGCACGCGCCAACTCTACCTCTTACACCTTCCAGTTGGTAATAGGTGTTATGACGAACCCGTCCGATATGAACACCTTTGTGCCAGTTGACACCATTAACACCTCCTCAACATCATACGCCCATTATGGTGTCTTGCTTGACCAATATACGGGTACGGGCAGCTATATCGCCATGAGAGCTCCGCAACCGACCTCCGGATACAACTACGGTTATGTGGATAACATTCTGTTGGATGTGGCTCCGAGCTGTTCCAACCCGACCAGTTTCCAGGTCTCCAATCTGACCCCCACTTCCGCAGATTTTTCGTGGACAGATGATGTTATGGAGAGTACTTGGCAGCTGTTGGTGGTTCCGGCCAACCAGACGCCGGACTTTACGCAGGCACAAACGGTCACAAGCAATTTCTATTCGTTGAGCACTCTGAATGTGAACACCCGGTACAATGCCTACTTGCGTACGGTATGCTCCAATGGACTGGGTTACAGCGAATGGATCTCAACCTCCTTCAAGACACCATGCCAGGCATTTACCACGCTTCCGTTTATCGAGAATTTCGATTCGTATGCGGGTGCCACCACCACTTCTGTTAGCGAGAACAATCTCCCATCCTGTTGGGCTAACTACAACCATGGCACCTCGACGAGCTATTCCGGCTACCCGATTATCTACAATAGCTCCTCGTATGCAGCTTCCGGCAGCAACGCCATGCGCTTCTATACGTACACCACGGCTGGAACGTATGATGATCAGGTGGCTATCCTGCCTCCGATTGATGCCACGGTCAACCCGTGGAGCAATCTGATGATGTCGTTTGATGCACGGGCTCTCAATACCTCATACGCATTTGAACTGGTGGTGGGTGTGATGAGCAATCCGTCCGACATGACTACCTTTGTGCCGGTGCAGACCATCAGCTCTACATCAACCGCGTATGCTTCGTACGAAATCTCGTTCGCCCAATATACGGGTTCCGGCAACTTCATTGCGATAAAGGCTCCGAAACCGGCTTCCGGTTACAACTACGGCTATGTGGATAACATCATAGTGGATGTGGCTCCTTCCTGTTCGCCTGTACGTAACCTGACGGTGAGCCAGGTGGCCGCCACCTCCGCTTTGCTGTCATGGGATGACGGCATGTTCGGAACACCTTCCTCCTACACGGTGGAATATGCAGTCCACGGCACGAACAACTGGACGCCGGCATCCTACAGCGTGACAGCCTCCCCGTACATGCTGGGCGGCCTGACTTTAAACACAAACTACGATGTGCGGGTGAAGGCCAACTGCACCGACGGAAGCTCGAGCAATTATTGGGCTACGGCGCAATTCGCCACACCAGCTTGTCTGGTTGAACGGGAAATCCAGATAGGCAACGGCACTACGACCAGCTACTATCTGCCTGTCAACAATTACTATCATTTCACCTATTCACAGCAGATTTATCTGGCATCCGAGATGGGTGGAGCGGGCACATTAAGAAGTGTCTCTTTCGAATATGCTTACTCAGACGGTTCGAGAAAACCGGAAGTCTCCATCTATCTGGGCCATACGACCAAGTCAACATTTACAAGCACAACGGATTACATTGCAATCTCGGGTATGACGCTGGTGTATAGAGGTCCGCTGGATTGCCAGCAGGGATGGAATACGTTTGTGTTCCAAACTCCATTCCAGTACAATGGAACTTCCAATCTGGTAATGGCTATAGACGATAATTCTGATGGATACAGTGGTTCAGCGTACGTGTTCAAAGTACATTCCACGAGTCCCAATTACCGCTCAATATACTATTATAGTGACTCTACTGATCCCGATCCGAGCAATCCTCCGACAGCTAGCAGTTACTCTTCCGGCAACCGCAGCAATGTCAAGTTCGGTGGCGGATGTGACAACAACGCTACCTGCGTTGCACCGAATGTGTATGTGCGTGATGTCACCACTACGACGGCCACCATTGATTGGGCCCCGGGTTACACGGAAAGCCAATGGAGCTTGGAGTATCAAGTCGATGGAGCGGCCACGTGGACAACGGCTGGCACCCAGACCAGCAGTCCTGCAACCCTGACAGGCCTCACCCCGGGCACGCCCTACAAGGTGCGTATGCGTTCCGAATGTGGCGGCAACGATGTGAGCGACTGGGTGGTCAAGGAGTTTTCCACAGAATGTCTTCCGATTGCGCAGCTGCCGTTCACGGAGAACTTCGATTCTTATAGCGGATCAACAAGCACCTCGGCATCCTCGAATAATCTGCCGTTATGCTGGAACTACCTCAACAACGGCACTTCGACAACCTATTCCGGCTATCCGATTATTTACAGTAGCACCGCCTCAGCTTATTCAGGAAGCAACTCCATACGCTTCTACACGTATATCACGGCTGGAACGTATGATGACCAGATTGCCATCTTGCCGAAAGTGGATGTCAGTACGAATGCCATGAGCACCCTTCAGCTTTCTTTCGACGCACGAAATAATTCCTCCTACACGTTCGAGTTAGTGGTGGGTGTGATGACCGATCCGACCAACAAGAGTACCTTTGTGCCAATCGATACCATTGTGACGACATCAAATACGTATGCCAGCTACGATGTGTTGTTTGACCAATATTCGGGAACGGGAGAATACATCGCTTTGATGGCTCCGAGACCGGCCTCAAGCTACAACTCCGGCTATGTGGACAACATTCGTTTGGACCTGATACCGAGCTGTCCGAGACCGCATGATTTGGCCGTCACTACGGTGACACAGTCCGATGTTACATTGACATGGACGGAAATGGGATCGGCCTACAACTGGGTGGTGGAATACGGCTCAGCCGGATATACACAGGGAACGGGGACTACTGTGCAGGTGCAGAACACGCCGACAACCACCATCACGGGTCTGGCCGCCAACACAGCGTATGACTTCTACGTGAAGTCGGATTGCGGTGGTGGCGATATGAGCATCTGGAGCACGAAGGCTTCTGCAAGAACCGCCTGTAACGCTGTAACCATACCGTATTCGGAGAATTTCGACAATATGGGCTCCGGATCTGGCGTGCTGCCTTCGTGTTGGAGCGGAAAGAACGACTATTCCACCACAACGCTTTATCCGTACATCAATACGTCTTATCATTACAGCGGCAATGCCAGTTTGTATTTCTATTGCTCTACCTCCACCTATAATATTGCGGTGCTTCCGTTTGTGGATGTGACGGCTAACCCCATCAACACACTGCAGCTGTCGTTCATGATGCGTTCTACATCCAGTACCACTTCCACAATCACGGTGGGCGTGATAACCAATCCTTTGGATGAGACTTCGTTTACGCCGATCACTACTGTGAACAATACGACAACGGGAGCATTTGAACCCAAAGAGGTGAGCCTGAGCAGCTATACGGGACAGGGTGCCTACGTGGCGTTGAAGCTGACGAACACGAGCGGTACCTACTCGGTCTATATTGATGACATCCTGTTGGAGACCATCCCCACCTGTCCGAAGCCGCAGAATCTGACGGTTTCCAGTTCAACCCAGAATTCTGTGACGTTGAGTTGGACGGAGACGGGTACGGCCCACGACTGGATAGTGGAATACGGCCCTGCCGGATACATGCAAGGTACAGGTACCACCGTGCAGGTGCATAACACGCCGACCACCACCATCACAGGTTTGTCTGCCAGCACCACGTATGACTTCTACGTGCAGGCCGACTGCGGTAGCGGCGACGTGAGCTCCTGGAGTATAAAGGCGACGGGTGCCACCCAGTGCGCTGCCATCAGCCAGCTGCCTTATACCGAGAATTTCGACTCGTACGGCACGGGAACGACCGCCTATCCGAACTGCTGGAGCAAGATCAACACCTATTCGAGTGGAGACCGTCCATATTGCCATTCCAGTTATGCATACAATGGATCCACAGCGGGTCTGTACTTCTTCACAACAGGCACCATGTACAATATTGCCATTACGCCGGAGTTTGCCCCCTCCATTCCGGTCAATACATTGAAGGCCAAGTTTATGTTCAGAGGCTTGTCAGGTACGTCTTATACTTGTGCTTTGCAAGTGGGCGTGATGACGAATCCGATGGACGCCAATACCTTTGTGGCGGTTGACACGGTTTATCCAGGTTCTTCGGTGGCAACGTATGAAAGCCGTGAGGTGAGCTTCGCCAACTATACGGGAGCAGGCCATTATATTGCCTTTAAGCATGGTTTAATGGGTGGAAGCACGTATTATGCCATGATGGATAATCTGATTATCGAGTTGGACAGCAATGCCACGCCTCCTACGCCGCCCACTTGTGCCACGCCTACGGGCTTGACGGTGCCGGCCTCTTCCATCACGCAGACCACGGCCACGGCTTCCTGGAACGCGGGTGGCACGGAGACAGCTTGGGATCTGCAGTACAAGCAGCACAACGCCAGCAACTGGGGTAATGCTATCCCGCTGACGGCCCGCACCTACAACTTCACAGGTCTCACCCCCGGCACGTTCTACGACGTGCGCGTGCGCGCCAACTGCGGCAACAACGACGTCTCCGACTGGACCAATGCTGTGACCTTCCAGACGCAAGCCCAAGGCCCGGGACCGGAACCGTGCAGCGATCCGACCAACCTGAACTACACAGACGTGGGTACCAATAGCGTGGTGCTCGACTGGACGGAGAACGGCACTTCCACCTCCTGGACGGTTTACTATCAGGAATCGGGCACCTCTCAATGGCCCACAGTTACGGCTAACGAGCATCCGTACACCCTCACAGGCTTGCAGCCGGCCACGACCTATCAGGCTTATGTGGTCGCTAACTGCGACGATGGCCCGAGCGGTGTGTCCAACTTGGTGACGTTCACTACGCAGGGCGTCGGCATCAACGACTACGAGCAAACTATCAGCCTCTACCCGAACCCGAACAATGGACGGTTTACAATTAATAATGAACAATTCATAATGAACAATGTTCAGGTGTATGATGTGTATGGCAAATTGCTGAAGACAATAGAAGCGGATGCCAATACAGTGGAACTTGATGTGAGAGAGCTCTCCTCGGGCATGTACTTCGTGCGCATCAGCACGGAGAAGGGCGTGGTGACGAAGAGCTTTGTGAAGAAGTAATCAGACGTTTAAAACGATTATAAAAGCCAAGGAGCCGATACCGGAAGGTGTCGGCTCCTTTTTTGTTGTTGAAGTGGGGAGACTAAGAAATTAAGGAAACTAAGAAATTAAGAAAACTCATAGTCAAATTTCATAGTCCAAACTCTCTATTCACTATTAATTATTAATTATTAATTGTTAATTGTTAATTGTTAATTGCCAATTACCAACGGCTACGATCTAACGGTCGATAGTGTTTCGATGGTTTGCCAGAGTTTGTCGGCGGTTTGCTGCCAGCTGAAGCACTCGCGGCGCGTGCGTCCTTTGTCAATCAGCTGGTTACGGAGCTCGTTGTCCTGCCAGAGGGTGTGCATGGCCTCGGCAATGTCTTCCTCCCGATGAGGATCCACCAGTAATGCGGCATCGCCGGCCACCTCGGGCATGGAAGTGACGTTGGAGGTGAGGACCGCCGTCTCGGCATGGAAGGCCTCTAAAATGGGAATGCCAAATCCTTCGAAAAGGGACGCATAGACCAATGCTCGGGCGGCACCGGTCAGTTGCGTCAGAACAGGCATGGACTGCCGCCCGAGCATGATGACGTCCTCCCGGTGGCGCATGGCATTGTAACTGTCTTCAATATCGCCTTGCCACCATTTCTTGTCGCCCACCACCAATAGCTTCATGTTATTGTCCGTCCGCTCCTTGAAAAGGTCGAATGCGCGGAAGATGGTGTCGAGGTTTTTGCGCTTGTGGATGAGCCCCACGAACAGGAAAAAGTCGCACCCATGGGCGTATGCTTCCCGTACCTGCGTTTTCTCGTCCTCGGAAAGAGGGTGGAAAAGCTCGTTACAGCCGTTATAGACCACATCGATGTTCTCCAGTGGCACGTGGTACAATTGGTGGATGTCCTGCCGAGTATATTCCGAGACGGTGGCAATGCGGTCGGCCGTTTGGGCGAAGCGATGGAAGAAACGACGGTAATATCGTAATACAGTGGGTTTGATAAATTCAGGATGATGTTCGAAGTTCAAATCGTGTATGACATCCACCACTTTGATGTCGGGATTGAGATGCAATGGTATCCAGCCGTCAGTGGAAAGGAAAAGATCAGGCTTGATTTTCCGGAGCTGGTAGGGGAGACCCATCTCGAAAAAGAGATACCATAGGTAGGGATGGCGTGCGGGTGGATGGGCCACGACAGGCGTGACGTTGGAGTTATAGACGAAGGATTCATCAAATGGGCGGTCAAAGAGGAAGTAGAACTGATGCTCGGGATGCTGGCATACGATGCGGCGGAGACTCTCATGCGAGAACCAACCGATGCCTTCCAGCCGGTCTTTTAACAAAAGGCGCGTGTTGACCGCAATCTTCATGTCGGGAATGGGTTATTCGGCGGTGCCGCAGGGACGTATGTCCTTCACATTCAACTGGATGTTCACAGTGTTGTTCCACACGTTCTCCTCCACATGGTACAGCAGGTCGAAAGGCTTGTTGTTCTGGATGATGGAGAGTTTGTCCTTCATGTTGAAGGCAATGGCATCAATGGGCTGCACGGGCCTGTCGGGATAGAGGACGCGGCATTTGAGATGCTTGTCGCCCACGATACGCCCCACGCCTTCATCTACCACGCCGCGCGACTGGAAGATGGGTTCCATATTGCCCGGCCCGAACGGAGCGAACCGTTTCAGGTTGTTGAGGAAGCTGTGGGTGATGTCGGAGAGGTCCAGCGGCATGTCCACGGAAATCTCCGGGATGATGGAGCGCTCCTCCAGGTTGTCGTGGACATATTGCTCGAATTTCTCAATGAACTCCTCCAGATTCTCCTCTTTCATGGAGAGACCAGCAGCGAATTTGTGGCCGCCGAAGTGCTCCAGCAGGTCCGAACAGTAGTCGATGCCATCGTAGATGTTGAACTCCTTGACGGAACGGGCGGAACCCGTGATCAGGCCGTCGGAGGATTTGGTGAGCACGATGGTGGGTTTGTAGAACTCCTCCACGAGACGGGAGGCCACGATTCCGATGATGCCCTTGAACCAGGTCGGGTTATAGACCACGATGCTCTTGCGGTTTATGTATTCGTGCGAATCACGTATCATGTGGATGGCCTCTTCCGTGGCGTTACGGTCCAGCTCTTTGCGCTGCTCATTCTGCGTGTTGATGCGCTTGCCGATGTCAGCGGACTTGTCCTCATCCTCACTGATAAAGAGACGTACCGATTCGCGCCCGCTCTTCATGCGCCCGGCGGCGTTGATGCGCGGGCCCACGTAGAAGACCAGGTCGGAAATGGAGATGACGCGCGAGAAGATGGTCTCCTCTTTGAATGGGAAATGGAGTTTGATGCCGGCCTGGTCCAGAATGGACTTGATGCCGACGCGCGGGAACTTGTTGATGATTTCCAGCCCGAAATGGGCGAGGATACGGTTCTCGCCGGTGATGGCTACAATGTCGGAGGCGATGCTGATGGCCACCAGGTCCATGCGCGAGAGCCACAGCTGGTCGGGCAGCTTGTAGTGCTGGCAGTAGCCTTGGATGAGCTTGAAGCCGACGCCGCAGCCGGAAAGTTCCTTGTACGGGTAGGGACAATCCTTGCGCTTGGGATCCAGAATGGCGACAGCAGGAGGCAGCTCATCGCCCTCCAGATGATGGTCGCAGATGATGACATCGATGCCGTACTCCGCAGCCTGTGCCACCTTGTCGTTCGCCTTAATGCCACAGTCCAACGAGATCAGCAGGTTGATATTGTTCTCCTTGCAGTACTCGATGCCCTGGTCCGAGATGCCGTAGCCTTCCAGATAGCGGTCGGGGATATAGAATTCGACCAGCTGCTTGTAGTTGGTCCCGATAATCTCGCAAAGGAAAGAGTAGAGCAGGGCCACGGCGGATGTGCCGTCCACGTCATAGTCGCCGTACACGAGGATTTTCTCGTTGTTGATGATGGCCTTGGATAGCCGCTTCACGGCCTTGTCCATGTCTTTCATCAGGAAGGGGTCGTGCAGCATGTTGATGTCGGGGTTGAAGAAGGCGTTGGCAGCCTCCGGTGTGTTGATGCCCCGCTGAAGTAAAAGGGAAGCCAGCGGTTTTTCAATCGAGAGCTTTGATGCAAACTGCTCGACAACCGCCGGGTCGGGTAATTGCTGACATATCCACCTTTTCTTCATTTTATAGATAGAATTTTAAGGACCGCAAAGATAAGCAATAATATATACAAATGCAATACGGTTTTTAAAAAAATCAAATTTTCATTTTCTTGTCAATGTCGTCCACGTACATCTTCATTTTCTTCTCCGTCTCATAGAGGTTGTTGATGGTTCGGCAGGCATGCAGCACGGTGGCGTGGTCCTTGTTGCCGCAGTAGGCTCCAATGAGCGAGAGAGGCAGTTTCGTGTATTTCTTGGCGAAG
Source organism: Bacteroidales bacterium (assembly GCA_024682995.1). Taxonomy (GTDB): domain Bacteria; phylum Bacteroidota; class Bacteroidia; order Bacteroidales; family WCHB1-69; genus F23-D06. The sequence goes on along the minus strand of JAIKYR010000153.1, from coordinate 49,020 downwards.
TACATGCTCAGCTGGCGCGCCTGCACAATCTCGCGCTTGCGCGTGCGGGCGTTGATGGCCTCCGTGGAAATCTTAAAGTAGTCGCAAATGATCTTCTGGATGTACTCGATGGAAATCTCTTTCGCGTTAGTTTTCACGTATTTATCCACCATTTCCTTGGCCAACTCCACAGTGATGGCGCGGTGGTTGAGGGATGCCTGCGCCAAGATGGCAATCATGGCCCCTTCCATCTCGCGGGTGTTCGAGGTGATGCGCAGCGCAAGGTAGTCCACCACCTCTTTCGGGAAGGTGATGCCGTTGTTCTCCAGCTTTTTGTTGATGATGGCAATCCTCGTCTCCAGATCCGGCACCTGCAGGTCGGCGGTAAGACCCCATTTGAAACGGTTCAGCAAGCGGGGCTCGAAGCCTGAAATCTCCACCGGCGACTTGTCCGCCGTGATGATGATCTGCTTGTTGTTCTGGTGGAGGGAGTTGAAAATATGGAAGAAAGCCTCCTGTGTCTTGCCTTTCCCGCCGGCAATGAACTGGATGTCGTCGATGATGAGCATGTCCACCGCCTGATAAAACCAGAGGAAATCGTTGAGGTTCTTGGTCTTGATGGCCTCAATATACTGCTGGTAGAAGGTGTCGGAGCTGACATAAACGACGGTCTTGTCTGGGAAGTTGATCTTGGTCTGCACACCGATGGCGTTGACTAAGTGCGTTTTGCCCAAACCCACATCCGAGTAGATGAACAACGGGTTGAAGGAGGTCTTCCCCGGGTTCTTGCTGATGGCCCAGCCCGCCGAACGGGCCAGCCGGTTGCAGTCGCCCTCCACATAGTTGTCAAAGGTCAGCGTGTCCACCAGATTGGAAGGTATCTTGTGCTTCTGTATGCCCGGCAGAATGAAAGGATCCGGAATCTCCCGGTTGGAGGTGTTATATACGTCGATGGGCGCCAGCGTCGGGGGATTGCTGACGGCGGGACGATTATGGGAGGGCAGGGTGATCGTGCGCGATTGGGAAGGGTCAGGCTGCTGTTCCATGACAATCTTGTATTTCAGCTTGCCGCTGGGCCCCAGCTCCTTTTTGATGACACTTTTCAGGACGTTGACATAGTGTTCCTCCAGGGATTCATAGTAAAGATGGCTTGGTAACTGTATGATGAGCGTGTTGTCCTCCAAGGCAACCGGTACAATGGGCACAAACCAGGTCTCGTAAGCTTCCTCTTCTACAATGTCTTTTATGGTAGATAAACAATTCCCCCATACTGAACGAAAATCTTTCGTAAGTTTCTCAACCATTATCTCTCTTTTTTATTATATGATTATTTTTCAGCGTGTTGACCGACCCTTAAAAGGGCAGTTTTTTACGCTGCAAAATTGCCAAAAAAAAAGTTTAAAAAAAATAGGTTATGAACTTGATTTTTAAAAATTTTTGTTTATAACAATGGTCTGGATAATGGCTATTTTTTAATGTAATTATTTTTAAGATAATATGTTAGAATATTCTTTGTATTTGCCGATGTCCATCCACTCGTCAGAATCATGTTGATAGCCATTTATGTGCAAATTGTTGACAAGTTGAAGGTACAACGGGGTGAGCGAGAGCATCTCCACCGTGGGTATATGGTTCAGGAAATCGCGGTTCACGACGTGGATTCCACTGAAGGCCAGTTCCATGGGGCGGCTCGGAGTCCGTGGCAGGATCTCTTGCCCGTTGGCATGGTTGCGCCACCCACACAGGCGCATGTCCTCCTCGTCGAAAAGAAAGTAGCGCTGCGTCTTGCGATTCCGGACGGCTAACGTCACATCGGCCTCGCTCTTTTCATGGTGGGCGATGAGGTCCGGAATGGACAGGGAGGTGATGATGTCCGTGTTGTAGAGCAGGATGGCGTCGCAATTGTCCAGAAAGGGTTCGGCGAATTTCAGCCCTCCGGCCGTGTCGCGGAGGTAAGCGCGCTCGTCCGAGATCCGGATGTCAGCCTGAAAAGGATGCCCTTTGATGAAATCTATGATCTGGTCGGGGAAATGGTGTACATTGACAACGATGTTTTCAATGCCGGATGCGATGATCTTGTCCAGCACATGCTGCAGCAGGGGGATGCCGTTCATCCGCACCAGTGCTTTGGGCCGGTTGGCTGTCAGCGGGTATAGCCGGGTGCCCAGTCCGGCCGCAAAAACCATAGCCTTGATACTCATAATTTTTTTTAGATGGCAAAAATACGAAAATAATCATTTATTACTCACCACTTGTCAGGATCATACAAACTTCACCACCCCCTTCATGCTCTCCATCTCCTCGATGTTGATGAGGATGTTTTCTTTTAGGAACTCATTGAAAGGCTGCATGATATGGAATTTCTTCGCCATTTGTGCGATGGCATCCTTTCGGGAAAGCTCTTCGGGCGACAGGGTACAGCAGCAGGTGTAGTCTTTGCATAAAAGATATTCCGGATAAGGGAAGTCCTTCGGGAACCCGTTGGGGATGCGTTTGAAATGGTTCATCCCGATGGTGGGACACAGCTTCTTGAAGGCAGGATTCTCCACGATGTCACGATAGGTGTCCAGCTGGTCAGCGATGGCGTGCCGCAACGCGCGCATCTCTTTGGATGGCAGCCACCACACGCCGCTGGCCAGCATGAACTGCTTCGGCTCAATCTGAAGATAGTAGCCCCCGTAGTAGGCTTTCTTGCCGTCAGCGTTGATGTAGGCCCCGAAATGTCCCTTGTACGGTGTCTTGTCCGGCGAAAAGCGAAGGTCGCGGTACAGACGGTAGATGCAGTCCTTGGCCGTGAGATAGCGGACCGCCGGGTCGAACTTCTGGATTTCCCGGATGAGTTGGTCCACCATCTCGTGGAAACTCGCCCAAGCGGCCTCATATTCCGCACGGTGACCCTGGAACCACTCGCGGTTGTTGTTCGCCACAAGTTTGGTTAAAAAGGTGAAGATGTTTTGGTACATGATTGGGATATTGGATATTACAATTCTTTTTTAACCAGTTTCACTTCTTGGCAGAGCTTGTTCAAATCCAGTCGGAAACGGTTGTCGTTTTTCCCGAATAAAGAGAGGAATTCCACATTTTTATGTTGCTCAAACAGGGTGGAAATGCCGATGTTGTGCAGATGGAATCGCTGGTTGAGCGCCTCGCCAACCACTTTCTGGATGGCGATTTTATACCCTTTTTCATCGGTAACAATGCCGCTTTTGTTCAAAAAGGAGGGACCGGCTTCGAATTGCGGTTTGATAAGCAGCATCATAAGGCCGTCGGGCTTCAAATATTGGGCGCAGAAGGGCAGAATGAGGGTGAGGGAGATGAAAGATACATCGGAGACAATGAAGTCGAAGGGTCCGGAGTGCAGCATTTTGGGTGTGAGCGTGCGGAAATCCTGATTTTCCAAGGATATCACCCGATTGTCCCGGCGCAATTGGTCGGCCAATTGGTCTGTGCCCACATCCACAGCCACCACTTCTGCAGCCCCGTGTTGCAGGGCACAGTCCGTGAACCCGCCCGTTGAAGCCCCAATGTCCAACACACTTTTCCCTTGGAAGTCAAGCCCGAAATCCTCAATGGCCTTTTCCAGTTTCAGGCCGCCCATGCTTACATATTTATTAAATATATCTATGACTTCTACCATGTCTGTTTCGGCCACATCATAGGATGCTTTCGTGATGATGCCCCCGTTCACCTTCACGGTCTGATGCCGGATGGCGGTCTGGGCTTTTTCCCGGGAAGGGAAAAACTGTTTTTCGGTAAGATATTTGTCCAAGCGCATGAGGGTCAGGATTTTCGTGTAATGGTCTCGCGGAGGCCCCGGATGTCGATAAGACGTGTGGCAAGCCCGTAGATCAAGGTCGCGGCGACCAGAATGATTAAAGAAGGAAGGACCTTCAAGTTTAGGAAATGGTTGGCGAGCAGGGTGGTGGGGATTATCAAGGCAGTGAAGAGCAGGCAGGAGAGCCACGGCAGGCTGCGCAAGGGTACCTTCAGCTCTCGGATGGCGATGAAGAATTGCAACAGCGAAACAACCGACTGGGTGCAGAGACTCGTCACGGCTGCGCCACGTGCCTGGAATCGAGGTATCAGGAGTATGTTAATCAGAATGTTGACAATAATGCCCGCCATAGCTGTGATATTCAGTTTCTTAAGACTTCCGTTGGCGGTTAGCAGCGTGCCGAACACGTAGGTGAAGGCGATGGGGATAATGCAGGGTATCAGGATGGCGAATACACTCGCCGAAGCCGCAACGTGGTCCTTGTACAGCCATGCGAGGATGGGCTCGCGGTAACAGACCAGCACCACCGTTGCCCCGATGGCGAAGACGTACAGGAACGAGAACGCCGTGCGTACGATGGGTTGGACGTCCTCTTTCTCTTTTATCATTTTGGAAAACAGCGGCAGCAGGATGACGGAGAACAGGTAGGCAATCATCACCAGCGCATCGAGCAAGCGGAATGCGGAAGCGTATATGCCCGCCTGCGTGGTGGCGATGTCCGCGGGCAGCAGCCGCTCGATCATCACCGAATCGATACGGTTGTAAAAGGCCATCAGCAGGGTCAGCAGGGCAAAAGGCAGACTCTTTTTCAGGATGAGCAACGAGAGCTTTTTGTTCCAAGCCAGCCTGCGCAGTTTCGATTTTTTCAATACGATAAACAAAGCCACGGCAATCGCTAACAAGTATGCCGCTGTCTGGCAATAGACGAACCACTCGATCCGGAAGGGCTTGTCGGAGAGGTGCCCCCAAAGCAGCATCCCGCAGAAGAGGATGGCTAACAGCCGGTCAAGCACCGAGAGGAAACTGTCGGTCTTGAACATGAGCAGCGCCGACACGTTGGAGCGCAGATAGAGCATCGTGGCGTTCAGGAACTGGTTGAAGCCAATCCAGAACAGGAGTTTCAGTTGTATGCCCCGGTAGCCGATAATCAACGCCACCGTGTATATCACCACAAAATAGATGAGGCAAAGAATCAGCCTCAAGACTATTATGGATGACAAGTATCTGTTTAATAGTTGGTTGTTGCGGGCAATGGTGCGATTGTTGAAATTGCAGATGCCCATGTCCAGCAGCATGTAGAATACGTAGGTGAAGTTGAAAATGGCGAAGTATAGGCCATAGTCAGCCGCTCCCACCTGGTTCTGCACCCCGACTTCCACGCCCAGGAGCCAGAAGGGTTTTACTAACAGGTTGAGAAACAGAAGCAGACAGATGTTGAAGACGAAGTCTTTCTGTTTCATGCGATGGTGTGATGTGGAATGCCGCTACAGGACGATGTTGATGATGCGTTTGGGTACGATGATGATCTTCTTGGGCTCTTTGCCGTCGAGCCAGCGCTGCACGTCGGCGTTGGCCAGCAGGATGGGCTCGATTTCCTTCTGCGTGTAGGTGACAGGGAAGCTGAGCTTCACGCGCATCTTGCCGTTGAAAGAGACTGGATAGGTGAAGTCCGTTTCTTCCATATAAGAGGCATCATACGTCGGGAAGGCTGCCGTGACGATGGAGTCGCTGTGGCCAAGTTGCGCCCAGAGCTCTTCGGTGATGTGCGGTGCGTAGGCCGACAGGAGGATGCAAAGCGGCTCAAGGATCTTGCGTTTGCTGCAATGGGCATCCGTCAGCTCGTTGGTGCAGATCATGAAGGCGCTGATAGCCGTGTTGAAGGAGAACTTCTCGTTGTCCTCCTCAATCTTCTTGATGGTCTTGTGCAGCGACTTGTACTCGGCCCGCGTGGGCTCGTCGTCGGTGACACACCACTCGTTGTCGCGGTTGAAGAAGAGTTTCCAGAATTTTTTTATAAAACGGGAAACACCCTCGATGCCATTGGTGTCCCAAGGCTTGGCCATCTCGATGGGGCCGAGGAACATTTCATACATACGTAATGTGTCGGCTCCGTATTTCTCCACCAAGTCATCCGGATTCTGGACGTTGTACTTGGATTTTGACATCTTCTCTACCTCCCATCCGCAGATGTATTGGCCGTTTTCCAAAATGAACTCCGCATCGGCAAAGTCCGGCATCCAATTCTTAAAGGCTTCTATGTCTAAAATGTCGTTTTTCACAATATTCACATCCACATGGATAGGCGTGACATCATAATCTTTCTTCAAACCGTTGGATACATACTGGTTGGTGCCCACAATGCGATATACGAAGTTGGAACGGCCTTGGATCATACCTTGGTTGATGAGTTTCTTGAAAGGCTCCTCCTCGCAGCTTAAGCCGATGTCGAACAGGAACTTGTTCCAGAAACGGGAGTAGATGAGGTGGCCGGTGGCGTGTTCGGCACCACCCACGTAAAGATCCACATCGCGCCAGTACTGGTTGGCCTCCTTGGAGAAATATTCCTTGTCGTTGTGCGGGTCCATGTAGCGCAGATAGTAACCGCTGGAGCCGGCGAATCCGGGCATGGTGTTGTATTCCATGGGATAACCGTTGTAGGTCCAATCTTTGGCGCGTGCCAATGGCGGCTCGCCAGTCTCGGTGGGCTTGAACTCGTCGATTTCGGGAAGCTCAACTGGCAACTCCTCAACGGGGATCGTATAGGGCATACCATCTTTATAATATATAGGGAACGGCTCGCCCCAATAGCGTTGGCGGCTGAAGATGGCATCGCGCAGGCGGTAGTTAACCGTGCCGTAGCCGATGCCCATCTCGATGACCTTGTCAATGACGGCCTTACCGCCTTTTTTCACGGTCATGCCATTGATGAAACCACTATTGACGAGATAGCCGGTCTTGCTGTCCATGCTCTCCTCCCAGGTGTCGGTGTCGCTGTAGTCGTTCGGGTTGGGTGCCACTACCTGGCGGATGGGCAGGTTGAAATGGCGTGCGAAGGCGAAGTCGCGGCTGTCATGCGCGGGCACGGCCATGATGGCTCCCGTGCCATAGTCGGCCAGCACGTAGTCGCTCACCCAGATGGGGATGCGCTCCTCGGTGATGGGGTTAATGGCATATGCGCCCGTGAACACGCCGCTCACCTTCTTGACCTCGGCTTGGCGTTCGCGCTCGGAACGGTTCTTGGCCCACGTGACGTATGCCTCCACCTCGGCTTTCTGCTCCGGCGTTGTGATGCGTTCAATCATCTCATGCTCAGGACAAAGAACCATGAAGGTCACCCCGAAGATGGTGTCAGGACGGGTGGTGAAAATCTCGAACGAAACCTCATTTTGCAGTCCGTCGAAGTTGCCACCCATGTAGAGTCTCTTCCAGTCGTATTGTCCTTCACCGGCTAATGGGAACCAGATGGCGGCACCCTCGCTGCGTCCGATCCAGTTGCGCTGGATCTCTTTGAGCGAGTCGGTCCAGTCCACCTGTTCCAAACCCTGAAGCAGACGTTCCGCGTATGCGGACACACGCAGGATCCATTGCCGCATCAGCTTGCGTTCCACCGGGAAGCCACCGCGCACGGAGAGGCCGTTCACCACTTCGTCGTTGGCGAGCACTGTGCCCAAACCGGCACACCAGTTCACCCATGTGTCAGCCAGATAGGCCAGACGGTAATTCATCAGAATCTCCTGCTGATCCTTCTCACTCATTGCATTCCATTCATCTGCGGTGAAAGAGAGCGGATTGGTCTGTGCCACGTCTAATCCGTCTGTCCCAGATGTCTTAAAAGCCTCAACCAACTCGCCTATGGGACGGGCTTGGTTTGCCTGGTTACAATAGTAGGAGTTGAAAAGCTGGATAAAGGTCCATTGGGTCCATTTGTAGTAGTCGGGGTCGCAGGTCTTGAATTCGCGATTCCAGTCGTAGGAGAATCCTAACTTGTCCAATTGCTCCCGATAGCGGTTTACGTTCTTCTCGGTGGTGATGGCCGGATGCTGGCCGGTCTGGATGGCGTATTGCTCCGCCGGCAGGCCGAAGGCGTCATAGCCCATCGGGTGCAGCACGTTGAACCCCTTCTGGCGCTTGTACCGCGCATAGATGTCCGAAGCGATATAGCCCAGCGGATGGCCCACATGTAGTCCGGCCCCCGAAGGGTAGGGGAACATGTCCAAAACGTAGTATTTCGGTCTGGACGGGTCTATGGATGTTTGGTAGATGTTGGAGTCTTTCCAGATTTTCTGCCATTTGGCCTCGATTTCGCGAAAATTGTATTCCATTATAATTGTGATTGAGAGTTAGATATCATGAAAAATGATTGCTGTTTTAGCATGAAAAAGAAACAATGTTATCTCCTGATGATAATCTTCCGGGTGTCCACCGTTTTCCCGTCGGCATTGAGGAAGCGGATGAGGTATTGTCCGGCAGCAAATTGTCCGCAGCTGATGCGCACAAGGCTTTCTGTGACGGGCACGCTTTGGATTACTCGTCCTGACAAATCGTAAATCAGAATCTTATCCACATTGTCACCGGCCTGCTCAAGGTTGATGTTCAGCTGGTCATAGGTGGGAACAGGATAAACCAGGATGTTGCTCTCGTTGGTGTACTCGTCCACCGAGACGTTACAGTAGATGTCCAGGCTGACCTCGCGGAAGCCACATTCGTTGATGGCCTTGGCGGTGAGGATGCCGGAACCATTCTGCTCCACATTCAACGTGATAGTGTTGAGGTTTGTGTTGGTGTTGAATGTCCAGTTGAGGTTGGAGACACGCCATTCGAAGGTGTTGGCGTATTGCGTGCTCGCCACGGAGAAGATGTAGCTGCCGTGATGCGTGATGCGCGGGTTGCCGGTGATGGAATCTGGCAGCACGGGCAGCGGCTTCACGGTAAGCGTCAGCGTGATAGTGCTGTCGCACCCGTGGATGGTGGAGAGGTTTCGGTCAAAGGTGAACACGCCCGGCTCGTTCTGTGCTGGGATGTCAAAGCCATTCTGGGTGTAGGTGGCACCTTCGCAAATGGAACCGAGAATGTCCACATGATAGGTGGGGTTCACCGTAAGGTATAGGCTGTCGGTCTTCAGGCATCCGTTGGCACTGGTGGCGGTGATGTGATACAGGGTGGATGTCGTCGGAGTGACGGTGACATCCTGTCCGGTCTCACCCGTGCTCCATTGGTATTGGGCGGCGTTGCCGTAGGCAACCAGATGCGTGCCGCTGCCTTCGCAGATGCTGCCCGCACCCGAAAGGTATAGGGTGGGAGCGGAGAGGTCCGTTACGGTGATGGAGGCTGTGGACGAACAATCGTAGCCGTTAGAGACCTCAACCGTATAGGTGCCTCCGCTGGTGATGGTCAGGGTCGGACTGGTGCTGCCAGTATTCCAATGGTAGAAATCGCCGCCTTGGGCAATCAGCGTGGCAGAGGTGTTCTCACATATCGAGGTGGCACCCGTAATGGAGGCTACCGGCGTGGGATAAAGGGTTAACGTGATGCTCTCAGAGGAAGAACAGCCATTGGTGGAGGTGGCGGTGACGGTGTAGCTGCCCGCATTGGCAACACGGATGTGGTCACCCTGTGCTCCTGTGTTCCAATGGTATTGGCTTCCGCCTGTGACGGTGAACGTGGTGCTGTCGCCGTAGCAGATGGCATTCGTGCCGCTGATGTGGATGTCGGGCAACGCCTCCACGTTGACGGTCTTGTGCGCCGTGGAGAAACAGCCGTACTGGTCATAGCCCGTCACGGAATAGTCAGTGGTGACGGTGGGCATAACGGTCGTGCTGTTGTTCGTGGACCCCGTACTCCACTCGTAGGTGCTGCCGCCCGTGGCATTCAACGTGACGGAACCGCCCGCACAAATCATGCTGGAACCGCTTATTTGGACGACAGGATTGGGACGGGTGTGGACCGAGATGGTGTCGGAACTCTGGCATCCTTGCAGATTGGTGACAGTCACCGAATAGGTGCCGGGTGTGCTGACCGTAATGGTGTTGTTGTTTGATCCCGTGCTCCATGTGCAGTTGGAACCGCCGGAGGCCGTAATGTTGGTGGAGGAACCTTCGCAGAAGGTGGTCTCACCGGAGAAGAAGATGCTGGGCAACACCTTGACGGCAATGCTGTGATAGGCTGTGGCACTGCAGTTGTATTCGTTGTAGGCCGTCACCGAGTAGGTGGTGTTGTTGTTCGGAGTGACCTGAATGAAGTTGGTATAGGCATTGGTGGACCAATGATAGCGGGTACCGCCCGATACGGACAGCATGGTGGTAGTCCCGCGGCACACGGATGTCTCACCTGTGATGGTCGGCGTGGGCAGATTGTGGACAATCAGCTGGTCGGAGGCCGAACGGCTGCAGCCATATTGGTTGGTGACAGTCACCGAATAGGTGCCGGCGGTCTGCACTGTCAGGGTATTGCCCGTGGCATTGTTGGACCAAAGATAGGAGAGGTTGGAATCAGCAGGAAGCACGTAGGTGTAGGATTCGCCATTGCAGATGTCATGCTGCATGCCGAAGTTGAGCTCAGGCAGCGCATGGACTGTTGTGGTGACGGATGCGGTGCTCTGGCAGCCGATCTCATTGTAGGCTGTGACGGTATAGGTGTTGGCATCCGAAACGGTGATGCTGTTGGCAGTGGATTGTGTGGACCACAGGTAGGTGTAGCCCGGCGTGACGGTCAGCGTGGTGCTGTTGCCGGAACAGAATTCCAACTGGCCGCTGATGGCGACAACCGGCAGCGGGCTGATATGCACCGGATAGGAGGTGCTGCCCGAACAGCCGTATTCGTCGGTGACACTGACGGAATAGACCGTATCGGCAGTGGGATAGACCGTGATGCTGCCCAAGGTGTCACCCGTTGACCAACGGTAGGTGGTGGCGGGAGTGGCCGTCAAGGTGGTGGAACCGTTGGGACAGATGGTCGAGATGCCGCTGATGGACGGCGTGGGCAGCTCGCGTACCGTCACCTGGACGGAGGCGGTGCTGGAACAGTTGTAGGTGTTGGTCGCCGTAACCGTGTATGTGCCGGGGGTGGAAACCTCCAGTACCCGATTGTGGGCAGCAGCCCATTGGTAGTCGTTCGTGGAGTCACCCTCCGCAAAAAGTGTGGTGTTGTTGCCTTGGCAGATAAGCGTGTTGCCGCTGATGCTGACCTGCGGTTTTGGATTGCGTACCACCTCCGTGGAACGGACCACCGAACATCCGTTGCTGTTGGTGATGACCGCCATATAGATGCCGGGCTCCGTCACACGCAAGGTGTTCTGGTTGCTCAGATCGGTGGCACTCGTCTCCGTACGCCAAACCACCGCGCAGTTCGGGTCGGTCTGCACCGTTAGCGTGGCGGTGTCGCCCTGACAGATGGTGGTGCGGTTGCTGATGATCGCGTTGGGCAGGTCATTGACGTTCACCGCAACACTGGCCGTACCCGTACAGCCGGAATTGTCCGTGACGGTGACTGTGTAGGTTCCCGGCGTGTTGACTGTGATACTGTTGCTGGCCTGATGCGTACTCCATTGGTATTCGGGCGTGATAGCGTTGCTGGAAGCTATCAGCGTGGTGCTGTTACCCTGGCAGATGGATGTATTGCCGGTGATGAACGGCGTGATCTCCGGACTCACCTGAATGGTAATGGTGGAGGTGTTGGAACACCCGTGACTGTCGAAAACATATACGTTGTAGGTGTTCGTGGTTCCCGGTGTCACCGTGATGGACTGCGTTTCTTGTCCTGTATTCCAGAAATAAGAGACACCGTTCGGCACGATGGCGCGCAGGGTGATGGATTCGCTGCTGCTGCACACGTGGTCTCGGCTACTCATGATTTGGATGGTCGGCTTGGGATGCACCGTAACGTCCACCGATGTGGAAGCGGAACACCCGTTGATGTTGGTGACCGTGACATTGTAGGTGCCGGAATTGCTCACCGTAATGGACGGGGTGGTAAAATAGCCGTCCCAGAGATAGGTCTGTCCACCCGAAGCGGTCAGCTTTGTGGTGTTGCCTTCGCAAATCTCCAAGTTTCCGGAAATGACAGGCGTGGGCAGCTGGTTCTCAATGATGGTGGTGGTCAGTATCTTCTGGCAGTTGTGCGCATCCGTGATGGTGACAGAGTAGATACCCGGTGTAGTGATGGATATGGAGCTTGTACTCAATCCGTTATTCCAATCGTAAGTGTATTGGTTGTCACCAATGACGGTCAGCGTGGTGCTCTGTCCGTGACAGAAAGAGGTGCTTCCGGAGAAGGAGACGTTGGAAACCTGGGTGGTGGAAATGCTCTTGCTTGCGGTGGCGCGGCATCCCTTGTCGCTGGTGCCGATGACCGTATAGGTGCCCGGCTGGCTGACGGTGATGCTTTGGGTGATGTCGCCAGTCTCCTGCCACTCGTATGTGGATGCTCCCACAGCAGTCAGCGTGGTGGAACGGCCTTGGCAGAAGAGCGAGGATCCGTTGATGCGCACATCCGGAGTGCGGTTCACGGTCAGGCTGCGGTTGGCGGTACCCTTACATCCGTATTGGTCGGTGGCTGTGACCGTATAGGTGTCGGCATTGCGCACGGTGATACGGTCGCCAGTGGTACCCGTGGACCATTGGTAGGTGCTGCCGCCGAGGGCGATGAAGAGGGAACTGTCACCCTGGCAGATGTCGTTGCCTCCACTGATAGTCGGAGTGGGCAGCGAACGTACCGATACGGTGAAAGCGCTTTCGTTGGAACAAGGTGTGTTGTTGGTACCTGTCACACGGTAGGTGGTCTGCGTGGTCGGGAAGACGATGATGCGGGCATCGGTGCTGCCGTTGTCCCAATGGTAACTGTTGGCCCCGGAGACCATCAGCACGGCAGTGTCGCCAAGGCAGATAGCAGATGTGCCCGTGATGTTGAGGATGGGCAAAGTATCCATGATGACATCCTTGGTGGCTGTGTTGGAACAACCATAGCTGTTGGTCACGGTGACCGTGTAGTGGCCGCCGGCGGTTACGGTTGCGGTCTGCTGGGTCTGGTCGTTATGGCTCCAACGGTACGAGCAGTTGTTCGGCATGGCCGTGAGGGCGCTGCTCTGACCGGCACAGAAATGGGTGTTGCCGGAAATCACCGCATTGGGCCGCTCGTTGACGGTTAGGTCGCGGGTGGCCGAACCCATACAACCATATTGGTCGGTGGCCGTCACACTGTAGGTGTTGGCCTCACTGACAGTGATACGGTCGCCCTGCACGCCTGTGGACCAGCGGTACTGCTGTCCGCCGTTGGCGACGAAGACGACATTCTCACCTTGGCAGATGGTGTTGTTGCCCGTAATGGATGGCACAGGCAGATCCCGCACCGCTATGGTGAAGGAGTTGTCGTTGGAACAGGGTGTGTTGTTGGTGCCCGTCACACGGTAGGTGGTCTGCGTCGTCGGGAAGACCACGATGCGGGCGTCGGTGCTGCCATTGTCCCAACGGTAGGTGTTGGCTCCGGAAACCGTCAGCACGGCACTGTCGCCGATACAGATGGCGGAGGTGCCTGTGATGTTGAGGATGGGTACGGTGTCAAGGACAACCTCCTTGGAGGCAGTGTTGGAACATCCGTAAGTGTTGGTGACGGTTACCATGTAGGTGCCGCCAGAGGAGATGGTCACGTTTTGCTGGGTCTGCTCGTCATGGCTCCAACGGTAGGTGCAGTTGTTCGGCATCGCCCGAAGAGTGCCGGTCTGTCCGGCACAGAAATGGCTGTTGCCCGAAATGAGGGCGTCAGGCCGCTCGTGGACAGTCAGGTCGCGGGTGTTGGTGCCCTTGCAACCATACTGGTCAGTGGCCGTCACACTGTAGGTGTTGGCCTCACTGACGGTGATACGGTCACCCTGCACGCCCGTGGACCAGCGGTACTGCTGCCCGCCGGTGGCGACGAACTGGGAACTCTCCCCTTGGCAGATGCTGTTGTTGCCGGAAATGGTGGGCGTGGGCAGCTGACGGATGGAGACCGTGAAGGAGTTGTCGCTGGAACAGGGCGTGTTGTTGGTACCCGTCACACGGTAGGTGGTCTGCGCCGTCGGGACGACGATGATGCGGGCACCGGTGCTGCCGTTGTCCCAACGGTAGGTGTTGGCTCCGGTAACCGTCAGCACGGCGCTATCGCCAAGACATACGGCAGCGTTGCCCGAGATGTTGAGAATTGGCACGGTGTCAAGAACGACCTCTTTAGTCATAGTGTTGGAACATCCGTAGGTGTTGGTGACGGTTACAATGTAGGTGCCGCCGTTGGTGATGGTAATCTCCTGCTGGGTCATCTCATTGTGGTTCCAATGGTAGGTGCAGTTGTTCGGCATGGCCTTGAGCGTGCTGCTCTGTCCGGCACAGAAATGACTGTTGCCGGAGATAAGCACATTGGGTCGCTCGTTGACGGTCAGGTCACGGATGGCGGTGCTCTTACAGCCGTACTGGTCGGTGGCCGTCACACGGTAGGTGTTGGCCTCGCTGACGGTGATGCGGTCGCTCTGCACGCCTGTGGACCAGCTGTAGTGTTGACCACCATTGGCTATAAAGGTGGCATTGTCACCCTGGCAGATTATGTTGTTGCCGGAAATGGTCGGCGTGGGCAATGTCCGCACCGATACGGTGAAGGCACTCTCATTGGAACAGGGCGTGAGGTTGGTGCCCGTCACACGGTATGTGGTCTCAGAAGTGGGATGGACCACGATGCGGGCAGCGGTGCTGCCGTTGTCCCAACGGTAGGTGTTGGCTCCAGAAACCATCAGCACGGCACTGTCACCCATACAGATGGCAGAGTTTCCGGTGATGTTGATGATGGGCAGCGGGTCGGTGGTGACATCCCTGGACGCTACGCTCTTGCAGCCCGCTACATTGGTGACGGTGACGACGTAACTTCCGCTGGAGGTTATCGTGATGGTCTGGTCGCTCATGCCGTTGTGGCTCCAGAGATAGGAACAGCCGTCCGGCATGGCCTTGAGGGTGGTCTGGCCTCCCTCGCAGAAATGGTTGATGCCGGAAATCACCGCATTCGGATTCTCATTGACGGTCAGGTTGTAAAGGGCTGTGCCTTGGCAACCGTACGGGTCGGTGACGGTGACGGTGTAAGTGCTGGCATCATAGATGGTGATCTTGTTGGTCGTCTTCTCGTTGGACCAGTGGTAGGAACTGCCGGCACTGAGGCTGCCAACAGAGGCTGTCAGCACGGCACTATCACCCCGGCAGATGGCATTCTTGTTGGAAGTGATAGTCGGAACGGGAAGGGATTTTACGGAGATGGAGAAGGAGTTTTTGTTCGTACAGGATGTGCTGTTGGTTCCCGTGACACGGTAGGTGGTGTTTTCTGTCGGATAGACGGTGATCTGGTTGTCGCTGCTTCCGTTTTCCCAAATGTAGTTGTCAGCACCTGAGACGGTCAGCACGGCACTCTCACCCTTGCAGATGATCTGGTCGCCGGTGATCACGATGCGTGGCAGCGTGTCAATGGTGATGGTCTTGGAGGCCGTGTTGGAACATCCGTGTACATTCGTGACGGTGACCGTATAAACGCCGCCCTCCGTGATGGTGATGGACTGGTCGGACAGGTCGTTGTAACTCCACAGATAGGCTGCGGCTGTCGGTTCCGCCTTGAGGACGCTGCTTTCGCCGCTGCAGAAGTGGCTGGCACCCGAGATGCGGGCCTCCGGCTTTGCATTGACGGTCAGCTCACGACTTGTGCTTCCCTTGCAGCCGTGGGCATCCGTCACCGTAACAGAATAGACACCGGCCTGTTGCACGGTGATATGGTTAGCCGTTGCGCCTGTGGACCAACGGTAAGATTGGCTGTTGCTGACCGTGAAGGTGGTGTTGTCGTCTTGGCAGATGACATTGTTGCCGCTGATGCTCGGCGTGGGCAGATTGCGCACCGTTACCGTGAACTGGCTCTCATTGGAACATGGCGTGGCATCTGTGCCCGTCACGCGGTAGGTGGTGGTGGCAGTGGGATAGACTACAATACGATTGTTGGTGCTGCCGCTCTCCCAGCGGTAGCTGCTGCCGCCCGATACCGTCAGCACGGCACTGTCACCATAACAGATGGCCTGGTTGCCGCTGATCTGGATGTTGGGCAGACTGGCCGCGGCAACGGTCTTCTGTGCGCTGCTCTGGCAGCCGTGCTCGTCCGTGACGGTGACAGAATAACTGCCGGGCTGGTGTATCTCCATGAGCTGGCTGGTGAAACCGTTGTTCCATTGGTACGCACTCATAGCCGGCTGCACCGTGAGCATCGTGCTGGAACCTTCACACAAATGGTTGTCACCCTCAATGGCAACCACCGGATTGTCATGCACGGTCAGATGATAGTAGAACACGGAATCACAGCCCGTAACCAGAGATGAGGTGACATAGGTGTAGGTTCCCTCGGCATTCAGCTCGCGCCCGAAAGCCATGAACGGCAATTCGTTGCGGCATATTTCATGGTACAATGTGTCGGAATTGTATATGATCGGATTGATGGTCAGATTGATGGCGATGATGCTGTCGCAGCCGTGGATGGTCTGATACGGTATTTCGTGGTATCCTTCGGTATAAAATGAGGAATCACCATAGATGTAGGGCAGGTCTGTCACGCAGATGGCCACTTCAAAGGTCTCGGAATGATAGACGGGATTATGCTTCAGAAAGACCGTGATGAGGCTATCACAGCCGTATTCGCTGAACATGGGCACATCGTATGTGCCGGGAACGGTGAAAACGGAATCCCCAATGACGTAAGGCTCGTTGGCACAGGTTACCACCATTAACGTGTCGTGGTAGATGGGCACCTCACGGAGGGTCAACAGGCGGAACGTGTCGCAGCCAAGACTGTCAGCAGGGATACGCAGCAAATAGGTGCCGGCGCTGTCAATGAGGGTGTCCTTGTACTCGTAGGGGAACTGGTTGCTGCAGAGGATAAGCTCCAATGTGTCAGCCGGATGCTCCAGAATGGTGAATCGGATGATGTCCGTGATGCTGTCACAGCCCGCCTCCGAAAGAGCATGGAACGTGTAAACGCCCTCTTCGGTCAGCAAGGAGTCCCGGACCAGCGTGGGCAGGTCGGCACGGCAGGTCTGGATTTCCACCGTGTCCACTTCCGTGTAGGTCTTATGCACATTCAAAACCAGCGTGGTGTTGCTGTCGCAGCCCAGCAGCGTGGTGTCGAAATGCGTGTAAACGGTCGTCTCTGTGAAGAGCGAGTCGGCAAAGGCGAAGGGCAGCTCCACATCGCAGAGGTCCACCGTCAGGGTGTCGTCATGGAAGGGTAGGCTGTGCAGGATGACCACGGTGATGTCGTGGCACTGCAACGTGTCGTCATGTTTAATGTAAAATGTTCCCGCCTCATTGAAGACGTTGACGCTGTCAAGCTCGAAGGGGAAGTCGTTCTGGCAGACCGAATACTCCAATGTGTCGGTGTGCGTCTTCAGCACGGTCAGGTCGAGATGGATATGCGCGCTGTCACAGCCGTAGGCACTGTGCAGGTCGAAATCATAGATACCCGTCTCATAGAAAAGACTGTCACCATACGGGTAGGGGAGGTAGAAGGAACAGATGGTGTCGGTGAGGGTGTCGTTGACATAATAGACCGGATGAACCATCAGTTCTATGGTAAGGATGCTGTCGCAACCGAATTCGGTGCTGCTGGAGTGAGTGTAGAGACCGGGAGCGTCCAGGGTGTCATTCCCGAAGATGTAGGGTAGCTCGCTTTTGCAGATGTGTACAGGCAGCGTGTCGTTGTAGCTTGGGTACGCCGTGACCTTGAAATGAGTGAATATAGGGCATCCATTGGTGTCGGCAGAGAAACTCAATGTGGTCTCTGTCTCGCCACGGAAGGTGACCTTTCCCGCGTACTGGATGGGAAATTCGCTGGAACAGTCCGCCAAAATGACGGTGTCGGTATGGTTGTCCCACACCCACAGTTCTAACCGCATGATCACACTGTCGGTGCTGTCCTGCGCCTGAACAGGGATGATATAGTTTCCAGTTTTCGGGAAGGAATATCCTGCAATTTTGTATTGGGGAAGTTGGTTGGCACAAATGGTATCTCGGATATATTCACAATGAGTTCCTTGTTTTTGGCATCCCAGATTAAAATAGGCGAATCCCCAATGGGCACCTTCACCGCAGTCGCGGTTGGTCAGTCGGATGGTGATGGTTTGACCATGATAGGCCGAGACATTAAAACCGATGTTAGTCCAGTCTTTCCAAAGAACGTAATGAGGGTCGTATAAAGGTCGGGTTCCGTTGAAGATGCCAGATGCCGACCGGTAGTGGAACTTGTTCCACCCCAAGTCTTGGCTGGAGATTAATTGGAAATCCTCGTGATTAACAAATGAGATGGGTTGTCCATTTTCGTCAAAAACGTCAATTTCAAAACGCGGCTGAGAAACTAAAGAGTGATTGGGTAACTCCATAATAGCCGCATATTTCAACAAGATGATGTCGCCTATGGTGGTATCTACGGTGTACGTGTATGCAATGCTTTCGCTTTCAGCAGGTAATGCGTTTCCTAATTTGACAGAGTAGGTTTCCCCGTCAGGAATCATCTGAAGTAATCCCCCTGTGTATGGGTCAAAGCTCTGTCGGGGGACAACATTGTGATGACTAGCCACAATGCCTATATGTTCGTAAGGACTGCCCGTGCTTCCGTAACCGCCATAGGTGCAGGTGATATTCGAGCGATTCAGGTCCTGCATGTCAATACACATGACAGTTTCCGGAATGGTGTAGCTGCCAGTCACGGCATTGGATGTTCCAGAACAGGGATAGAGTAGTCGGAAGTCGTATTTGTTCTTGGCAATGAGGCCCGTAATACGGTATCGTTGTTCGGTGATGCCGGAAATGATGGTGCCGGTGCCCGGTACAAATCCGTCAGGGCCGTATTCCAACGTGTAGCCGGTGGAGGTTCCAGATTGGGAGGGTATCCATTCCACTGTCAGCGTGTCGTTACTCCAGGAAAAGGCCAACGGATAGTCATTCTCGCAGTCGCAACCGGCCACACAGGTGTATTTGAGCCGGAATCCGTTGTATTGGAACATGTAGTTGGTGGTGAATTTTATTGTCATCGGACCGGTTGAGGTGACATTCACATAGCCGGCATCGGTGGCGTCTGCCAGTAAAGGTGAGGATGTGGATGGCCCGTTGTAGATGTAAATGTGGTCCTTGAATTCAACCACACCATTAAAAGTGAAGTCGGTGATGATGTATGACCCATCCAGATGTACACCGCATCCGGTGGGAGGATTTATGGTAATCGAACCGTTATTGTTGGTGATGCAATACCCATTGGCATCGGTCGTCGGGACGATGTATCCCGAACAACCTATCACAATGTTATGTCCGGACACCGGTATCGTGTCCGTCTGGGCTTTTAACGAATAGATGGGCGCGCCGGCCATCATCAGCATACATGCGAACAGGAATTGAAGAAGTACTTTTTGTCTCATATCTTTTCTTATTTTTTATCTTTAATATAAAGTTTGAAAAAAGGCTGCAAAAGTACATTAATTTCGTGGATTACGGACGTTTTTATTATCTTTGCATCGTAAAACTTATCAACATGGACACTTCGCAATTCCTGTCCCGCTTCCTGCAAGAGGTTCGGATACACCCCAACATTACCGCATTGAAGTATGGTGACACCCTGATTACCAATGCCCGTCTGGTGCAACATATCGCTCCTATAATGAATGAGTTGGATACAATCCAAGACTCTTCTTTCGCTCTCCTCGCGGAACATTCTGTCTATACCGCCGCCGCACTCTTCGCTGCCGTCTTCACCGGCAAGCAGGTGGTGCCCGTGGCAGAATCCTGGACGGGGGAACAACGCGCTCGCGTGCTGGCAGATGCCGGCCTTGCCGACTGCCTGACCGCCCAACGGATGGGATATTACTATTGGATGACGGTGGAGGATGCCCTCGATAGACTGGATAACGGCCTGATACGCTTACAGGATGACCAACTGGTGGCCCGCCGTTACGAATTTTACGAAAATGGGGATTTGCCCGCCGAGGATGTCCGCCTCCGAGATTTGTTGGAGAACACCTCCGGATTGGAGCCGTATTTTGGAGCGGAAGTTATGCGGCTTTTTTCTTACTTTTGCCGCGTCAAATTTTAGGGTATGTTCCATTTCCTGAACAAACATATCGTATTGCAATGGATTCTTATCGTCCTGCTGCTGGTGGGCGCGGGATACGTCATCTTCACTCAAATGACGCTTTGCCCGCCCGAGGGCCAGGGCATCCTCTACCCGTCGCTTCATGTGTGGCTGGCCGCCCGCCCGCTTGCCATGCGCGTGACGGCCTTGCTGCTCCTGCTCTTCCTGTCGCTGCAGGTCCAACGCTTTTTCCAGATCAGCAAATTCTATGACAATAAGACCTGGATGCCGGTGGTACTCCTCCTGGGATTGCTTTTGGTCGGACGTTTCCTGAATACCTTTTCCCCCACATGGGTCACTCTGCCGGTGTTGGCCACCATACTGTTGATCAACAACCGCGATGCCAATGAACAACCGGTGAAAAACCGCATTTTCACCTCCGGTGTCCTGGTGGGCCTCTGCACGTTGCTCGACCCCTATTCGGTATGGATTCTGCTCTTCATCATGATGGCACTTCTGGCTAATCGTATTTCCAGTTTCAAGGAAATCATCATTCTGATTTGCGGTTTCGAGATGGTGTACGCATACGTGTTCGCCGTCGGTTTTCTTACCGATAGTACATCTGTTATCGTCCATTCAATCAGGCAGGTGGAATACTTTGGCATCATTCGGCATTTCACATCGTTGAAGGTGATGGACTATGTGCTGACAGGTTTCCTTTTGTTGGGCGTCATCTACATGGTGGCGGTGCTCACCCGCTATTTCGACACCAAGCTTATCGTGTTGCGGAAGCGTTTCCTTACCATTATTTTGCTGTTTGTGGTCATGCTGGTGGCACTGGTGTTCTCCCAATATGCGTTCCGCCCGGCATTGATTTATTTGATGATGCCGCTCACATTGCTGTACAGTATGATGAGCCTGTTGAAAAACCGTCGTCTGTTGAATGATATTCTGATTGCGGTTGTAATTGTGTTGCTATGTCTTTGAAATCGCATTTTTCGGATGTGCCGCTGCTGGAATGCGGTTGCGATGAGGTGGGCCGCGGTTGCCTGGCTGGTCCTGTATGCGCCGCCGCAGTGATTCTGCCTTACGATTATACAAATGCGGATATCAATGATTCCAAACAGCTTACGGAGAAAAAACGGGAGGCGCTGCGCCGTCAGATCGAGCAGGACGCCGTCGCCTTCTGTGTGGCGGAGGTGTCGGAAAAGGAGATTGACCGCATCAATATCCTGAACGCCTCGGTGCAGTGCATGAACGATGCGGTGGGCCGCCTGTCGGTGAAGCCCGACCTGCTGCTCATTGACGGCAACCGTTTCACCGACCGCTGGAAAATCCCCTACCATTGTGTGGTGAAGGGTGATGCCACTTTCCTCTCCATTGCTGCCGCTTCCATTTTAGCCAAAACATACCGTGATGAGCTGATGTGCCGCCTTGATGCCGAATTTCCGGCATACGACTGGCGACATAACAAAGGCTACCCGTCACCCAAACATATTGAGGCGGTCCGGCAATACGGCCTCACACCCTATCATCGCCGGAGTTTCCATTTGAAAAACCAGATGTCCTTAGAGTTCTAACGGATATTCAAGGCTTGCTCTATTTCCTTTTCTGATTTTCCCATAAGCGACAGATACTGTTTTAGTTGCGGGGCTAATGGATCGTCGGGGTAGAGGTGGATGAAGTCGCGGAATTCCTCTTCCGCGCTGCGATGGTCTTGCAGGATGTCGTCATAGACGATGCCCCGCTGGTAGTAGCACATTCGGGCTTGCTCATGGTCGGGGTACGTCTCTTGGAAGGTTCGGAAAATGCTCAAGGCCTCCTTGGCCCATTGGGCGGTCTCTTCCGGTGTGGTGGCGGCTTTGGCCAGGATCATGCTGCCGATGCCGGCGCGGTAGAGCATCTCCGGCGCGATGGTGTCGTGCGGATGCGCCGCGGCGTATGGGACGGCACTGCGGATGAACTGCCCGAAGGCGACGGTGTCAATGCGGCCCTCCTTATAGTAGATGGAGTCGGCGGTTTGGTACAACTCCAACAGGCTGCGCTGGCGCTTGTTGAAGGCATTGTGCTTGCCTCCACCATTGCGCGAGTGGCATCCGGCCAACAGGAGGATGGCTGCCAGCAGCAGGATCGGAATCTGTTTTAACGGGGCTTGCATACGGTCTTGTAGGCTGCACAGGTTTTGCCCGTGGCGATTTCGTTCAACTGTCGTTTCAACACCATTTTCTTGATGGGCGACAAACGGTCCACAAAGACCTTGCCCTCCAAATGGTCGTATTCGTGCTGGATGACACGGGCCACCAGTCCGCTGAAGTCTTCCTCGCGGAACTGCCCGTTTTCATCGTAGTATTCGATGTGGATCTGCGACTTGCGGGTGACATCCTCGTTGATCTGGGGAAGGCTCAGGCACCCTTCGGCGAACACGAAATCCTCGCCCCATTCCTCAGTGATGACGGGGTTGATGAAGGCCCCCTTGTAGATTTGCACCTTGGGGTAGGTCTCCTTGAAAGGCTCGGTGTCAATGACGAACAGGCTGGTGGACTTGCCGACCTGTGGACCGGCCAGGCCCACGCCGCCGGCATGATACATGGTCTCGAACATGTCGGCAATGAGCTGCTGGAAGTCCGGAGTCAGAATCTCTTTTTCGTCAATGTCCTCGGCACTTTTCCGAAGAACAGGTTCGCCGTAAACGTAAATAGGTAGAATCATAGTTCGGTATTTCGTTGATTGATAATTTCTTGTTGCTCCATATAGGATTGGAGGATGATGGTCGCGCTCATCTTGTCCACCAGGGCTTTGTTCTGTCGGTCCTTCTTCTTGAGCCCGATGTCAATCATGGTCTGGAAGGCCAGACGGGAGGTGAACCGCTCGTCCATGCGCGCGAGGGTGGTGCCGGGCGAGATGTTAGGAAGCTCCTTTCGCAACCGGTTGACAAAAGGCTCGATATATCGGCTGGATTCCGATGGCGTGTTGTCCATCTTGCGCGGCTCGCCCACGACGATGACATCTACCTTCTCCCGCTGCAGATATTGCTTGAGATAGTCGAAGGCCTGTGCCACAGGGATGGTGTCCAGCCCGTTGGCACAGATCTGGAGCTCGTCCGTCACCGCGAAGCCCACCCGCTTCTGTCCGTAG
Source organism: Bacteroidales bacterium (assembly GCA_024682995.1). GTDB lineage: Bacteria > Bacteroidota > Bacteroidia > Bacteroidales > WCHB1-69 > F23-D06. The sequence continues at coordinate 26,033 of JAIKYR010000153.1, read as the reverse complement.
TCGATTGCCAGTATTCTGCCCATTGAAGATTTTCTATTTGTCGGATTTTCCTAAATCTTTGACTTTGAGAGTCAGGCTGTTGAATCCGTAGTTGTCATATTTTTCCGCTTTCCGGTACAGGATGACCGTGTAGGTGCCTTTCTGGTTGAGCTTCTTTTTCGGGAAGGCCACTAACGGCATGTTGCAAACATTCTTTTTGCCGGTCGGCATGATGCTCTTGTTGATGGCCGGGTCGAAGTTGAACTGGCTGGTGACGTAGGTCTCCATCTTGTCGGGGTACACCAGCGTGATGTTCAGCGGCAACGAAGCCAGCACATTGATGGTGCTGTCGTAATTCAGCACAAAACCGATGCTATAGTATTTGGTGGTGTCGTCGATGTCGAAGTTGAAGTTGACGACCTGCTCCTCAAATGTCCAGTTACCGTCCGGAAAAGTATGGGTTACGGTAATGTCGGAGGCCTGTTTGTTCCCAATATGATGGCAGCAAGGCAATAAGAGGACTGTGCCAAGGAGTAGGGCGAAAAAAAAGATGCAATGTTGATAATTTCTAAATCGCATAGTCTGTGTTTCGGTAATAAAATGATATTTTTGCAAAACGGATACCGGGATTTTTCCGGCTGCAAAAATACGATATTTTGAAGATATGGCGGTAAAGAAAAAATACTATGTGGTTTGGGCAGGTGTGCAGCCTGGTGTGTATGGCACGTGGGCGGAGTGCAAGGCCCAGGTGGACCATTACGAAGGGGCGAAATACAAGTCGTTTGAGACGGAACGGGAGGCCTGTGAGGCTTTGGATATGGGTTATGAGGCCTATTATCAGGCGCATCCGGCCAAATCGGCGAAAACACCGGTGGTGCTGCGCGAAGGCGACCCCAAGCCGATTCTGAACAGCCTGTCGGTGGATGCCGCCTGGAACACGGCCACGCGGCAGATGGAGTACCGGGGCGTCTATACGGCTACCCGCAAGGTCTGGTTCCACAAGGGCCCCTTCCCCAACGCCTCCAATAATATCGGCGAGTTTCTGGCCCTGGTGCACGGCATCGCCTTCTGCAAACAGCGCCATCTTGACATCCCCATCTACACCGACAGCATCACGGCCCTTGCCTGGGTGCGCCAGAAGAAACACAAGTCCATCATCCTGCCCACGGAAGAGAACGCCGAGCTTTTCGACCTCCTCGTGCGGGCGGAGAACTGGCTGCGGAACAACGCCTATACAAACCCCATATACAAGTGGAACACCCCGCTGTGGGGCGAAATTCCCGCCGACTTCGGACGAAAGTAGCATAGATGACTCAATAAAATAATTTCTAAAAGGCCTTGATTTCGCCTTCGGGTTGGTGTATCTTTGCGGCACCTTGGTGCCGCACGCGGATAACTCCCCTTCTGCAACAGAAGGGGAGTTTTGTTGCGTCCGCACGGCTGTGCGGACTATGGGAATTAAACGGGAATGCTTATAAACAAGAATACAATGGTGAAAACTTGATTGAGTCAAACAGGCGCATCATCCATAAAAATCGGATTAACTTCTATGTCATTACCTATTTTCTTCCTTTCCCCTGCAACAATTCGCCTTCCAATTCGTTAAGCATAATGTGCGGTTTTTCTGACCGCATGTTTGAATTGTACCTATTAATGTTATCATACAGAATGAAAAGAACTATAATCTCTGCAATCTTGTTGATAGTGTGCTTGTTGTCAGCAGCCCCTCTCTCCTCCCAACCCGTAGTGAACGGCATCATGCAAGGCTCGCCGAGTACCTTTATGGTGGACCCTATGACATGCGATGCGAATACAAGCTGGGCACGACCGTATTATGGTCCCAATCCGAACAGTAATAGTGCTTTGGATGATGGAAATATAACTTATACGGCGGGTGTGACAACGTATGTGTCAGAGAATAGCCATGTGTTGTTGCTTCGTCCGGCAGGTCAGAATCCCCAAGACCCTCGAGCCTGTCTTAATGGTTCGTCGGCATATCTTCCTATTTTCCCGGTAGCATGGAACTTGAATGAGTATAACGATGGCAGCCTTCATTATGAGGATACGGTGATGCGGATTGGGGCACATACGAGTAATTCCAAATCCCATAAAATGGAGTATTATTTCATACCGGACACAACAAATCCGGTTCTGTTGGTTGCCTATCAGTGCGTGATGGAGTCTCCAAGTCATAATTGGGCCCAAAATCCATCGGTTACAATCCAAGTGTTTGAATCAACAAATGCAAATAATACAGAGTTCTCATCTACACCCATACCTTCATTAGGATATTATCCGAACGATTATATCGAAAATGGCAATCTGCATCAGGGAATAGCCTCTTATAACAATACCAATTGGCCTTATTCACGGTATTATTTTTTGGCGCAGGGAACAGATGGGCAATACCCAGATCCTAATTATGTGACCCCATCGCGTTGGTATGCGGGAAATGCATTCAATATTAATGATTGTGGGTCTGTTCAAAGTACTGGATATCTGATTGTAGCCTTTAATTTGATGGAGCAAGCTCGGAATCATAAGGCTGTGAAATTCCAAGTGCTGGTGCGTGGATGCCGCTTTTCAGCGCATTATGCCTACGGCTATTTTACGGCTAAGATGGTGCAGGGGAAAATACATGCTCATCAGACAGCGGATACGCTGGAGCTTTCAGTACCTTGGGGCTTTGATGCCAACACTTACCATTGGAAACATGGGTTGAACAAAGACACTTGTGCGGTTTTGACTACGAATAACCAGTACAAGGTGAAGATTCCCCGTAACCAGCTGCTTCCCTATTACCGCTGTGAGATGGAGTCGCAAACGGGCGTGCCGTTCGTGTATGAGGTGCGTCCGCATATATCGGAAATTACGGCGGACTTTTCCGCCACGCAGCAGGATTCTGCTCAGACGACGGTGTTCCAATTCAACGACTTGAGTTTTATCCGGGAAATCACCCCAGCTTTTAATGCAGGTCCCATTAATGTGCCTTACGACACGGTGATCGTGCCGGCAAACAGTCTGCGCTGGTCGTGGAAAAAGGAGGGGAGTGCATGGACCTGTTTTGCACAAGACGACCATAATCCGGTGTTGGCGTTACCCATCCCTGACCATTACGACAGCATCCGCGTGAAGTTGGAGGTGGAGGATCCGGAAACGGGAGCACAAGGCTCGGTGGAGAAGACCTTTTACTATGGCAGCAACGTGGGCGTTGGGGCGTATGCCAGCGAAATCACGCTGTATCCAAACCCGAATATCGGGAAATTTGTCATCCAATCGGGCATGGCTGCGATGAAGGAGGTTTGCGTGTATGACCTGCAGGGACGACTGCTCCGCAAAGTGTCGGCTGACGGGCAGACGACAGCCATCGACATCAAGGGACTTCCTTCCGGCACCTACATGGTCCGCATAGAGACCGACAAGGGCATTGTGACGAAAACCGTAGTGAAACAATAATGCTTTCAGTTAAACAATAATAGAAAACCTTATATTCTCAAAATATGAAGAAACAGATTTTATTTTTACTGGCTTTCTCTTTTGCCTTGTGCTTTTGTGCACAATCCCAACCTGTGATGAACGGCATCATGCAAGGCTCGCCAACGACTTTTATGGTGACTGATTTGCAGAGTGTTACAAGCTCAAATGTGAATCAGAGGTGGGCACGGCCGTATTATGGTCCCGCTCCGAACAGCAATAGTGCTTTGAATGAGGGAAGTATAACTTATACGGCGGGTGTGACAACGTATGGTTCAGAGAAGAGTCATATATTGTTGAATCGTCCTGCAGGTCAGGTCCCTCAAGATCCCCGAGCTTGTCTTAATGGTTCGACGGCACATCTTCCTATTTATCCGTTAGCGTGGAACTCGAATGAGTATAACGATGGCTTATATCATTATGAGGATACGGTGATGCGGATTGGGGCACATACGAGTAATTCTAAATCCCAGAAAATGGAGTATTATTTCATACCGGACACAATAAATCCGGTTTTGTTGGTTACCTATCAGTGTGTACTGGAATCACCAAGTCATACGTGGGACTACAATCCATCGGTTACAATCCAAGTGTTTGAATCATCAAATGCAAATAATACAGCGTTTTCATCTACACCCATACCTTCGTTAGGGTATTATCCGAACGATTATATTACAAACGGGAATCTGCATCAGGGAATAACCTCGTATGATCAAACGAAGTGGCCTTATGCACGGTATTATTTTTTGGCGCAGGGAACAGACGGGCAATACCCAAATCCTAATTATATGACCCCATCGCGTTGGTATGCGGGAAATAGTTTCAGCATTAATGATTGTGGGTCTGTTCAAAGTACCAAATATGTGATTGTGGCCTTTAATCTGATGGAGCAAGCTCGGAATCATAAGGCTGTGAAATTCCAATTGCTGATGCGTGGATGCTGCTATTCACAGCACTATTCTTATCTTTATTTCACGGCGAAGATGGTGCCGGGCAAGATTAATGTGGATGCCTGCCCACAAATGGACACGGTGGAACTTTCGGTCCCATGGGGTTTCAATGCCCAAAGCTATCGTTGGAAATACGGATTGAACAAAGACACCTGTGTGAATTTGACTACGACTAACCCTTACAAGGTGAAGATTCCTCGTGAACAGTTGATGCCCTACTACCGATGCGAGATGGAGTCGGAGACGGGCGTACCGTTTGTGTATGAGGCTCATACTAAGAAGTATGACTTTGTGCCAGACTTTAGCTATGTGGATTCGGCCGGAAAATGCCAGCATAACCTCATCTTCCGGGATGCGAGCATAAACCGTATCATAACCCCTGAGTTTAGAGCAGGTGCCATTTTTGTCCCTGCAGACACGGTGGATGATCCCTCGCCGGTGTTGGACTGGTTCTGGATAAGAGCTCCCGGCGACACGGTGCGCATGGGCAGTGCCAACGACACGCTGGTGCGTGACACCTTCCCAGCATACCTTAATAATGTTCGTCTGGATTCGATAAAGGTGCTTCTGCGAGTGAACACGAGCCAGACTCAGGCGTGCCACTGTCTGGACACGGTCATCTGGGTGAAACTTGACACGGCGAACGTGACATGCCCGGTGACGAGCGACACCATCCGGATCTGCGAGAGCTCGATGGTGAACGGGGAATACCGGATGAAGATAAGCGACTCTACGTACATCTGGCAGTATGACCACCAGGTGATTCCGATTGTATATAAAGATTCGGCGTGGAACGGGTGCGACAGTATCGTGAAGAGGATGCTGATGATATCCCAGCCGAAGGTGAGCATCAGCAGCCGAAGGGACTACTGCGAGGATTTCGAGACGGTGTTGGAGACGGACAAGGGGAGTGACACGAACTACGTGTGGACGTGGAGCGACGGTTCCCAGGACAGCCTGCTGAATGTGGTTCGGGCGGGGACGTACTCGGTGACGGTGATGAACAAGCGGGATTCGTGCCTGGCGAGCGGGACGATTGTGATTCCGACGTGCAAGCCGTTCATGAATCTGGCGAACGCCATCACGCCGTCAGACAACTGGAAGGCGAAAGATCCAAATTATTCTTCGTATAACAACAGCAACGACTGCTTCACGATACCGCAGTGGAAGCTGATCAAGTACGTGGAGTTTGCGGTGTTCACGCGCACGGGCGAGCTGATATACAGCTACAGGGGCGATCCACAGTATTTGAGATGGTGCGGCACGAGGGGCAACACCGACAATCCGGTGGAATATAACCAAGTGTATCCGTACATCCTGAAATACAAGGATCTGGACGGCGTCAGCAAGGTGATCAAGAGTACGATAACGGTGCTGTAAATAATTAACAATTAACAATTAATAATTAATAGTTGGCAGGTTGAGATTATAGATTAAAGACAGTATTCTCTTAATTCATTAATTTCTTAACTTTGTAATCCCCAACGTCCAATATCAATTCAACAATTGTCAGTTATTCCTTTATCATCTGCCTGGCTTGGCAAAAAAGTAGTCATGCTGCTTTTTCCGCTCTGCCAGGCTTTTGGCTACATGGACTTTCTGGCCTGTATAGGGGTTGTATTCTAAATAGTACATGGCGGTGGCGAAGGTCATCGGGGTGGGGGTGAAATCCTGCACCTGGTCGGTGATGAGGTGGCATCGGCGGGTGAGACGGCTCAAAGCGGCCATCTTCTCCACCGTACATCCGGGATGCGAGCCAATCAGATAGGGAATGAGCTGCTGGTTCTTGCCGCAACGCCGGTTTTCCTCGTTAAAAAGATCCAAAAACTCCAGGAAATGGTCGAAGCTGGGTTTGCGCATCAGTTTCAGCACTTCGGGATCCGTATGTTCAGGAGCCACCTTCAGCCGCCCCGACACATGATGCTTTACAATCTCATGCAGATATTTGTGTTGGCCGTTGCGCTCGTTTTCCCGTGCGTCGTGGTTCAGCAGCATCTCGTAGCGTATGCCGCTGCCGATGGTGACGTGCTTCACGCCTGCCATCTCACGAACTTTCCGATAGAGCGAGATGAGCGGGTGATGGTCCAGCTGGAGGTTGGGACAGATTTCGGGCGTGAGGCAGGAGGGACGCGGACATTTGCGGCAACGGTTCAGGTCTCGGCCCTGCATCCGGAACATGTTGGCGGAGGGTCCGCCCAAATCGCTGATGTGCCCCTTGAAATAGGGCCTGGAAACTAGGTCTTTGACTTCGGCGAGGATGGACTTGTCGGAGCGCGAGGCAATCTGTTTGCCCTGGTGTGCGGAGATGGCACAAAAACTGCACCCCCCGAAGCATCCCCGATGCAAGGTGATGGAATTTTTAATCATCTCGAAGGCGGGTATGTCGCCGCGTTTGAGATATTTGGGATGCGGCAGGTTCATCATCCGGTCGAAGAGGGCAAAGCCGTCCATCTCCGCCTCGGTAGCCACAGGGTAGGGTGGGCGCACGACAACATGTTTGCCATGCTCATAGGGTTGAATAATGGTCCGCTGTTCCCGCTTGTTGGATTCGGTTTCAAATAAAACAAAATCCTCGCCATACCGTCGTTTGTCCTTCAGCTCTTCTGTATAGCTGTGTAGAAGGATGGGCTGTTCGTCGGCATATTTTTGGATATCGGTGTCAAGATAGGCAATCTGTTGGCAATCAGGAAGATGGTTTCGCCAGTCGGGTTGCTGGAAAAGCCTGGCCAAAGCAGTGATGGGACGTTCGCCCATGCCGTAAACCAGCACATCGGCACCGCTCTCGATGAGGATGGAGGGTTTGAGGGTGTCGCTCCAGTAGTCGTAGTGTGAGAGACGGCGCATGGAGGCCTCAATGCCCCCGATGACGACGGGTACGTCCGGAAACAACTCCTTGAGGATGCGGCTGTAAACGGTGGTGGCGTAGTCGGGACGGAAGCCCGCCTTGCCACCGGCGGTGTAGGCGTCGTCGCTGCGCAGGCGCCTGTTGGCTGTGTAATGGTTCACCATCGAGTCCATATTGCCGGAGGTTACCCCGAAAAAGAGTCTCGGCTTCCCTAACTTCTTGAAATCCCGCAAATCATCTTTCCAGTTGGGTTGGGGCAGGATGGCCACGCGCAGCCCCTCGCGCTCCAGTGTGCGCCCGATGACAGCGGCGGCGAAAGAGGGGTGATCGACGTACGCGTCCCCGCTCACGAGGACAACATCCACATAATCCCATCCGAGGTAGTCGAGCTCCTTTTTGGTGATGGGAAGAAAATGCTTGTCAGGGTTCATACGGAGAGGGACGATGGTGGATTAGTGAATCACTTTGAGTTCGTCAACGTTCATGCGTACTTTGAGCCATTTTACCAGCTTCTGCTCGTCAGCCTGATGACGGCTGTTGTTGTCCCATTGCAGATACACGACCGCAACCGTCTTGGATTCCAAGGATCTGGTGTTGTATTGCACCATATCGGTCACGGCAAACTCCTGAACAGCCGGATATTGGGCGTAAATCTCTTCTGCCAGTTGCTGCGAGAGCGTCTCGGCATCTTGGATGGCGTTGATCTTGGACTTCAGTTCAATGATGGTGGAATCCTGTTTCGCAATAGTGGCATCTTTTTTATTCAGAATATCTTCAATGATCTCATTCTGCTTGGTGATGTCGATAGTCTCTCCTGTCTGCTTGATAACCAGATTGGCCTTTTTCAGCCCGTATTGGGTGTGAAGCACGTCTTGCAGCTTGGCGATATCCTCGTTGCTGATGGGTTTGCCTATCAGTGAAAGCGTGACGCATTGGCTGCGGTGGTGGTATTCTCGGTCGGCATCGATGATCTGGGTGTTCTGGAACATTTCGCTGGAACGCAAATCCTTCACGAATTTGATGCTTTGAGTGTTGAAAGCCGCCTCTTGCACCACATCGGTGGCCAAATAGATGCTGGGGATAAGGACGAGGATGGTGAGGATGGTGATAAAACGTTTCACCTTGCGGTGCCGACGCTCATCCACGTATTGGGCCTCAGGGAAACGGAGGAAGCGCACGATGAGGAAGGTGGCTAAGGCGATAAAGAAGGAGTTGATGAAGAATAGATAGAAGGCCCCAAGGAAGTACCATATTTGTCCTGTGGCGATGCCGAAGCCCGCTGTGCACAGGGGCGGCATGAGGGCGGTGGCGATGGCCACGCCGGAGATTACGGTGATGGACTGCGACTTCCGGCTGGAGGCCACAATGCCGGCCAATCCGCCGAAGAAGGCGATGAAGACGTCGAAGATGGTGGGCTGCGTACGGGCTAAAAGTTCGGAGCGCGCATCATTGATGGGCGAGATGAGGAAGTAGAGCGTGGAGGCCACCAGACTGATGAACACCATGAACGCCAGGTTCTTAAGGGATTTCCTCAACAGCTGTTCGTCAAAGGTGCCGACGGCGAATCCGATGCCCGTGATGGGTCCCATGAGCGGGGAGATCAACATCGCGCCGATGATGACGGCCGTGGAGTTGACGTTAAGCCCCACCGATGCCACGATGATGGCGAAGAAAAGAACCCAGACGTTCACTCCCCGGAAAACCACACTCTTGGAGATGGAGTCGAAGGTGGCTTCGTAGTCGGTGTCGTCCCGCAACTGGGTATATTGCCGGAGGGAGACCCATGCCTTGCGGATGGCCCTGTTGATGCGTTGTCGGAGGGTGGGCGTTTCCATGACAGTCTTTTTTTCGGTGTCAGTACTATGTGGTCAGCATTCCAATGAGTTCCGGTAGCGTGCAGGTATGCTGCTCGCCGCTGGTCATGTTCTTGCAGGTGAAGGTGTGGCTTGTGCGTTCGTTCTCACCCGCCATAACCACGAAGGGGATGTGTTTGGCGTTGGCGTACGACATCTGCTTGCCCATCTTGACGCTGTCGGGGTAGATTTCTGCCGCAATGCCTGCCTCGCGCACGGCGCGCAGGGCGGCAAGGGCATATTTCTCATCCTCATTCCCGAAGTTGACGAACAAGGCCTTGACAGGATTCAGAATCTCATCCGGGAAAAGTCCTAACTCGTTGAGCACGTCGTAGATGCGTTCCGCGCCGTAGGAGATGCCCACGCCCGACATGTTCTTCAGTCCGAAGATGCCGGTGAGGTTGTCGTAGCGTCCGCCGCCGGAGATGCTTCCGATGGAGGCGTCCTTGGCCTTCACCTCGAAGATGGCGCCGGTATAGTAGTTCAGGCCGCGGGCCAGAGTGATGTCGATTTCCAAATCGGTGGTGATGCCCATCTCGGCCACATAGTCCAGCACGGTGGTGAGCTCCTCAAGGCCTTTCTGTCCGATTTCGCTGGTGGCGAGCAAGGCCTTCAAACATTCGAGCTTCTCCTCGTTGGTCTGTCCGCCGAGACAGAAGACGGGTTGCAGCTTTCCGATGGCATCGGGGGTGAGACCGCGTTCTGCCATCTCGGCACAGACAGCCTCCTGCCCGATTTTGTCTAACTTGTCCATCGCCGTGCAGAGGTCCGTGACCTTGTCGGCGGCCCCGATCACCTCCGCGATGCCGGAGAGGATCTTGCGGTTGTTGATCTTCATCGTGACTGCGATGCCGAATTTCCGGAAAATCTCATCCGTGATCTCCACCAGCTCGGCCTCGTTGAGCAGGGAGGTGCTGCCGATAATGTCGGCGTCGCACTGGTAGAACTCACGATAGCGGCCTTTCTGCGGACGGTCGGCGCGCCATACGGGCTGCATCTGGTAGCGCTTGAAGGGAAAGGTGATGTCGTTCTGGTGCTGCACCACGAAACGGGCGAAGGGCACCGTCAGGTCGTAACGCAGGCCTTTCTCGCACAGCTTGGTGGCCAGCTTGTTGACCGACATGCTGCTGTCCTGGAAGTCAACCCCCTGGGTGAAATCGCCCGAATTGAGGATTTTGAAGAGCAGACGGTCGCCCTCTTCGCCATATTTGCCCATCAGGGTGGAGAGATTCTCCATGGATGGTGTCTCGATGGGAAGATAGGCGTGCTTGTAGAATACGGAGCGGATCGTATCGAAAATGTAGTTGCGGCGCATCATCTCCGCCGGCGTGAAATCCCGCGTCCCCTTGGGTATGGATGGTTTTACGATGTTCATTGTCGTTGTTTTTTTGTAGGCTGCAAAAGTACACAATTTTTCGCGATTCCGTTTTAGGGTTTTGGAATGAAAAAAAAGGAAAAATTATTCCATCTGTCCGTATGTGTTTTTTTTATGCTATTTTTGCACCCGAATTAATAACGTTATTAAAATCACAGTTATGACAAAAATCATTACCGTCTTTATGGTGTTGGCAATCAGCTTGGGCAGCTGTTTCCAACGTAACAACAACACCCAATATGAAGGCAAGTACAGAGGCGAATTCACGATGAATGGTGCGCAGATTGCCACGGGCGACCTGGAGTATTTCTCCAATCCCCTGGATGAGAATGGCATCATGCTGTATGTTCTTCCCCTGTCCGGTACTTCTACAGGACATTTTGAGACCACTTGTGAGGATTTCGACCTCGTGGCCAGCATCCTGCTCGACCGTATCGGCAGCAATCCGTATGTGACGGATGGTATGATGCATGTGAAAACCGTGGATGTTACGTCTGAATTCACGAACTCTACTGTAAACACAACGTTCTACTTCCACATTGATACGGCAGTGGTGGACACCGTTCCCGATTGGCAGATCAACTTCGTGGGTGCGAAGGTGGTGGATGTTGACACCACAAGTTCCAAAGGTGTGATTTCGTATAGATAGTCTTCCTTCTGGTGTTTAAAACAAAAAAAACCGCTCGATTGAGCGGTTTTTTTTGTTTTGAGTTAGAGACGATTATTCGCCGCCCTCCACATTGTCGGCTATTTTCGCAGAATCAAAATTACCATCTGTGTTCAAATAGAATTTGGTGTCTTCCAACAGAACGTTGTCACTTTTTCTGAAAAGTTTGTAGTTGAAATAATCATCGGCACCCATGTGGGTCTTGATTTCGCTGCCATGCAACAGAATACCGGCTACGGATTCGAGGTATTTGGTTTTGGCCTTGACATCGGTGTATCCTTCGTCTTTGCCTGTGACGGTGTAATCGCCGATCCCGTACACATTGATGGTGCCCAACACGGCCTTGATGCTGATGACACTCTCGGTGTTTTCAGCCTGGGAGAAGTTGATCGTGGTGTAATAAGTGTGTTGGTCTCTGTGGCAGCTGGTGAAAACCATGGCACAGCAAACAATTGCTAATAAAGCGAGTTTTTTCATTTTTTTGATGTTTTAAATTAATAATAAGGGTTAAAATGTTTTTTATTTCAAAACGCCCAGCTCTTTGCCGATCTTGGTGAAGGCGGCGATGCACTTGTCGAGGTGCTCGGGTTCGTGGGCGGCGGAAATCTGCACGCGGATACGGGCCTGGTCTTTCGGGACCACGGGATAGTAGAAGCCGGTGACGTAGATACCTTCCTCCTGCAGTTTGGCGGCCATCACCTGTGACAGTTTGGCGTCATACAGCATCACGGCGCAGATGGCGGACTCGGTCGGTTTGATGTCGAAACCGGCGGCTTTCATCTTGGCCACGAAATATTCGGTGTTGCTGTGCAGTTTGTCCTGCAGCTCGTTGGTCTCTGACATGATGTCGACCATCTTGCAGCCGGCAGCGGCCACCATCGGAGGAATGGAATTGGAGAACAGGTACGGACGGGAGCGCTGACGGAGCATGTCGATGATCTCCTTCTTACCGGTGGTGAAACCGCCGATGGCGCCGCCGAAAGCCTTGCCGAGGGTGCCGGTGAGGATCTCGATCTTGCCGCGCAGGTTGTAGCACTCGGTCACGCCGCGACCGGTTTTGCCCACCACGCCGGCGGAGTGGCTCTCATCGACCATGACCATGGCGTCGTATTTCTGGGCCAGCTCATAGATCTTGTCGAGCGGGCACACGTTGCCGTCCATGCTGAACACACCGTCGGTGACGATGATGCGGAAACGCTGTGCCTGAGCGGCTTTCAGTTGCTCCTCGAGGTCGGCCATGTCAGCGTTTTTATAGCGGTAGCGGACGGCCTTGCAGAGGCGCACGCCGTCGATGATGGAGGCGTGGTTCAGGGCATCGGAGATGATGGCGTCCTGTTCGGTGAGCAGGGGCTCGAAGACACCGCCGTTGGCGTCGAAACAGGCTGCGTAGAGGATAGTGTCCTCAGTGCCGAAGAATTCGGCAATCTTCTTCTCCAGGGCCTTGTGCAGGTCGGAGCAGCCGCAGATGAAGCGCACGGAGGCCATGCCGTAGCCGTGGGTGTCGAGGGCTTCCTTGGCGGCGGCGATCAGACGCGCGTCGTTGGCGAGGCCCAGATAGTTGTTGGCGCAGAAGTTCAGCACCTTGCTGCCGTCCTGCAGCGTGATCTCACCGCTTTGCGGAGAGGCGATGATGCGTTCGTTCTTGTACAAGCCGGCTTCCTTGATGTCGGCCAGTTCCTTCTGAAGATGTTGTTGGAAATTGGTGTACATAGTTTTATGTTTATTTGTTGAATCTGTGTCTTGGATTTAATGAGGCTGCAAAATTAGTAAAAAAATCGAAAAATTGTCATTGCGGATGCAAAATTGAGGATTTCGTTGTTTATGTTTGCCTGTCGCACACATTTCCAGACCAATGTTTCCGGAAAAGGAATCGGATGTGTGCGTTTGGAATTTAGCGCAAGTCGCGGATGGGAATCTCGTAACTGGCGGCCGTGTTGCCTCCTTCCCATTTCGGCATCGTTTTCAGAATCCGTGTGGCCTCCTCCTGGAATGCCCGCTCCTGGGCGGATGACAACACGTTCTTTGGCTGAAATACCACCTCCTTTACTTCGCCGTTATTATTGATGATGAGTACGATGTAGGTGTTGTCGTATTTTGGGTTGCGGAGAAAGTCCAGCGGGGTGGCCAACCGGGATTTAAGCCATTGTGTCGGCACGCCAACGGAGGAATGCCACTCGTTTCTTTCCCAATCATCAGAAACATCTATGATTATCCCGTCGGGTTCTTCCCACAATGCAATGTCGCCATCTAAAAAATCTTTATAAGTAGTATCCTTTGGCCCGGGGCAATTCGATTTAGTTTCCGTGACCTCGTCAATGCCTTCTACGAAGCCATCAAGTTCATACGTTTCGATTTGGCCAGGGTGGGGTATTGAATCTTTTTGCTCCGTTGCTTTACTGGAATCATGTATTTTCTCAATATCTGTGGTCGATTCCGGCATTTCCACTGTTTCTTGGAGTTTAGGGCTCGAACTGTGGCAGCCGCCCATCATCATGGAGGAGACAGCAATGCCTGCCACCGTCACGGCCTTCCCGAGGCTGCGGCGTTTGGAAAGTTCCTGTTCGAGATAGCGGACCTCGGCCTCGCAGTAGGGACATGTGCCGCGGCAATCGCCCTTGTGGGTACATTCACGTGTTTCCAGCGGGATGTCGTTCTCCCGTGCCACACGCTGACGCACCTCCTTCAAAAACTCACAAGTCCGTTTACCTCTTTTCATTATAAATGATGTTAAAATAGGAACGCAAAGATAGAAAAATATTTTTGCCTGTTTGGTATTTGTAGATTATTTTGTTTTTTTGCAAAAAAAATGATGAAACCAATTGTAAAAGTCATATTCTTTCTGGCAATCATATTGTATGGTTTTGCCGGATGGGCACAAGATGTTCCAAACTTGTCCCAATGTGCCGCGCCACCGGTATATTTTACGGAAGAAATGCCGATGTTCCCCGGCGGTCAGGATTCTTTGTATGCATATCTCCAACGTGAAATCAAATACCCCCTGGTGGCAAAGGAAAATCGTATCACGGGCGCCGTGCTGGTTGAGTTTGTGGTGGAAAAGGATGGCCGGCTGACCAACGGAAAGGTGAAGGTCCCGCTTTTCCCCGATTGCGATGTGGAAGCGTTGCGTGGAGTAATGTCAATGCCGAGGTGGACACCGGGCAAAAACATGGGAAAGCCGGTACGTTGTTTCTATCAGGTGCCGGTCTCTTTCAAAATAGATGATTGAATATTGTGATGTTGCTTTGCGCCCAGCCGTTGCATTCTGTTTATGCCACCGTCACGGCTGTGCCTGACGCAGTGACCATCAGCATGCCGTTGTTCTGGCCCAGCACCTCATAGTCGATGTCGATGCCGACCACGGCATTGGCGCCCTTTTCCATTGCACGCTGTTCCAGTTCTCGCAGGGCATTGTCGCGGGCCTTCATCAGCTCATCCTCGTAGGAACCGGAGCGGCCGCCCACGATGTTGCGAACCCCCGCGAAGAAATCCTTTACGAAATTGACACCGGTGATGACCTCGCCGAACACGACGCCGTGATAGTTGCAGATCTGTTTGCCTTCAATGGTGGGTGTGGTAGTTAATATCATAATCTCTGTTTTTTGAATGACGTTGCAAAAATATGATTTTATTTTCAAATGGAAAAATCAAAACGCCTGGAAGATTGTTGTTGAAATGAAATATTGAACAGGTTGTTTTTTGTGTCCGAGAAATGAGTATCTTTGCACCCGTGAAATATAACTTGGAAAATTTATACCTGTTGTAGAAAAATATTACTATGAACGAATTGTTGAAAAACCGGATCCATGCCGTAAGGAACCTGTGTAACGCATACAAGGTAAGGGATTTGTTCGCTTTTGGTAGTGTGTTGACGGACAGGTTTTCAGACAAGAGCGACATTGACTTCCTGGTTTCGTTTACGGATGAAGTGCCGCTTCTTGATTATGCGGACAACTATTTTGATTTCAAAGACAAATTGTCCAAACTTTTGGGGAGAGATATAGACTTGGTGATGGAAAGTTCTCTTTCAAACCCTTTCTTTATTAAGGCGATTGAGCGAACTAAAACGCGAATTTATGGATGATGTTAAGAAAAAGTATTTGTTTGATATACAGAATGCAATATGTAGTGTAGAGGGATATTTCGAAGAGGGTAAGAAGATCTTTTCGGAATATGAGAAGAATGACATGTTGCAAAAAGCGGTTGAGAGGCAAATAGAGATTATAGGAGAAGCGGTTAACCGTCTATCAAAAATGGATCCTGACCTCAAGATAACCAATGCAAGAAGAATTGTTGACACAAGGAACTATGTGATTCATGGTTATGATAAAGTGTCTAATGAGATTATTTGGTCAATTGTGATAAAACATCTTCCTCTATTGAAAAATGAAGTTGATGTTTTGTTGGAAGATTGATAGTTTGTTGTTGAATGATTTAATCAATAATTACAATGTTTGAAAGTTTAACCGACCGATTAGACAGAGCGTTTAAGATTATCAAGGGACAGGGCTACATTACGGAAATCAATGTGGCCGAGACGATGAAGGAGGTCCGCAAGGCCCTTCTGGACGCCGATGTCAGCTATAAGATTGCCAAGGATTTCACCGACGATGTGAAGAAGAAGGCTCTGGGTATGAACGTGCTGAAGGCCGTGTCGCCTAGCCAGCTGATGGTGAAGATCACCTACGACGAACTCATCGAGTTGATGGGGCGCGAGGCCGTGGATATCAACATCAAAGCCAATCCGGCTATCATTCTCATGTCGGGCTTACAGGGTTCCGGTAAGACGACCCACGCGGCGAAATTGGCCAACCTGTTGAAAACCAAGCGTAATAAGAAACCGTTGCTCGTGGCCGGCGACGTGTATCGTCCTGCCGCCATCGACCAGCTGAAGGTGCTGGGCGAGCAGATCGGCGTGCCCGTTTATACCGAGCCGGATAGCAAGAAACCGGTGGAAATCGCCAAAAACGGTGTGAAACACGCCAAGGAATACGGCTATGATGTGGTGCTGATTGATACCGCCGGCCGTCTGGCGGTGGATGAGGAGATGATGACGGAGATCGGCAACATTAAAGAGGCCGTGAACCCGCATGAGATCCTCTTCGTGGTGGACGCCATGACCGGCCAGGATGCCGTGAACACCGCCAAAGCCTTCAACGACAAGCTGAACTTCGATGGTGTGATCCTCACCAAGATGGACGGTGACACCCGCGGCGGTGCCGCGTTGACCATCAAGGCCGTGGTCAACAAACCTATCAAGTTCATCGGTACGGGCGAGAAAATGGAGGCCCTGAGCGTCTTCCATCCTGACCGACTGGCTGAACGTATCCTCGGTATGGGCGATATCCGTTCCTTCGTGGAAAAAGCCCAGGACCAGTTCGATCAGGAAGAAGCGGCCAAGTTGCAGAAGAAGCTGGCTAAGAACCAGTTCGACTTCAACGATTTCATGAATCAGATCCAGCAAATCAAGAAGATGGGCAACGTGAAGGACCTGATGTCAATGATTCCCGGCATGGGCAAGGTGATCCGCGACATGGATATTGACGACAACGCCTTCAAGAGCGTGGAGGTGATTATCCAATCCATGACCCCGCAGGAACGCGCCAACCCTGATATCATCAACGGCTCCCGCCGCAAACGTATCGCCAAGGGCAGTGGACGCGACATTCAGGATGTGAACCGCCTGATGAAACAGTTTGAGGATACCCGTAAGATGATGAAACTGGTGAATAGCGGCAAAGCCAAAAACCTGGTCCGAGCCATGAACGCCCCGGGACGGAGACCGTTGTGACAATTGACAATTGACAATTAATAATTAATAATTAACAGTTAATAGTTATATAGTGGGTGAATTGTGAACGATGAGCTTTGAACGATGACAATGAACTTTGGCCTCTGGTTTTTCATCCCTTCCCACTTTTAACATTATAAGCTTAAAATAACCTTACAAACCATACAAACCTAACAAACATTTATGCCAAATATTTTAGATGGAAAGATTATTGCTTCCACGATAAAAACAGAAATAGCAACCGAGGTTAAAGCGTTGTTGGACCAGGGCAAGCCTGCGCCTCATCTGGCGGTTATCATCGCTGGCGAGGACGGCGGCGCACTGAGTTACGTGAACAGCATCGAGAAGCAGAGTAAGGCCGTGGGATTCACGGTCTCTGCGTACAAGTTTCCCGCCGATGTGCGTGAGCAGGATGTGCTTGACACTATCGACTTCCTGAACCGTGACGAGGATGTGGATGGCTATATCATCCAGATGCCGATGCCCAAACAGGTCTCTATGGACAAGGTCACTGCCCATGTGGACCCGCGCAAGGACATGGACTGTTTCCACCCGGAGAATATGGGTAATCTTGTGCTGGGCCGTGATGCTTACGCACCCGCCACCCCGCATGCTGTGATGGAAATCCTGCGCCGCAGCAACATCGACACGACTGGCAAGGATACGGTTGTCGTGGGCCGCAGTAACATTGTGGGCAAACCCCTCGCTATGATGCTCCTCCAAAAGGACGCCAACGCCACCGTGACCGTCTGCCACAGCCGCACCAAAAACCTCAAGCGCGTGTGCAGCCGTGCCGACATCCTCATTGTGGCCATTGGTCAGCCGGAGATGATTACTGCCGACTACGTGAAGAAGAACGCCACGGTTATCGATGTGGGTATTCACCGTCTGCCGGACGTGACGCAACCCAACGGCTATCGCGTGTGCGGCGACGTCAAATATGACGAGGTGGCTCCCTTGTGCGAGGCTATCACACCTGTGCCTGGAGGCGTAGGCGCCGTGACGATGGCCTGCCTGCTGCAGAATACGATGAAAGCGTACAAGACACGGAAATAGTTAACATTTAATAATTAACAATTCTTTACCTTTCATCGCTTTTACACTTTAACTATAATAATCCTAAAATAGAATGACTAAACGATATTTAATCAGTGGTGGTGGCACGGGAGGACATATTTTCCCGGCGTTAGCCATTGCCAACAAAATCAAGAGTGAACAACCGGATGCTGAGTTCCTGTTTATCGGGGCCAGTGACAAGATGGAGATGCAGCGTGTGCCCGAGGCTGGGTATCCGATTGAGGGCCTTCGCATTTACGGCATCAGTCGCGATTTCTCCCTGAAAGGCATTGGCAAGAACCTTAAGCTGCCCTTTGTGCTGATGGGAGCGATGCGGAAAGCGAAACGCATTATCCGGGATTTCAATCCTGACATCGCCATCGGGGTGGGGGGCTTTGCCAGCGGACCGGCCTTGAAGATGGCCGACAAGTTAGGTGTGCCAACCTTACTTCAGGAGCAGAACTCCTATCCGGGTGTCACCAATAAGATGCTGGCACCTAAGGCGAAGCGCATCTGTGTGGCGTACGATGGGCTGGAGAAGTATTTCCCGGCGGACAAGATTGTGAAGACAGGCAATCCCATCCGTGCCGAAATTCTTCATATTACCCCGAAAGACCCGAAGGCGTACCAGTATTTCAATTTCGTGCCGGAACGGAAAACCGTTCTGGTCGTGGGTGGCAGCCTTGGTGCCCGCACGCTGAACGAGACAATGGCCGCCCACTTGGATGAGTTCCGGCAGGCGGGCATCCAGCTCCTGTGGCAGACTGGCGAGCAGTTCTTCCGCGACATTGACTCCAAACTGTTAGCGGAACAGGATGAGTTTATCCGTATCGTGCCCTTTATCAAGAATATGAATGACGCGTACAGCATGGCCGACATCATTGTGTCGCGGGCTGGTGCGTTGGCTATCGCCGAGCTGACCATCGTGGGCAAACCCACGATCCTGGTGCCGTTCCCGTATGCGGCGGAAGATCATCAGACCTACAATGCGAAGGCACTCTCCACGCGGGATGCTGCCATCCTGATACCGGATGGTGAGGCTAAACAGCGGCTGATGCCCGAGCTGATGGAGCTTGCCGCCAACACACCGCGCTGCGAGCAGATGGGCCGTTATATGCGCGAATTGGCACAGCCCGAGGCCATTGACCTCATTTATAAAGAAATAGAATCTATTGTTAAATAACCCGTCATGGTATTGCTGTTGATTTTCCTGCTTGGGGCTATGGGCATATCTTTCTTGTGCTCTACTTTGGAGTCTTCCCTCATGTCCACCCCGCTATCCTATATAATGATGCGAGAGGATGAAGGTTATGGGCCGGCAACGCTGTTCAAGAAGTACAAGACGGAGCCGGAACGCCCGTTGGCTGCTATCCTGTCGCTGAACACGATTGCCAACACCATCGGTGCCGCCGGCGTGGGCCAGCAGGCCACGCTTCTGTTCGGCAGCCGCTGGTTCGGTTTGGTGTCCGCCATTACCACCTTGCTGATTCTGATCTTCTCGGAAATCATACCCAAGACCATAGGCACCACACGTTGGAAAAGCCTGATGGGATTCACGGCCAATACGATACGCATACTCATCGTGCTGATGTACCCGCTGGTGAAACTGGTGGAAAGCGTGGGCGGGATGATTGCCAAGAGGGTGCCGCAGGATGCCGTGGTGAGCCGTGAGGAGGTGCTGGCCATGGCCAATGTGGGCGAAGAGGAGGGCGTGATCGAAGAGGATGAGAACAAGGTGATCCAAAACATCATCAAGCTCGATAACGTGCACGCCTCCGATGTGATGACCCCTCGGGTGGTGGCTGCCATCGCTCCAGAGTCCATGAGCCTGCGCGACTATTACGATGATGACCAGTATGACCATTTCTCCCGTATCCCCGTCTATGCCGAATCTCCGGAATACATCACCGGCTATGTGCTCCGCGATGACGCGTTGGAGAATCTTGCCGAGGATAAGTTCGATATCACGTTGGGAGAAATTAAGCGTGACCTTCCTTATTTTAATGAGGAAAAATCCATTAGCGACATCTGGGACTCTATGTTGAAACAGAAATCCCAAATCGCCCTGATCATTGACGAGTATGGCTGTTTTCAGGGAATCCTCACCATGGAGGATATCATCGAAACGGTATTCGGGTTTGAGATTATTGATGAGAGCGATGAGGTGTCGGATATGCAGCAGTATGCACGCGAACGCTGGCAGCAGCGTCAGAAGCGCTTCAAGACTATCCAGTTGCCCCAAGGGCACTCTTCTACAGAAAAAGTATAACCGTTTTTACAGAATTAGATATTTAAAAAATGAATGCGAAAATTAGTAAAATTGCCATTTTGTTGATGGTTTTGTGGATGCCTACTTTCCTGAACGCCCAGAATCATCCCGTTCGTATCCACAGCGATTTGCACCATGAAATCGGTATCACAGCCGGTCCTAATTCCATAATCGGTGGCACCGTTTATGGTACGGTGGGTCTTTTTAGCGCCCTATTCACCAGCTTGGGCAAGGAACGCACATTACTCCATTTTTACGGGGAGTATGGCCTGCATTACTATTATCAGGTCAAGCCTTGGTGCCAGGTGGGCGTGAAAACCACGGTGGACTTGGCTGGGATAACGCATTACACCGACACCACCTATACGCAGATCAAGTCGAATGACAAGTATGCCATCTTGTCCGTGATGCCGAGCGTGCGGTTCACCTATCTGAACCGTCCGTGGGTGCGTCTCTATTCCGGTGTGGATCTGGGTTGCGGCTTTTTATTCACTACCACGTCCTCTTCATCGAAAGCCGAATCGGAGACTTCGGATAGCAAAGAAAACAACGTGCTTTTTGCCTTCAATGTCACGCCTATAGGGGTGAATGTGGGCAAAAAGTTCTTCGGGATGGCAGAATTGAATTTCGGTTACGACTCTTGGTTTAGAGTCGGTATCGGATGCCGTTGGTAGGCTGACTATTCCCAACCGTCGTAAATCTCCGGTCCGTAGTAGTTGTGTTCGCCTTCGTGGTCGTGTTTCCATATCTGGGCGAAAAACGGGCTGTGTGTTGACAAGTCGTCATAATCCCATGCGGGCGGCAGGCATTCGGGGCACCAGTGTCCGCCGTGCAGGATGAGCTGGGGCGATGCGAAGAAGGTGTGACCCTTGTGGCACTGCCATTCCAACTGTTTTTCAGGATTTCCCGAATATTGGGTGGAAATGAGCTTTCCGCCCCGGAATTTGGCGGCTTTCTGCAAATCCTCCACCGTAAGTTCCTCTAATGCTTTACTCTCGTCGTAGCCGTGGTTGAGCCGGATGGCATCCTCTTCGTGATTGGGGTTGCTGAGATCCCATTCTTTCCAGTCGGGAATGGCCTTCCATTTCTCGATGGAACCGTAGTAGGCCCGGATGCGGTTCTCGTCGTTGTGTTTGATCCACCACTGGGTGCCCCATTTCTTCTTGTAGGCCATGGGACGGAGGGCCGCCTTGATGATGAAGGGCGGCACGATGCGGGCCATCTTGAAAATCTTGGGCAGGGAGGCCTCCAGCTGGCGGAAATATTCGTCGATGGGGATGTTGGCGCGGAAGTGCAGATATTGCTCCAGCTTGTCGGCATCGAGGTAGTACTGGCCATGGAAGTTGCGTAGCACGAACCAGTTGGCGTTGAAGATCTTCTCGGGTTTCGGGCAGGAACAGGCTTTCAGCAGGCGGCACTCGAACTCGTAGTTGGTCATGCGGTAGTCGGGGCCGCTGCTGATGTTGTAGAAGTTGTTCCAGAAGGCTTCGGGCACGTCGTCACCGCAGATGTTGGCCAGCAGCCGGCCGGAGTCCTCAATCGTGGCCCATTCCAGCACGCCGGCAATGGGGACGTGGAACATGATGGGGTCGAACTTCTTGACGATACCGGGGTAGAGTATGCCGGATTGCCGCAGGCTTACCCAGTGCTTGAGCCCTGACTCGGCAAAGATGCGTTCGGCCTTGATCTTGCTGATGCCGTAGTGGTCATAGACGCTGGCGCAGATGGGGTCGCCGGCGCGTCCCCAATGGTAGGGTACGGCACGGTCCGACACCTGAGCCACGGAGCCGATATACACCGCCCTGATGTCATCGGCGTTGGGCTGCGCGAGGATGGCCTTCACCACGTTTTGTGCCGAGCTGATGTTCACGTGCAGGGTTTTCTTGGGGTAGTAGTCCGCCGCGGGCGACACCATGCCGCCCACGTGCAGCACGTAGTCTGCGCCCGTTACGCCCGCGAGCACGTCCTCGTACTTGGTGAGGTCGCCCCATACAATCTTGATCTTGTCGGCTAACGGTGCCAGCTTCTCGATGTTCTTCTTGCTATGACGGGCCAGCACGACGAGGTTGTAACGGTCGGTGTGTTTGAGCAGCTCTTGAAGTCCGGCCCAGCCCATGAGGCCGGTGGCACCGGTGAGGAATATGGTTTTCTTCATTGTGTTATAGCGTGTTGAATTGTTTTTCTGATGTTTTAAATCATATTAAAAAAAAACGATGCCGCAAAGATAGGTGAAAATTTGCAAAACCATTCGGAATGTTCGTTTTTTTGTCTAATTTTGCCGTGTTAAATCAGAAAGAAAAAAATGAAAATCGAAAACATGCAAGATTGCCTCCGTTCGATTTTTGAATCATAAATTTAAAACAAATTGACATGAAAAAAATCTCCGTTATTATTTTCAGCTTGCTCCTCTGGCAAGGAGTGAATGCGCAGAAGTTTATTGTCCCGGAAATTCCCGGCGACATTGAAAAATCCGAGTATGCCAACTATACGCAGGACGCCATGAACTGCATCGATTGGCTGAAAACCCATTCCCCGAACGACGCGCAACGCCGGGATGTGTCGGCGTTTGCCCTCTGGTGGCTTACGGGTACCCCTGATGTGCACATGGTGATCAACTCCAACGTGATGAAGTTTGAGGATGCGAATCTCCTCCTGCTGTTTCTTGGCGGCTGGGCGCAATACACCATCGAGAACAAGGATGACGACCAGGCGCAAGGATGTCTCGCGGGCGTGAACACCGTTCTGGACTACTATGTGAAGTATAAGAAATCGATTCCCAAGGACAAAGGTGCGGAGCAGTTCCTTAAGATGCGCGACAAGGGGACACTGAAGGCCTATTTGACCAAAGCGATGAAATAGTGTGTTATAGGTCTTTAAAATACATTTAAACAACAATCAATCCATGTGAAGATGAAAAAACAGATTCTCTCTCTTATGGCAATATTCTTGCTTTTGCAAATGGTGTGCCCTTCCAAGGCGCAGAATCCCCGTAACACCGAACAGGCGGTGCTTGACAATATCGCCGCGCGCACCTCTGTGCGAAGCTATTTGAACAAACCTGTGGAGGCGGAGAAAGTGGAGAAACTGCTCCGCGCGGGCATGGCCGCCCCTACCGCCATGAACAAACAGCCGTGGCATTTTGTGGTCGTCACTGACAAAGATCAGCTGAAAGCGCTGGCCAAGGCCAATCCTTTTGCAGGCATGGCAGCCAAGGCCCCTTTGGCCATCGTGGTGTGCGGCGACATGAACAAGGCTTTGGGCGGCGGTGGCCGCGAGTTCTGGGTGCAGGATTGCTCCGCCGCGACCGAGAACATCCTCTTGGCCGCACAAGCTATGGGGCTCGGCGCTGTCTGGACCGGCACCTATCCCTCCGAAGAACGTTGCAAGGATGTCTCCAAAGTGCTCGGTCTGCCCGAAAAGATCATTCCGCTCAATACCATCGTCATCGGCTATCCTGACGGTCCCAACAAGCCGAAAGACAAGTGGAAACCCGCCAATGTGTCGTATAACCGTTACGGAAGTATGGATGGCAAGACCGTGGATGCCAAAGGACAAGTGGAGAAGGCTGTCTTCACCGAGTTTGACTATACCGACGACTTCGATGGAAACCCGTTTACCTGGTTCAAGGGTAGCGGTCTGCTGTTGGCGGTGGGTGACAAGGAGAATCACAACGCCATGACCATTGGATGGGGAGCATTGGGTAACGTGTGGGGTTACAACGTGAATACCATCACGGTGTATGTGGCCCCCGCCCGCTACACATACCAGTTCATGGAGAAATACAAGTATTTCACTGTGATGACCTTCGATGAGGATCAAAAGGATATTTTGGCCTATATGGGTTCTCATAGCGGACGTGACGGCGATAAGGAGAAGGCTTTGGGCCTGCATGTGGCTTACACGGAGCATGGCGCGCCATATTACCTGGAAGCTCGCGAAGTGTATGAATGTGAGATTATTTACCGTGATCCGTTTGACCCGGCAGGCTTTGAGGAAATCCCGCGCAAGCGCTACGAGAACTTCCCCGCCGGCATCCATCATTTGTATATTGGGAAGATTTTGAGTGCGAAGAGACGGTAGGGAACTATGAGCGACAACAGCAAAATCATGGAGCTGACCTACGAGGCCGGGGCGATCCTGTTGGAGAACGGGGCGGAGATCTCGCGCGTGGACGAGACCATGCGGCGCATCGCCGGCCACTACGGCGTGGACGATGAGAGCTTCTTCGTGCTCAGCAACGGCATCATGGCCACGGCGAAAGGATTCGCCCGCACCAAGTTCATCCCCATCAAGGGCAGGAGCCTCGACAAGGTGGTGGCGGTGAACCAGCTCTCCCGCGAAGTCTCCGAGGGCAAGTGCGACCTCGAGCAGCTGGAGTCGCGACTGAAGGCCATCCGCGCGATGCGCCCGAAGCCCGCGTGGGAGCAGATCCTGGCCTCCGCATTCGGCAGCGCGGCCTTCTGCATCGTCTTCGGCGGCGGCTTTGCCGACAGCGTGGCGGCGTTTGTGGCCGGACTGCTGCTATGGGTCTATATGCTGTTCGTCGGCTACAGGCACCTCTCGCGCATCGCCGGCAACATCACGGGCGGCCTGCTGGCCACCGCACTCTGCGGGGTGATGTACCAGCTGGGACTGGGCACACACCTCAGCAACATGATCATCGGCGCCATCATCCCGCTGATTCCAGGGGTGCCCTTCACCAATGGCATCCGCGATTTGGCGCACGAGGACTACATCGCCGGCGTCACGCGGCTATTAGACGCTATGTTAGTCTTCTTCTGCATCGCCTTGGGAGTCGCGTTGGCTTTCATCTTGGATGCGGCGATGTATGGACAAATGCAAGTGTTGGAAGGCCTTGCCGCCGCGCCCGAAACGGCGGGGATGGTCGTGCAACTGGTGTCCGCTTTCATCGGCACGATGGCCTTCGCCGTGCTCTTCGGCGTGCCGCGCAGGTATTACCTCGACTGCGGTTTCTGCGGGATGGTGGGATGGCTGCTCTACCTGATCTTAGTGCGCCACACGGGCTTGTCGGTGCCGATAGTCGTCTTCTTCGCCACGGCGCTGGTCGCCTTCACAGCGATGGTACAGGCCATCGTGCGCAAATGTCCGATCACGGTCTATCTGATCTGCGGCATCTTCCCGTTAGTGCCCGGCGCGGGCATCTTCTGGACTACCTATAACGTTGTCTCCGAGCAACTTGGCGCCGCCCTGCACTCGGGTATCACCGCCCTGAAGGTCACCGTCGCCATCGCCTTCGGCATCATACTGGTGGCGGAACTGAACGGGAAGAACCGGATCGGACGGTTGCTGATGAAAAGGCGGAAATGATGGAAAATGAGCTGATTGTTTGCGAACCAAATGGAAAAAATGAAAAAACATAGTACTATGAAAAAAATCACCTTTGTTGTATTATCCGTTCTGATGTCGCTGTGTGCATGGGCGCAGCCTGCAGGACATTTCGTCTCCCCGATGTCGCCGCGCCATGCGATGCCCTCTTCCGGCGCGAAGAATGATTATCAGTGGAAGATGACCAGCTTCTACACGGACGACTACTACCAGATCTGCAACTTCTCATATGATGCCGACCATCGTCTTTTGGCGATGACCGACTCCATCCGAGGCGAGTACCAGGTCATTGACTCCATGAGTTACGACGCCGCCGGCAATTTAGTCCGGCTGTCGGGCTGGCAGAAGCTCGGCGGGGTGTGGCAAAATGTCTATTACATCGACTACACCTACAATGCCGCGGGGCTGATCACCTCGAGAAGCAACTACAA
>JAIKYR010000134.1 GCA_024682995.1 Bacteroidales bacterium | reverse complement strand
GGTTGTGACCGAGACGATGACGGACACGTTGGGCAGCCATGAGACAAAATCCTTTGTCTTCAACACGATTTATGATTTCACCAACCATCAGATAAACATAGATGATAATTATAATATTATAGTATGGGTGACCAAAGACAGCCGCGACCGTCTCCAGTATAACGATACAATTCGCGACTTAATAGTGTCAAGAGGCAAGTCGCAGATGCCGGTGGCTCTCGACACGGTGCCCATTTCGTATTACACCTCTGGGGTGCTGACAGCCAGTCTGCCGGCATCCATCCCGCAAGGTGTCATTGCTTGGTACAATAGTTCCGGCTACGAGCAGTGGAACTTCCTTACATATGCCAACTCTTTCCAGACACCTACTATCTTCTTTGATACGACGTTCTATGTGACCGCTAATCCTGGTTATATCTACGATAAGGTTGTGGGTACCGGCAAGGGGACACCCACATCGCCGAACACCGTCAATCCGGATGACAAGCCGTTTGTCTTCGCCTCGGGCTATTCCCGCGGGCGTATGATCTACACGCAGAATGATATTGGTCGATATGGTCCTGTGGCACGGATTGGTTTCTATGTTACAACCAAGGCCACCGGTACAAACGGTATCCCAATCAAGCTGTATCTGAAGGAGACGCCGCTGAACACGCTGCCGAATGATGCGTATGATTGGAATAATGAATTGTTGGATGCCACGCTGGTGGTGGATGACATGGTATTCTTCGGTGACACGGGCTGGCACTACTTCAATTTGTCCACACCGTTCAATTACACGACGGGCAACCTGATGCTTTTGACAGAGACCAACTGTAACGATCATTGCAGTTCATGCAATAATTGCGGTACGGCTGTTTCCGGAACGACGGTTTATCCCAAGTTCCAGGCTACGGCACAACCTGGTTGTGTGCAATATAAGAATGGTAATACGACCGCTCTGACCGGTACTTGGGGTACGCCTTACGGCAAGCGTCTGAATCTCGCCATCCGCATTGCAGACTTGCAGTGTGGTAGTGAGAAACATCAGATTTACGTGCGTGTGCCGGATATCCCAATCTATGATGTGGAGACCATCGGCTTGGATCATCCGCAAGTATCGCAGACAACGCCGTATCCTTCCCATTGCCCTTTATATGATGAACATGTTCGGGTGATAGTTAAAAACAACCTGAACATAACGATTCCTGCTAATAAGGTGATGGTTCACGCCCGTTTCAACAATCAGGAAATCACGCAGCTGATAACACACCCGCTCGGACCCACTCAAGTGGATACGGTGGTTTTTGACACCACATTCGATTTTGCCACCCATAATCATCAGGATGTGACATGGAATTGTGTGGTTTATACGGATATGCCTACTGAAACCACGGTCTATAGGGGCAATGACACCATTCGTGGAACGTTCATTTCCAAGCGTACAGCCCAGTTCCCGCGCACCCCGATTGTCTATCAGGGTAATTATACAGAGCCTTACACGGTGATTGAACCGGCTGACCGTCCGGTGCTTCCCAACGGCAACACGGAAATCACCCAGTGGCGTTACTATGCAGATCCCACTACGACGACTGCGTTGACCCCGCTGCCGACCACGGCTAATCCGACCTACACCACGGGACCGTTGTATGATACGGTGGTTCTTTATGTGGAGGCCAAGACGCAGACCAGCAATTGTACGACGCGTCGCACGCCTATTATCATTAATGTGCAGGTGCCTCAGTACGATTTGGAGACACGGCATCTGATTTCGCCGAAGTCGTTCCAGTGCGGCATCTCCGCCAACCAGCCGGTGGTGGTGAGTGTACGCAATACGGACACGACATCTTCTTCGGTCATTCCGGCTAATACGTTCAATGTGACGGGTCGTTTTGCGGATGGCGCGTATGTGGTTACGGACACCAAACCGTTGACGACGCCGCTTCCGCATCTGGATACGGCCAATGTGACGCTGAATGTGGCCAATATGAGCTCCACGACGGCTAACCGCTCGTACAACTATACCATTTATTCCAATCCTGTCAACAGCAATATGTGGGCCTATCGCGGCAATGATACCATTACCGGTATGCTGTATGTGCCGGCCAATCCGGGGCAGCCGCAACCGTTAAGCTATACGGTCGCTTACGGTAACACGCAGACAGTGACCCCGACCGGTATGAGTTTCTACTATTTCTACCATAATCAAAACGATGCAGTTCCGTTTGCGCAGGGCAGCAGCTTCACCACGGATCCCATTTTTTCGAACCAGACATATTACTACAGCGGTCGTATTGAGGATCCTGATTTCAAGGCCATCATCCCGGTCGGAACGGGCAATACCCAGCGGTCGGACCCGTTTAACATGCTTTCCGCCCGGGGCAAGTCGTATGCGCAGATCCTCTACAGACAGGCGGAAATTGGCGGTGTGGCGGGTACGATAGATTCAATCTATGTGAAGGTGAACACGGCCAACACGACAGGCATTGGTATCCCGATCCGGATGTGGCTGGCCAACGCTCCTGCCACGCAAACGGCGTTGACCACGGCTCCCACATTGACCACTTGGACAACGCTGACCAACCAAGCGCAGCTGGTGTTCGATGGCAATATGGCCTTTGACCAGCTGGGATGGGTCGCCATTCCAGTACAGGGCCGTTTCGACTACACTGGTGGTGCTCTGATGATGTATGTGGAACATGATTGTGGTGACAACAGCTGTGTAACGAATCTGGGTATTGTGGAACCGAAGTTTGCCAACACATCCTATTCCAACAACAATACCGAACGTCGTATCTATCAGTTGGCAGCGGCTACGGGTACTGCTTTTACGGGTAGCGGATACCGCTGGTCCACACAGTTCCTGTTCAACTACACGTGCCAGTCACCGAAGAACACGATCACCATAAATACGACGGTTCCGCAGCATGATGTGGGTGTTATTGGTATAAATAACCCCACCTCTCCGGATCAATACACAGCCAATGAGACTGTGTCGGTTAGCGTTAAGAACTTCGGTTCTACAGCTGCCTCCAACTTCCCTGTCTCATATCGATTGGGCAATGGTGTGCCGGTGACGGAGAACTATTCGGGTTCGTTGGCCGCTGGTGCCACGGGTACGAAAGTGTTTACTGCCCATGCCGACCTTACGGAAGCTTATATGGATACACGATTCTGCGCCTATACGGGTTTGACAAGTGACGCATTACACGCCAATGACACCTTCTGTATGACTTTGAATGTGGGTGATCCTTGTGTCTCGCGCTCCACGCAGGCTGCAGGTCTGGATATCTCCAATGTGACGGTTTCCACCATCAATAACGGTCAGGGTACGCCGTTCACCAACTATACGCCTGATGGCGACGGCATGTACACCGATTATACGGCAACGGTGCCGGCTGGAGAACTTATCCAGGGGCAGACCTATCCGATGTCCATCACGCACTCTTATACACAAACCGCTTCCGGAAGCGTTTATAAGACGTTGTATGTGGATTGGAACAGAAACGGTACCTTCGAGCCAACTGAGAGGGTGACGACGCTGGGACCCATTGCTTCCACGGCTGCCAATGCTACTACGAGTTTCAACTTTGCAGTTCCTACCACGTCTTCTGTGGGTTTGACCCGTATGAGGGTGATTTGTGTGGCTTATAATTTCACCAATGCTTGTACTCCGTATAGTTATGCTGGTGAGACGGAGGACTATGCGGTGAATATCGTTCCGCCGAAGCCGATTGACTTGGGCGTTTCCGAAATCATCCACCCTGTTGGTAATGTGTGTATGGATACGGCAGCCACTATTAAGGTGGCGGTGAGGAATTTCGGTTCCGAGACACAGTACTTCACTCCAGGCAATGCTGCTACCGTGACGGTCACGATCACTGGAACTAACGCGGGAACTTATACGGCAACGGTTGATGCAGGCTCTGTGGCACCGAATAACACATACGACGTTACCATCCCACGGGTGAATATCAGCTCCCTTGGTGCGTTCAATGTGTCAGCAACTGTAAGTTATCCTGGCGATCAGTTCGCCTTGAACAATACAATGTCAGCTACGGCCAACACCAATGTTCTTGGTCCTATTGTCTCCAATATCAATAACTTTGAAGACAACTTCGATCAGAATACGGGTATGACGGATCTGCACTTCGATGACTCCAGATGGATGAAGCCGTCAGGTTCCGATACGGCAAACTATATCTGGGTGATTAATTCCAAGAACAGTCCGAATGCGAATGTCAATTACGGTCCGGCTCACGACCATACCCAAATCAACACCTTGCAGGCTGACTATGGCCGGTATGCAATGGTAGAAGGCAAGAGTGGTACGGTCAATTACTCGAAATGGACGGCTGCTACGACTAAGTGTTTGAATATGCACCGTCAGACACAGTATCCGATCGAGTTGGTGTTCTACAAGTATTTCTATGCTCCAGCGGCAGCCACCAATGCCAACACTTCCTTTAACTTGACCATTGATGCAGGCTCTGGAAATGATTTCACGCTGGTGGATACGTTGAGTTTCGCCAATAACCGTAATGTGTCCCCGAATTGGGAACGCTTTGTGACCACTATCCGGAATTTCAATGGGGTGGGTCAGCTGAGATTCACGTTGACTAATCACAAGAACAGAATTGATCCTGCTATTGATGACATTTATCTGGGACCGGGTTATCCTGACTTGGAGGTGATGAATTTCATCTACCCGAAAGATGGTCTTAACACTGATTGTCTCATAATGGGTGACAGTGTGCATCCGACGATTACGCTCCGCAATAATGGATACTCCCCGCTTGAGGAATTCGATTTGCGTTACATCATGTCTGTGGGTACTAAATTCGACACCCTGTACGAACATGTCGTCCGTCATATAGATGCCGATGACACCATTCATTATACGACCAAAGGCGCATTCCTCGTTCATTATAACTTCCATCCGCTTTCTTTCAGAGTGGATTGTTATGTGGATTTGGATAAAGATACGGAAAACGATTACCAGACAGTGGTGACCTGTACCAATAGTGGTGTGGATGACTATGCAGAAGAGAATGGCGTGGGCTTGAAGCAGAACGAGCCGAATCCTGCGTTTGACCATACGCGTATTTCGTATGTGTTGCCAGAGGACGGTCCTGCTAATATCAGCATCTATTCCACTTTGGGACAGCAGCTGTATTCGCAAGACCAGTCCGGCACAAAGGGCCAGAACTATCTGGATGTGAACACTTCCAACTGGGCGGCGGGTGTTTATTACTACACCTTGTCCTTCAAAGACACTTCGATAACCAAGAAGATGGTTATTCAAAAATAATCGTCTTTTTAACATATCGCGAACTACCCGAGTAACATCGGGTAGTTTTTTTATAAGAATGTTCATAATGAGAAATTGAAAATGGGAAATTTTCTGAATGTTGTAAGAAAAGGAGTTTTTGTCCTGTTTTTATGCCTTGGAGCTTTGTTTGCGAACGGGCAGGTTATCACTGGTGCGGAGCGTATGGAGGAGTATCTGCCGTTGCTGGAGGGAAAACGGGTGGCAGTATGCGGTAATCAGACCTCTGTGGTTGGGAATGTGCATCTGGTGGATACGTTGCTGGCCCGCGAGGTGAATGTCGTCAAACTGTTCTGTCCGGAGCACGGGTTTCGGGGCAAGGCCGAGGCGGGAGCGCACATCGCATCAGGTACGGATCCTAAAACGGGCCTCCCCATCATCTCTTTGTATGGGAAGAACAAAAAGCCGCTTCCGGAACAGATAAAAGATGTGGATGTAATTCTTTTTGATTTGCAGGATGTCGGATGTAGATTCTACACATATATCTCCACGTTGCATTATGTGATGGAAGCTGCTGCGGAGAATGGCGTGAGGGTGATTGTGCTTGACAGGCCGAACCCCAATGGCTATTTTGTGGATGGTCCTGTGCTGGAGCCCGGCTTCAAATCTTTCGTGGGTATGCATCCCGTGCCGGTGGTGTATGGAATGACGATAGGGGAGTATGCTCGGATGATTAACGGCGAGGTGTGGCTGGCCAATGGTTTTCAATGTGATCTGACGGTTATTGCATTGGGGAATTATACTCACAGCACCCGCTATAATCTTCCGGTGCCGCCGTCGCCCAATCTTCCCAATGCGGAGTCCATATATCTCTATCCGTCACTCTGTCTGTTTGAGGGTACCAATATCAGCGTGGGTAGAGGTACGGATCTTCCATTCCAGATATTCGGTGCGCCTGGTTTGCAGACAGGCACGTTCCAGTTCACTCCAATGCCCATATCTGGCGTGTCGGAAAATCCGCCGCACAAGGGGAAAGAGTGTCGCGGATATTATCTGAAGGAGTTTGCCACAGAGAACCTGGACTCCTCCAATTGTTTCAATTTGGAATTCCTTCTTACCGCATACCAATATTATGGCGACAAGGAACATTTTTTCACCAGCCCGGGCTTTTTTGACAAGTTGGCCGGGACTGACCAGTTGCGCAAACAGATTGTGGCAGGCAAGACCGCGGAGCAGATTCGCGCCTCCTGGCAGGAATCATTGAAGGAATTCAAGGAGATACGGGCAAAATATTTGCTGTATTCTGATTTCTGATTTGGGTTGTCAAAATAGGGGAATGAGGTTGATTTCCTCAATTCGAATCTAAAGTTTTCTTTTCTTCCCTTTTGTCTTCTCTTCCGGCGTGACGGCCACGCGGCGGTTACTATTGTCGTTCATCACCTGCCATACGATGTCCGTGACCATCTGTTTCAGCTCGTTGATGAACTGTCCGGCATCGTATTTATGCTGTTCGATTTCGCGCAGTTTCTTCTCCCAAATGCCAGTGAGCTCAGCACTCTTGAGGAGCTCTTCGTGTATCAGTCCGACAAGCTCGATACCTGTGGGGGTGGGCTCAAGGCTTTTGCGCTCCTTGCGGATGTAACGCCGTTTGAACAGCGTCTCGATGATGGCGGCGCGGGTAGAGGGCCGCCCGATACCATTCTCCTTCATGGCCTCGCGTAAAGACTCGTCCTCAATGTTCTTACCGGCGGTCTCCATGGCACGCAGCAAGGTGGCCTCGGTATAAGGTTTCGGTGGTGTGGTTTTCTTCTCCGTCAGCTGGGGCTGGTGCGGTCCGTGCTCGCCCACTGTGAAGGCGGGCAGGATGCGTTCCTCGTTTTTGTTTTCATCGTCTTTCTTCTCTTCTCCATCGTTTTTGGCAGGCTTGATGACGGTACGCCATCCTGGCTCCAGAATCTGCTTGCCTCCCGCCTTGAAGGCTACGCTGTTCACATCCCCGATGACCGTGGTTTGCGAAAAGACACAGTCGGGGTAGAAGACGGCGATGAAATGGCGGCACACCTCGTCATATACGCACTGTTCGTCCGGACTGAGCGACTGCGGGGCCACTCCTGTGGGGATGATGGCGTGGTGGTCGGTGACCTTGCTGCTGTCGAAGACCTTCTTGCTCTTTGGAAGTTTCTTGCTTAAAAGCGGGGCTGTCAGGGTGGCGTAGGAAGTGAGTCCTTGGAGTATTTTCGGACATTTGGGATAGATGTCGTCGCTGAGGTAGGTGGTGTCCACACGGGGATAGGTGGTGTATTTCTTCTCATAGAGTCCCTGGATAAGCTGCAGCGTCTGGTCAGCGGAGAAGCCGTAACGTTTGTTGCATTCCACCTGCAGCGAGGTGAGATCGTAAAGCCGTGGAGGTGCCTCCTTGCCTTTCTTGGTGGTTATATCCGTGACGGTGAACTCGTGCCCGAGGATGCGTTGCAGGTCGGCCTGCCCTTGCTCGGCGGACGGATACTTGCCCTTTACGGCGGTGAAGGTGGTGTCACGGTAAATGGTGGTGAGGACCCAGTAGGGCTGCGGTTGGAAGTTGTGGATTTCCCAATAACGGTTGACAATGAGGGCCAAGGTGGGCGTTTGCACCCGCCCGATGGAGAGCACTTGCCGGTTCTGGCCATATTTGAGCGTGTAAAGGCGCGTGGCGTTCATGCCCAGCAGCCAATCGCCAATGGCACGCGATAATCCGGCTTCGTACAGCGATTGATATTCGGATTGGTCTTTCAAGGCGGAGAAGCCTTCGCGGATGGATTCTTCGGTCAGGGAGGAGATCCAAAGACGCGAGACGGGGCAAGTGGCGCGGGCTTTCTGCATCACCCAGCGTTGGATGAGCTCGCCCTCCTGGCCGGCATCCCCGCAGTTGATGATGCGGTCGGCCTTCTGCATCAGCTGTTCGATGACGTGGAACTGTTTGGCGATGGTGGGACTATCGATGAGCTTGATGCCGAAACGGGGCGGAATCATGGGCAGGCGGCTCAACGCCCAAGGTTTCCATAGCGGGGTGTAGTCGTGCGGCTCCTTGAGGGTGCACAGGTGCCCGAAGGTCCACGTCACCTGGTAGCCGTTGCCCTCCATGTAGCCGTCATGCGACTGCGTGGCCCCGATTACACGGGCGATGTCCTTGGCAACACTAGGCTTTTCGGCAATACAGACAATCATACGGTTCTCTCTGCTATTTGTTCTTGTTCAAGGAGGTGAGGATAACCGACATTTTGGAAAAAACGGTGTCGTTGTGTGCCACGACGACCTTTACCGCAAAGTTTCCGTCATCAAGCGGTTCCCACGACAGACGGTATTCCACCTGCTCATATTCGTGGGGACGGATGATTTGGATGAACTTGATATTCTTAGCCTGCGAAAGGATATATTCCTGCAGACGCAGGTGCGAGAATAGGTCGATGGCGATTTGCACCACGCACACGCCCGGCGTGATGGGGTCGTTGGGGAAATGACCGCTATAAATGGGATGCGAGGGATTCAAGCGAACCGTAAAATCCGCCTGGTTGTCTGAAATTTTCTCTGAATCAATGTGGAACAGTGTGTCAAGAAACATGGTTGTCGTTATTTGAAGAGCGAATCCGAGAGGGTGAGGTTCGTTTTCTTGTCAGAGAAAGTGATAGTGGTGATGTCTCCATTAACCTCCTGCATGACCACTTTGTCGGCTAACAATGTTTTGGCATCCAATGAGATGGTCATCTTGGAATAATAGGCTTTGATGCGTTTGTTGACGGGTGTCAGCACGACCGTAATTGCGCCTGACTTGCTGTTTTTGTAATATCTTGCACTGAAATTGGAAGCGTCGTTCAGGAAACTGCCGTTGATGGTGCTGATAATCATCGTTCCCATCTCGTTAAGCATCTTATTGGGATTCTGGACGGTGCCTTTGTCTGTCTTCAACATCACTTTGCCATTGGCGAAGATGACGGTCATGGCCTTAGGGGAAGTGTATTCCCAACGAAGCATCTTGGGTGATTTGTAGTTTAATTTGCCTTTCTGGACAGCATCTTCCGTGAAAAGAGTGGAACTTTTCCGTTGTGTGAACTGCGCACTCAGGGAGGTCATTTGCTTGTGTGCTTTCTCAATGGATGCCGTCAGGACACTTCGCTTGTCACCGGTTTGCTCCACATCGCCGGCACTCTGGGCCAGCAACATCATACACGATAGAAGTAGAGCGAATAGGAAGAGTGTTTTTTTCATAAGTTCTATTTTTCAAACGCGGTTTGCTGTGACGGTATTGTGAAGGATATGTTTAATAATCTCCGAACAACCCTTTATTTGTGTTTGTTTTTAATTGTTGTTTTGGAGAACGAAAATAGTTTTATTATATTGTGTTTTTAATAAATTTTATAATAAAATTAAAATATAGAGTTGGATAAATCTGATAATCAGATTATTTCACAATAAAGAAAACCCCAATCATGATGATGACGACCCCTATCCAGCGGGTGAGCGGTACGGCTTCGTGGAAGACAAACTGTGCTGCCAACAGGCCGATGATGTAGCTGATGGACAATAACGGGTAGGCTACGCTGAACTCGTAGTGCTTCAGCACGTACATCCAGACCAGCATGGCGGACAAGGCGCAGAGGCCCGATGCCGCGAATTGCCAGGTGGTGAACACCGTCTTGAAATAGGCCCATGACCAGGAGAAGCTCCCGAACAGCTCTACGGAGATTTTCAGGAATGATTGCGCGGCCACCAGCAAGACGGATTGTACTATAATTAATATGATAAGTAGAATGGTCATTTTGATAAGAGTGTTATGGATTGGTCTTTATTTTTAAAATGATTGAAGACCAAAATATTGTGTGGATTCTGAATTTCCAAGGTGGGATGGTAGAGCAGGTGCTCGGGGATGTGTCCGCGATGCAGGCAGACGGCTCCGGCATACAGCCCGAAAGCGGATGCGCAGAAAGATTCGCCGAAAAGATGCTTGTACCAGACAATGGGGATGTTGGGACAGAATTTCTGGTGGAAATCCTTATATACAAGGTCGTTGTCGTTATCTCCGCTGATGCCCATGACAAGAGCATCCACGTCGGAAAGCGTAATGCCGGCATGGTTGAGCATCTCTTCCAGAATATTCCGCATCTCTTTATCGGAGGGTTGATACAGCATCTTCATGTCGCGGATGGCGCAGAGGGTATTGCCATCCCGCTGGTTGGTGAGCAGCATGTTCAGCGAGCAGCTGCCCGAGAACGAGCCTTGCCGGTCGGAGGCCCGGAGTGTGTCGGGTGAGATGTCGTCGTTTCTCCAATATCCGATCTTGCCTAACATCTCAAAATAGGCGGGGGTCATCTCCTCCTGACCGCCCACGAGGGCGTTGCGGATGCGTCCGTGCCGTATTTGCGTGAGCGCGTCTAATAGCCCGCTGTCAAACGAGGTTCCCCGGTGCGAGTAGGTGCAGTTGTACCCGTGGCATTGGAGTTGGAGTGCTACCTGTGAGCTGATGGTGTTGTGCGTCGATTGCATGAAATAGGTGGGCTGCAGATACTCCTCGTCATTTTCTAACATGGAGACAAGGAATTTTTC
>JAIKYR010000129.1 GCA_024682995.1 Bacteroidales bacterium | reverse complement strand
CTCAGCCATCGGACTGCGGCAGATGTTTCCATGGCACACAAAAAGAATACTGACCATACTATGAGCGCATCGTAATCTTTTCCAAAATGTCAAATATTGCCCAGACCATCAAGGTGCCTACACCCACTATGGTAATGGTCTTGCCACCGGGCCAGTGCATGAACAGGAAAAGCACTCCGATGACAATTTCGATAACCGCATACAACACTAATTTTTTCATGAATGTCTGATATCCGCTGGATTGGAAAAGGTTTCTTAAACTGGACATAATGTTGCGTATTAAAATGTTATTTTTACTTCCACACCGTTCTCACTCTGCACACTTCCACCATGTTCTTTTCGGAGTAAACGGAACATAGGAAATCATCAGGGGCGGTTTCCTGCTTCATGACAGCATACCGGTCATCGGCGTGCGTCTGCTGCAAGTAATTGATAGCCAGAAAAGAGAGTCTGTGCGTATCGTGGAATTCATTGTCAAAACTGTCCATCACCCACGTGACGTAGGCCGAGTTGTTGGCGTGACGGTTCATGTCAATGTTGGAATAGACCACGGGCTTGAAGACGGGATTTTCGCAAGGCACACCCGTGCGCAGGCGCGAGGCGGGAGCCTCTATTGAGTGCAACCCCTCCTGAATACCCAAATTGTCTTCGTAGGCACTCAGCTGCTGGGGCTTGCCATTGTCGTCCAATATCACCCAGTTGGAGGTGGAACGCACCAGTACTTCGCCATCCAATGTTTCTATTTGGTAATCACGGGGTTGGACCAAGAAGTTGGCCTTCTTGGGCCAAGTGAAGATTTCCACCTGCTCCTGCCATTCCGGCATCCGCAGGATCTCCACATCCATACGCGAGAGTGCCCAGAACTGGTTGACTTTGTGCAGGAAATTCCAGCCCACCCCCAAAAGATCGGCGTGGTTGACGGCCACCTCCTGCATAAGGTTGAACATCAGAGTCGGGGTGAGTTGCCGTTTGCCATCCACCATATAGGAGGCAATGGCCTTCTTTTCATAATGAGTTCGTTCGCGCTGTTCCATAGAAATTTACTTTATTTCAGAAAGGATCGTGTCAATCGTGTCGAGAACGTTACGGATTTTGACTTCAAAGTCGATTTCTGCATTGATGACGTGGAAGGAGGGATGCTGATGCCATACGGCTAAGATGTGATCGTCCACGCTGCGGGCCTTCTCGATGGATTCGGAGCGGCAGGTGTTGTTGGCGAGGGTGTAGAACTGTTCGGCGCCCTTGGCGGCCGTGCAGATGTGCAGCACAGCATCGTAGCGCTCGTCACGCAGGCTGTGTTCCGTCATCCCCACGGCCTCTAAAATCTTCCGGCGGGTATCTTCAGACACGTAGGCGAAGGTGTCCATTGTGCCGCGGTCGCCCACGATGATGGCCGGTTGCCCAGTTGCCTCAGCTATTTGCGCCATGCTGTCCTCCATCTGGATCTGGAATTTCAGCTTGGCCGTTTCCGTAACAAAGGAGAGGTGCGGGTTCGGGGTAAGAAAATCGGCACCGGACAAGATAAACATCGTAGCAGATTCCGGCAGGGTATAGACGGCATATCCCAACTGTCTGTATTTTTGTACAATACGCTTTAAAATAGTGGATTTTCCGGCACAGGGCCCGCCAGTGAGGACGATTCTTGTAGGCATACGTGAGGTATTTATGGGCTGCAAAAATAAAAAAAATAATGGGCGGTCGGGATGATTTTTGTGATGGTGGTCAAGATTCCGGCGAAAGGTCAGGGTTTGTCATAGAGGATAGAGACAACGATTTTCCTCTCCTTGGCCGCCTGGATGCCGTAAACGGTCTCGCGGGTGTCATCGGTGGTGAATGCCGGACCCACGGCTCCCTGCGGGTCGGTGCGGAGGGTGAGTCCCGCCCGGCTGCCGTCCAGATAAGGCCGGAAGAAGCCCCCTTCCGCCGTGCGGAGATAGTTGACCAGGCTGACAATTCGGCGGGCGGAGAGATGCCGGTTATAAACAGGATTGTGCAGGGGCGAGGCGTACCCGCTGATGAGGATGCCCACGGAGTCGCCCGCCGTCAGGGCCTCCTTCAGATAACGGGTGAAGGCCAGGAGACGGCCATAACCGGCAGCGACCGAATCACGCATGAATCGAATCATCATCTGCCGGACAATGTGCATGCTATCATCATCCAAACCACTGATGGATTGCGCTATATGATGCTGCATATCGGCCACATAACGGTTATAGAGGGCCGGATAGTCTGTCTTGGTCGTGTCGGAAAGGGTCTTGGGGTCGGGCTGGTCATTTTGGAAATAAAGAGTGATGGGCAGCACGGAGGCGATTTTTTCATGCATAGAAACCGTGTCCTTGGATTCGGCTGGAGTTTCTTCCGGATAGTGTTTTTGGAAATGGAAGATGTCGTTGCAGCAGGTGTCTTCCAGTTGAAGGTCGTCGTGCGGACGGTTGGAGGAGAAATAGCCACTCTCCCCATCAGGAAGCAGTTGGAAGTAGAAGTCATTGTAGGGTGAATTGTACGGAACACCCATGTTGGCAACTTCACCCCATTGGCTCAAGGCCCCTTCCGCGTAGAAGATGTCGTAATCGCCGATGCCGAGATGTTCATCAGAGCTGAAATACAGGATTTTCTTGCCCGGATCATAGAAGGGGGTAATCTCATTGCCTTCGGTGTTGATGATCGGACCCGCATTGATGGGGACATCGAATTTGCCGTTTTTGCGGATGGAATACCAGATATCCAGACCACCGAATCCGCTTTTCCGGTTGGAAACAAAGTAAAGCACTTCGAAGTCGTGCATAGTCACGAGGCAGGGTTGCATGTTGGTGGAGGATTCGGCGTTGATGGCAGAGGGCAGCTTCTGAGGGGAGCTCCATCCCCGGTTGTTGCGGCAAGTGCGCCATAACGAGCACCGCAGCTCATTTGTGTTGTCGCGCAGACAGCGCGAGTAGATTAGCTCGTTCTGGGCGGCATTCCAGCAGAAGTTGCTGTTAAAGGTACGCCGGTTGTTGATGCTGGAAGGCAAGGCCACGGCCGGCGCATAGTCTCCATCGGAGAGCAGCTGGGAACGGTAGATGTTGCAATACCAGCTGGTCTCAAAGTAGCGGTCGGCATCCTCCTCGCGGTCGGCACGCATGGAGGTGAACAGGAAAGTGGAATCCGGCAACAGGACGGGCGAGAACTCCGAGAAACGGGAGTTTATACTGAAAGGAAGGGCGTTTACCGTCACGGGGAGCGTGTCATTCCGGATGAACCGGATCTGCTCGTCCCGCTGGCGGTCCGACAGCCGCACCTGAGCCTGCACAAACCCGCAGGTGATGATGAGTAATATGAACGCAAGAGCCTTTCTCATAATCACATAACATCAAAGGGACAAGGCTCCTTGCCTAATCGGGTGATACTTTTTTTCCGGAAAATATAGGACAACGTCACCTCAAAACCACCGCGCATCTTGGTGGCGCGGATGAATCGTGACACATTGAGATCGTAGCTGGCACCCAAGCGAAGGTTCTGCCAGTCGAAGAAGAAATCCACCACGATGGCGTCGTTCCATCGGTAAAAGAGTCCGCCGCCAAAGGAAAACAGCGTCTTGTAGCTGTTCTGACGCTGGAAATACTCGACGTTGGCCCCGAAGAGGTATTCGCTGAAATTCCGCTGCCAAGAGCCGTACAGAAGAGGTTCTATCGAGACCTCCCGGGTAAGACTGATGCGCGACAGGAAGTGGGCCGTGTAGCGTATAGGCAAACGGGAGGAGAGAGTTCCGAAATCGTCGAACGGACGGTTGAGGTGGGCGGCGGCGGCCCCCAATTGGAAGGTGTTGGTCTTGTTGGGCGTATAACTCCAGAAAAGACCCGCCCCGCAGTCGAATAGGAACTGGTTACTCATCGGGATGTTCTCCCCGCCGGGCATGTTGGGGTCGTATTGTCCATCCCGGTACTGGGAACCCCACATGGCCCAAAGGATGTCGTACGAGTTGTTGATCATGCCGGCGTACGCTCCGATGCCGATTTTGTGGCGACTGCGCCGTCCGACATATTTGATGTAGGACACCGATGCGAGTGCCTGCAAAGATGTGTAGTGCAAATCGCCAGCCTTGTCAGCGGTGAACACCGCCCCGAGGGCCAGCATCTGCTGCCGCCGGTTGTCCTTTATGATGGCCCCGTCTATGCCCGCACCAATGGTGAGGAAGGGCTTGGTAACCGACAGCCACTGGGTGCGCTCCGTGACAGCAGCCCGGAAAACACCGTCGAAAGCACCCGTCAGGGAGGGGTTCAACGTGACCGGCTGACTGTAGAATTGCGAGAAGTGATAATCCTGCGCACGCAGCATGGACACAGTCAGGCACAGCGCCAGCAGCAGCGCGAATCCGCGCAGGCCACGCCGCAAGGGAACGCCATGCATATCTGTAGGATGTATCACTGTCTCAAAATCTCGAATGTCTGCAATCTAATCGTATTCGGCATGCGTGCCAATGAAACGGGCAAACATACAAAAATTTTGAATATCATAATATGATTCGGAAAAACGGAAGACCCCTCCCCCTTTCTTTAATTTTAATAATTTTTCTTATCCTTGCCCCGTCAACCTGAAGGCGCATTGCATTGTATGTTTGGCGGGATTTTATTAGATAAAACGAAGCGTTATGCTCGTCTTGCGAATGGAAACGTAGGAAATTTCCAATACAATGATGCAAGAGAGTGTGATGGCTTGCGCGAATAGCGTGGGCTGGTTCCACATCTCCATCATTGGGTTTTCCTACGACCTCCATTCGAAGAAGTGGCATATCAGTACCACGCTTCTTTTATGTCCATCGCTCTTGGGGTGCTGGGGAGCGGGAAAACCTGATGTGCCGACAGGGTAACAATCGGCGAGAAGGAAAATGGAAGGCGTAAAAAACGTATTTATTTTTATTGGTACTCTTGCTTTACTTGTTGGCTTATTTGTGATGTTTTATTTTACAAACAATAAAAAAACATCAACGACTCATTCATCATCAAAAACCGTTGAGAAAGTAATGTGAAATTAGGCCAAAGTCTGGCGAATGGTATATTTCTAGAGGAGTTCCATCTTTTTTATGGCTTGAATATGAGGAGAGTCTTAATAAAACAAAAGAATGAGTTTGTAATAATTCTATCATCAATCGTATAATTAATGGCTTACGATAAACATGTTGCCAGTTGTTTTATACAATTTAACTGTCATCGGACAATGTCCTGATTTTACACCACGAAAAATTGCCGTAAAAAGGACGTGTCACGCTGGTCGCAATTCTACCGTCAAACCCATAGCAGCGGCAATACGATAAAGAGTTGAAACTGATGGGATAATTAATCCTCTTTCCACACGGGAAACATAACCTTTGTCCGTTCCAATCCTTTCAGCAAGTTCCTGTTGGGTCAATCCAGCGTTTTTTCTGGCATCAAGCAGAATTTGTGCGTTGTATTCCTCCCAGGCTTTATCTTCAGCCTGCTTTCTGGTTTCAGAACCTTTGGGACCGAATTCACGCTCCAATTCGGCACTAACGTCATATATTTCCTCGTTTTTTTTCATTTTTATACTCATCCTTTAATTTTATTGCTTTTTCTATTTCCCTTTTAGGTACTTTCTGTGATTTTTTCGTAAAACAGTTAAACAACACCACAATCTGCTCTCCGTCATAGATAAAAAATATCCTGAATTCTTTGTTCCCATAATTTACGCGAAATTCATACAATCCATCGCGAATATAATGGATGTAATGTTGCGGTATTTTATCTTCTGTCTCAAAAAGCAGCAAAGCTCTCCTGATTTTAGCACGCTCATTATCAGATAGTTTAGATATAAATTCCTTATAATGGTTCTTGTATGCTATTATCTTTTTCATCGGTGCAAAAATAATAAAATTGTAATATAATACAACTTCTTTGATTTATTTTTTTACTTTTGCTAGATTGCTTGTCTCCTCGTGCTTGCGTAACACTACAGTTACTCCCCACACATCTGCCTACGCACCCATGCAGGCCAACGGCTGGTTCGTTCAGTAGTCAGTAAACTGTATAGCTATGGCAACGGATAGTGGTCAAGTAAAGTTGAGAGTTGAGAGTTTAAAGTTTAAAGTTTAGAGTTTAGAGAAAAAGTCAATAGCTAATAGCCAACGGCCAATTCCCCTTTAACTCCTTAGTTGCTTAACTCCTTAACGATTCCCAATTCCCCAGAAAATCAATAATTGTACTTCTCCTTCCAGCAGTTGCGCAGGTATTTGCGCAGCTCGTTTTCGCGCGGGTTGTTCTGCGGATCGTACAGTTTCGTCCCACGAATGGGCTCCGGCAGAAACTCCTGGTTCACAAAGTTGTTCTCGAAATCATGGGCGTACTGGTAGCCCTTATGGTAGCCCAACTCCTTCATCAGGTTGGTGGGCGCGTTGCGGATGTGCAGCGGCACGGGCAGGTCGCCGGTCTGCTTGATGAGGGCGTAGGCATTGTCAATGGCGATGATGGCAGCGTTGCTCTTGGGCGAGGAGGCCAAATAGACGGCTGTCTGCGTCAGCGGGATCCGCGCCTCGGGCATGCCGATGACATTCACCGCCTGGAAGCAGTTGTTGGCCAACAGGAGGGCGTTGGGGTTGGCGTTGCCGATGTCCTCCGAGGCCAAGATCACCATGCGGCGGGCGATGAAGAGCGGATCCTCGCCGGCCACTAACATGCGAGCCATCCAATAGACCGCCGCGTTGGGGTCGCTGCCCCGCATCGACTTGATGAATGCCGAGATGATGTCGTAATGCTGCTCGCCTTTTTTGTCATACAATGCCAAATTCTGCTGGATAACGTGTATGACCTGCTCCCGCGTGATGGTGATGACGCCGTCCACAGGCTTGGTCATCCAGGTGACCAGCTCCACGGCGTTGATGAGCTTGCGCGCGTCACCGCCCGAGATGCGCAAAAGAGCCTCGGTGTCCTCTAACTGGATCTTGCACTGGAGATGCTCTTCCAAAAACTGTATCGCTGTGCGGAGGATGGTGGTGAGGTTGTCCACCGACAAGGGCTTGAGCACATACACCTGGCAGCGTGACAGAAGAGGGGATATGACCTC
This sequence comes from Bacteroidales bacterium, assembly GCA_024682995.1. Classification (GTDB taxonomy): domain Bacteria; phylum Bacteroidota; class Bacteroidia; order Bacteroidales; family WCHB1-69; genus F23-D06. The sequence goes on along the minus strand of JAIKYR010000129.1, from coordinate 35,030 downwards.
GAAGGAGGGGTTCTCCGTGGTGGCACCGATGAGGGTGACCACCCCCTGCTCCACAGCCCCTAACAGGGAATCCTGCTGCGCCTTGGAAAAACGGTGGATTTCATCAATAAAGAGCAAACTCCGGTGTTCGGATTTCCGGGCCTTGTCAATCACTTCGCGAATGTCCTTCACCCCGCTGCTGATGGCACTGAGCATGTGGAACTCTGATCCTGTAAGCTCGGCGATGAGGAGGGCCAGCGTGGTCTTGCCCACGCCTGGCGGGCCCCAGAAAATCATGGACTGGATGTTGTCGTTCTCAATGGCTGTGCGCAACACGGCACCCGGCCCCATCAGGTGTTCCTGCCCGATGTAGCTTTCCAGTGTCCGGGGACGTAATATTTCGGCAAGCGGTTTCTGCACGGCAATAAAAACAAGTGGGCAAAGATACAAAAAAGATAACTTCTACAGACGGATATTTTTCTATTAGCAATAATGGGCATCTCCGAAAGCCGAAACGGCCCCGCATTCGCAGGGCCGTTCTTTATCCAGCCGTCACTCATTCCAAAAACGGCTGTTTAACATGTAAAGAAGGTTTATTTTTTCAAGATTTTCTGAATGCTGTTTCCTGCTTTCAGCAAATATAGTCCGGCAGGATAATTATGCATGTTGATGGTAATCCGGTTCCCATGGTTGTCAACCACTTCCAACAGTCTGCCATCCACGCCATAGAGTTCCACACGGTTAGCGTTTTCACCAACAACATGAAGCGTGCCGGTGCAGGGGCTCGGATAAGCGACGACACGTGCTGTTTCGCGGCTGCTGATGCCCGAATGGGTGGTGTCGGGTACGGTGACGGGGGTGATGGTCATCGGATAGACGCGGGTGTACCACCAGTAGTCGTAAGTGGCATCGTAGGTGCTATCGATGATGATACCGGCGGCAGGGTCAGCCCACTTCTCGAAATCGCCGTTGTTGAGGGTCTGCGTCAGGCCCATGTCCATGAAGCCGTTGTTGTAGCTTTCCCAGAAGTTGCCAGGGGTGATGCCTAACGGGGTTGTCATGCCGGCGGCGGAATCAAGATAGTTGATATCATCAAGAAAGCCGCTGACTGTATAGCTGAAGCGTGGGTCGGCGGCGGCGATGCCGGCCATCATGTCGGCCACGGTGGCCGTGCCGTTCCAGCGGTAGCCCCAAGCCAAGGCGGTATCGGCCCAGTTGACGGCCATTACAGCCTCATTCGAGCCTTCGCCCACCCAGTAGAGAATCTCATTGAAACTGATGGTGGCATCAGGAGGTGCGGGAAGCGCAATGGGGGCCACAGGGGTGATAATGGTTTCCCATGCGTAACCCCAAGTAGTCCAGTCGTTCGGGTCACCCGTAGAGATCGCACATTCGGTGTTCCCCACCTTGATGAGGTCGCCTTGATGCACATACATGAGGGTAAATCCCCAATCGGCAAGTGTCCCGTTGACATTATACATGATATACCCTGTAGTGGGTTGCGACATGGTGAGGTTGTAGGTTCCGTCCTGATAGGTAACCTCATCAATGGTGCTGTACATGCCGGAATAGCCAAAGCGGTTATCATAAGCCAGGATGGTGTCCATCACCGACTTCACCGTGATACTGTCACCCTGGAAGCGCACACCCCAGGCCAACGCCACATCCGGGCTGCACCAGTTGCCAACGAAAATCACTTCCGTGTTCCCCGTCCCCACCCAACATGTGATATCATTGGCGGAGATGGAGGCGTCAACGGTGGGTGCGGGAGCCAGGACATTGTGGTGACTGACGGTGCGCGGTGAGCATGTTTGAACATCATGCCCGTTACGAATAACTGTCTGCTGGGCAAAGGTCAGGTTTATCATACAGAACAACCCCAAAATAGTTAGAAAATTTCTCATAGTGTTTTTATTTAGTGAATTATTGAAAAATGTGCATGAAAAAACTGCCGAAAGAGCATTCCGGATGCGAATTCTTGTTTTCCAATAAAAACCACCAATGCATAATCCTCGGCATTCAGGTTCAACAAAATGCTTCGGTTAATATGGGATGAAGAGCACGAAAGAGAGCTCTCTTTGTATCCGCCTACCTCCCGAAGCGACAACAACGTATAAGCGGCAGGTCTTCTGACTCGTTCCAAGAACAGCGTCTTCCCATCTTTCGACAGTGACATCTTGCCGTTCCCATTCGCGGAACTTACAGCAGCGGGTACTGTACAGGATTCGCACCTGTTTCCCTCTCAGGATTTTAAAATATAAAACCCCTCACCACTTAACGGCGGCAAAAATACAAAAAACATAAACTCAACTATAGACTATGCTAAAAAAGAATCTTTGTCTGACAAAAGTTTATTTATGAAACCATTACACAATACTATTGTTTAAGTATAGATTTGCCGTAACACGGAAAATTCACTATTTTTTGTATTTTTGCATTTTAAATAAAAAACAGAAATGATGGAAGAAACCAAACACATACGTCCCTCATGGGATGAATATTTCATGGAGATTGCCGATACGGTTAGCAAGCGGGCCACGTGCGACCGCGGGCGCAGCGGCTGCGTAGTGGTGCGCGACCGCCAGATCCTCGTCACCGGCTATGTGGGCTCACCCAAGGGGCTGCCCCATTGCGACGAGGTGGGCCACCAGCTCAAGCAGACAGTCCATGAGGACGGCACCGTGACCCAGCACTGCGTACGCACTGTCCATGCCGAACAGAACGCCATCTGCCAGGCCGCCAAGTTAGGCATCTCGCTGGATGGAGCCACCCTCTACTGCCGTATGACCCCCTGCCGCGTGTGCGCTATGCTCATCATCAACTGCGGCATCAAGCGGGTGGTGTGCGCCAACAAATACCACGCCGGCGCCGAATCAGAGGAGATGTTCAAGGCTGCCGGGGTACAGATAGAGTTCTTCTCCGATGAAGTGGTGAAATACAAGAACCAATAATTGACTGCTGTCCGGCGGCTTTTGGCACATTACTCCAAACTATCAACTCTAAACTATTCATTATTCCCTGATTTTTTGTATCTTTGCACGTTTTTTAAATTAGGTAAATAATGTTTACGGGTATTATTGAAAAAACAGGCAAAATCGTTGATATAAAACAGGATAGGACGAATTTTGACTTTACGTTGGAGGTGGATTTCGCCGACGAACTATCCATTGACCAGAGTATGGCCCATGACGGATGCTGCCTGACCATCGTGAAGCTGGACAAAGAAAAGAAGCAGTACGTGGTGACTGCCATGGAGGAAACCATGCTGAAAACCAACCTCGGCACATGGAAAGTGGGCGATGAGGTGAACCTGGAACGCAGCATGCGCATGGACGGCCGCTTCGACGGCCACATCGTCCAAGGTCATGTCGATCAGACCGCCGTATGCGAGAAGGTGGTGGATGAGAACGGCAGCTGGCGCTACTATTTCTCGTATGACCCCGAAAAGAACAACTTCACCGTACCCAAAGGCTCCATCTCCGTCAACGGAGTGAGCCTGACGGTGGTGGACTCCGAACGGGGTATGTTCTCCGTGGCCATTATCCCCTACACGCACAAGGTGACCAATTTCCACAACTTCAAACCCGGAACTGTCGTCAATATCGAATTCGATGTGTTCGGTAAATATGTCCAACGTCTGCTGGAAGAATATTTCAAGCAGCGGGAAAAATAAAATCCCAGTCGGAACGTTATTCTGTCTTTATTATTAGATTCTACAAGATTGAAACAGAAAAATAACCTTCTTAATCTTATGTTGATGGGCCTGCTGGCAACCTTGCTAGTCGGGCTGACGGGCTGTTCCACATCCAAAAACACGTTCCCCAACAGGGCCTACCATAATGTAACCAACAAGTACAATGTGCTTTGGAACGGCCAACAGGCCATGAAGAGCGCAGAGGCGGAACTCGCCAAGGTGGGCAAGGACAACTACACGACGCGCCTGCCCGTCTATAACTACCCCAGCAAATCAGACCTCGGCTCGGCACTACCCTACTTGGACAGGACCATTGAGAAGGCTTCGAAGTCCATCTACAAGCATTCGATGCTAATCCGGGGCAAGGAGTACGTGAAAAGCATCGATGACGCCTACCTCATCATGGGTAAGGCCTACTTCTACAAGCAGGACTACACACAGGCGCAGCGCGTGTTCAACTACATCATGCACAATTACCCCAAGTCGAACACGTACAATGAGGCCGCCGTCATGCTGGCCCGCACCGCCATGCGCCAAGGCTATTTCTCCAGTGCCGACGAACAGCTCGAGAACCTGCACTATCTGGCCACCAACAAGAAAAACAAGAAGTTCAACGTGTGGTTCAACGCGGCAAAGGCCGAGTACCACCTCACCGCCCCCGACGGCGACAAGCAGGAGGCCATCGACTTTATCCAGAACACCATTGACGCCCACCCGAAACGCGATTTCAAAACCCGTCTGTACCTGATTCTGGGACAGTTGTATGAGGAGATGGGACAGCAGACCGAAGCTCAGAAGAACTTCATGAAGGTCATAAAAAAGTCATCCGTCTATGAGCAGATATTCAGCGCCCAGATGCATCTGGCCTCCAACTACGACGGCAGCGAATCGTCCCGGAATGCCATCATGAAACAATTCAAGAAGATGCTCGGCGAACACAAGAACGAGGATTTCAAAGACCAAATCTACTACGCCTGCTCGGAAATCTCCCGCGTTGATGGGGACGACTCCCTGCGTGTCAGCTACCTGAAGAAGTCGGTCTCTTCCTCCACGAACAACTATTATCAGAAGACGTTCTCCAGCCTCACGCTCGCCGACCTGTTCTTCAGCCAGGATGAATACCGCATGGCACAAGCCTACTATGACACGGCGGCCATGAGCATTCCCAAGAATTATCCCGATTACGACAACATCCTGAAACGGGCCAATGTGCTGAAGGATCTGGTGGACAAACTGGATGAAATCGACCTGCAGGACAGCTTGCAGCGCATCGCCAAGATGCCGGAAGGACAACGCAAAGCGTGGGTACGCAAGATGATCGCCGACTATACCGAGGCGGAGCGGAAAGCCGCCGCTGAAGAGGCTGAACGGATGCTGGCACTGCAGAACGCCTCCTCCTATACGAACATCAACACTACCTCCTCTAACGGCAAGTGGTATTTCTATAACCAGTCGCTGGTGACCGCCGGCCAACAGGATTTCTACCGGCGTTGGGGCAACCGCAAATTGGAAGACAACTGGTTTGTCAGCAATAAGGTACAGATCTCCTTCGAGGATATGGCTGTGATGAACGACCCGAACCTCGCCAAAGATTCGGTAGAGTATGACGAGGATGGCAATCCCATCAAGAAGCGGGAAACCGACCCCAAGAAAGAGGAATACTACCTGCAAGACCTGCCGCTCACTCCAGGAGCAATTGACACCTCCAACGCCATCATCGCCCGTGACCTCTATGAGGTGGGCTTCATCTATCAGGACCTCCTGAACGACATTCCGCGCACCTGCGCCTCGTTCGAATCCCTTCTGAAACGTTTCCCCGAATCGGAATACGCACTGCCCTGTACCTTCCTGCTTTATTCCATCTACTTAAAACAAAATGACCCGAAATACGAACATTACAAGCAGATTCTGCTGACCAAATATCCGGATACGGACTACGCCAAGCTGGTTCAGGATCCCGACTATTACAAGAAGCTGGCCAATCAGGAGAAGATTGTTGAAGAAAAATATGCGGAAGTGTATGGTGACTACCAGAACCGTCAGTGGAGCAGTGTGGTACAGAAGTCTGACGTGGCCATGTCCCAATGCCAGGACGAGGAGCTGAAGTCGAAGTTCGCCTACCTGCGTGCAGTGGCTGCCGGTCAGGTCTATAACGAGGACACACTCATCGTGGGGCTTAAGAACGTGATAAGCCGCTACAGCCAGTATGATGTGGCCGAGCTGGCACGCATTTACCTCTCCACCTTTGATGCCCAGAAGCTGGCCACCACCCTCCCGACAGTGACAGACACCACCCAGACCTCGGAAGCTCCTGTCGTGGAAACCCCACAAAGCAACCTGACGAATCTTTTCGTGATCAAAGATGACGAAATGCACTATGTGGTGCTGCTGGTGAAAACCGCCAACCTGCCCGTGCAAGATGTGAAACTCAATCTGACAAACTTCAATAAAACACACTTCAGTTTGCAGCGGTTCAACCTCAGCAGTTTCTATATCAACAACACCCAGCAGATGGTCACAGTGGCCAAATTTAACAACAAGATGGCGGCGATGGACTACTATAATATTCTGGTGAAACACGAGAAATTTGCCCCCGACATCGCCAATGGCAACATCGAGGTGTACGCCATGTCGGCCACCAACTACACGACCTTCTACAACAACAAGGAGGGAAGAGCCCTATATAACGACTTTTTCAAAGAGAATTATCTGAAACAACAGTAAAAATAGAAATAACAATTGTTACGAACAGAAAAAAAGATAGTATGAAAGACAACGAAATCAGAGATTTAGGTGCGGTCAACATGATTGCACAAGGAACGCAGGTAGAGGGCAGCGTCGTTACCAACAGCGACTGCCGCATCGACGGACATGTGAAGGGTAATGTGACGTCCAAGTCCAAAATTATCATCGGACGCAGTGGTCTGGTGGAGGGCAACATCACTTGCAACAGCGTAGAGATTGAGGGTACGGTAAAAGCCGAGACCCTGAATGTGAGCGACCTCATGACACTAAAGTCGTCCGCCAAACTGCTGGGCAACATTGTGGTGGGAAAAATCGCCATCGAGCCGGGTGCCGAGTTCTCTGGCAACTGCAAGATGCAGACCTCGAAGACTCCCGTCGCGCCCCAGCCTGAAAGGAAATAACACCAATGCCGCAACCGCCCATCAAGAAGGATTCTCCCCTGGCAAAGTATGCCTATTACTCCAATCTCGCCATCGAAATGGGTGTGATTGTGCTGATAGGTGTTTTCGGTGGTGTGAAGTTGGATAAGATGCTGGGAACGCTGCCCTTGCTTACCCTGATTGGTTCCTTAGGCTCGGTTGCAATAGCTATCTACCTGATGATCAAAGGTGTAACCCCTGCAAAAAAGAGTGAACATGAGCCAGAAGATACCCATTAAGAAATTCTCGTTCCGCATCCTGGTGTTCTCGGTGGTGGTGGCCGCCTTGACCGTTCTGTTCCAATGGCTGTGCCCTACCTACGCATCGCCAGCACTGCCTTTCATCGTACTCTTCTTCCTGATTATCACCCTATTCTCCCTTTATATCGTGTTGCGCGACAGCAGCGGGAAAGCGGGCAAGCAGTTTGTATCCAACTATATGCTCTCCCGCGTGGTGAAACTTCTCTCCTGCCTCCTGTTTTTGGTACTGTATATGGTTTTAAATAAAAAGGATGCCTGGCGTTTTGCCATTGCATTCCTAATTATCTATTTTCTATATGCCATCGTGGAGGTAATCGTGCTGAAAAAGGAAAACGAAGAGCTTGGAAAACAAGAAAAAACGAAATGACATTTTTTTTACAATAATATATAATAGTAAAACATGAATACAGCTCGTGAAATAATACCGAATCTTTGGTATATCGGAGCCTCCGACCGCCGACTGGCCCTTTTTGAAAATGTCATGCCCGTGCCGAGAGGCGTTTCTTACAACTCCTATCTCTACACTGGTGAACAGACCGCGCTGTTGGATACCGCCGACAGCTCCATCGGCGAACAATTCCTTGAAAATCTGGATGCAACCCTGAACGGGCAGAAATTGGACTATCTGGTTATCCATCATGTGGAGCCCGATCATCTGGCCATGATGAAGGAAGTCTTGCTCCGCTATCCTGAGGTGAAGGTGGTGTGCAGCCAACAGGCGGCGAAGTTCATCGGACAGTTCTTTGACATGGACCTGTCGGGCCAACTGCAGATTGTGAAGGATGGCGATACGCTCACGGTGAACGACCATACGCTCCAGTTCGTATCGGCTCCGATGGTCCACTGGCCCGAGGTTCTGGTTTCGTATGATACTACAGCCAAGATTCTGTTTTCCGCCGACGCCTTTGGCACATTCGGCGCATTGAGCGGGAACCTGTACGCCGATGAGGTTGACTTTGACCACGATTGGCTGGACGATGCCCGCCGCTATTATACGAATATTGTAGGAAAATATGGCATCCAAGTGCAGAATCTGCTGAAAAAGGCGGCTGCGCTGGATATTCAGATGATATGTCCGCTGCATGGGCCGATCTGGCGCGAGAATCTGGCGTATTTTATCCATAAACATGACTTGTGGAGCCGTTACGAACCCGAACAGAAGGGAGTTGTGATTGTTTATGGCTCCCCGTATGGCCACACGGAAAATGCCGCCACCATTTTGGCAGGTTATCTGGCGAAAGAGGGGGTACGCGACATCAAGATGTACGATGTCTCCGTGACACACGTGTCGGACTTGGTGGCAGAAGCATTCCGCTACAGCCACATTGTGCTGGCCGCACCCACCTACAACAACGGCCTCTTCCCACCCATGGAGACCTTCCTGCTGGACTTGCAGGCCCATGCCCTGCAGGGCAGAACATTCGCCCTGGTGGAAAACGGTACGTGGGCCCCGCAAGCCGCCAATGTCATCCGCAAGATTATGGCGGAGATGAAATCCAATACGCTGTTGGAACCCGTCGTGACGATGAAATCATCACTGAAAGCGAATCAGTTGGCGGATTTGGAGAAGCTGGCGGATGCCATCGTGACCTCATTGCAGGCATAAGTAAAAGACCGCCCTCGTGGCGGTTATTTTTTGACTAGAAACAAACCCAAAATACAACGACCGACTATGTATAAAATCATTAAGAAGGAAGAACTCGGACAAGACACCTATCTGCTGGAAGTGGAAGCCCCTAAGATTGCACAGGCGGCACTGCCAGGCCAGTTTGTTATCGTGAAGGCGGATGAGAAAGCCGAACGCATCCCACTGACCATCAGCGATACGGACCTTTTTGACGGCACCATCACCTTAGTGGTGAAGACAATTGGCTATTCCACCCGCAAGATGTTGAATTTCCAGGTGGGCGAATCCTACCACGACATTGTCGGTCCCTTGGGGCGGCCTTCCGCCTTTATCCATCGGCCCATCGGCGAGCTGCGACGCACACGCTACTGCTTCATCGCTGGCGGCGTAGGCATCGCACCCATCTACCCACTGGTGAAATGGATGTACGCACACGGCCTTGACTGTGATGTAATTATCGGTGCCCGCACCAAATCATTGCTGTTTTACATTGAAAAACTGAAACCCGTTTCCGACAATCTCTACATCGCCACCGACGACGGTTCCATAGGCGAGAAAGGCACCGTGACAGATGTCTTGTCACGTTTGGTGGAAAAAGAGGGTAAACGCTATGATGAGATTACAGCCATCGGCCCGATGATTATGATGAAATTCGTGGCATTGAAAGCGGCACAGCTCAATATCCCATGCATCGTGAGCCTGAACGCCTTGATGGTGGACGGCACGGGCATGTGCGGCGCATGCCGCGTGACAGTCGGCGGGCAGACCCGCTTCACCTGCGTGGACGGCCCCGAATTCAATGCTTCCCTGATTGATTTTGACGAATGTATGCGCCGTCAGGCCATGTACGACCATATTGACGGCAGAAAGGAGTCAGAGCACCACTGCGAGTGTATGGATGCCGCTGTGGAGCAGACCCCACTCTCCATCCCGACGGCACGCCGTGTGCCTGTGCGCGAGCAGCCCGCCGAGATCCGCCGGCATAATTTCGATGAGGTGTGTCTGGGCTATAATGAGGAAGAGGCCATGGCCGAAGCCCGCCGCTGCTTGAATTGCAAGAAGCCGCAATGTGTGTCAGGATGCCCCGTGCAAATCAACATACCCGCGTTTATCCAGCAGGTGGCGGAAGGCCATTTCGCCGAAGCCGCCCGCATCATCAATGAAGACTCAGCTCTGCCCGCCGTGTGCGGCCGCGTGTGCCCACAAGAGACTCAGTGCGAAGGCAAATGCGTGCTGGGACGCAAAGGCGAACCTATCGCCATCGGAAAACTGGAACGCTTTGTCGGTGACTGGTCGCGACAGAACAATTTCACCTTGTCGAAAAACTCGGATGAAAACGGGTACAAGGTGGCAGTAATCGGCAGCGGTCCTTCGGGGCTCACCTGCGCCAAGGAGCTGCGTATCAAGGGCTACAATGTGACCATTTTCGAGGCCCTGCACGAATTTGGCGGTGTGCTGGTCTATGGCATTCCCTCGTTCCGTCTGCCTAAGAACACCGTGGTGCACCATGAGGTAGAGAACATCAAAAAATTAGGCGTGCGCTTTGAAAGCAACGTGGTGATTGGACGTACGGTATCCGTGGATGATTTATTGAACAAGTGGGGCTTTGATGCCGTTTACCTGGGCACAGGCGCCGGATTCCCCAATTTCATGAACATACCTGGCGAAAACCTGTGCGGCGTGGTGTCGGCCAACGAGTTCCTGACGCGCAACAATCTGCTATTCGCCTATAAAAAGGAGCATGAAACACCCAATTTCGTCGGCAAGCGCGTGGCGGTGGTTGGCGGAGGCAACGTGGCGATGGACGCCGCCCGTACCGCTATCCGACTCGGTGCGGACGTGTACGTGGTATATCGCCGCTCGGAAGCTGAGCTGCCCGCCCGTGCCGAAGAGGTGCATCATGCCAAAGAGGAAGGCGTGGTCTTCCACCTGCTTTGCAATCCAGTGAAGATTCTTGGTAACGAGCAGGGATGGGTCAATGGAATGGTGTGCGCACGCATGGAGCTTGGTGAGCCGGATGCGTCAGGTCGTCGTCGTCCAGTGCCCATTCCAGACTCGGAGTTCACCCTTGATGTGGATATGGTGATCATCGCGGTGGGAACGTCCCCGAACCCGCTGATAGCCTCCACCACCGATGGTCTCGACATCAACCGCCATGGTTGTGTCACCGCCGATGACGACGGACGCACCTCTCGGAAAGGCATCTTTGCCGGCGGCGACATCGTCACCGGGGCGGCCACAGTCATCCTGGCCATGGGCGCGGGCAAGCGGGCCGCCCAATCCATCGACGAATTCCTGAAATCATAAGACGCTTACCCTTTCATTCTATAACACATAAAAAAAGCAGGGCGATGAGCCCTGCTTTTTGGCTTTTATAAGAATGGTTGATTAGTCAAGTTCGGGAAAATCTGGCAGGTCGTTCTGCTTGGGAGCCTCTTTTTCCGGACGGGTGTGCGGAGCATGGTCGTTGTTGCGAGGGCCACGGTCGTTGCGGTGGTTCGGACGCGGACCGCGTTCGCCGCGGTCGTTGCTACGGCGAGGAGCCTCACCATTGCCGCGCGGGACACGGTCACCACGACCGCCGCGGTTTCCACCTCTCGGCTTGGATTCAGGATCCGTATAACCTTCCGGCTTCGGAAGGAGAACCTTGTGCGAAAGTCTGAACTTGCCAGTCTTCTCATCAATCTCAATGAGTTTGACTTTGATCTTGTCACCCACCTTCAGCACATCCTCCACATTGTCAATGCGGCGGTAGGCAATCTCCGTCACATGCAACAGACCGTCGGTGCCGGGCAGGAACTCGACGAAAGCGCCAAAGGCGGTGATGGTCTTGACCGTACCTTCGTAAATCTCACCCACTTCCGGTTTGGTACAGATGAGTTTGATGCGATCCATGGCGGCGTTGATGTTGTCCAGATTCGGGGCGGCAATGTCGATGACACCGAACTCACCCACCTCCTCAATATTAATGACAGTGTTGGTTTCACGCTGCATCTCTTGAATAATCTTGCCTCCCGGTCCGATGACGGCACCGATGAACTCGCGCGGGATTTGCATTTGGATGATGCGCGGGACGAAGGGTTTGTAGTCCTCACGAGGAGCCGGCATGGCTTCCTTGATTTTTCCGAGGATGAACATACGTCCGCGGTGCGCCTGTGCGAGGGCCTCAGCCATCACTTCGGCGGAAAGACCGTGAATCTTGATGTCCATTTGGCAAGCTGTGATACCGTCTTCCGTACCACAGACCTTGAAGTCCATGTCGCCAAGGTGGTCCTCATCACCAAGGATGTCGGACAAGATGGCGTATTTGTCGGATTTCTCGTCGGTGATCAGACCCATAGCGATACCAGACACCGGCTTTTTGAGCTTCACACCGCAGTCAAGCAGGGCGAGGGTGCTGGCGCAAACGGTGGCCATGGAAGAACTGCCGTTTGATTCGAGGATGTCAGACACGATGCGGACCGTATAGGGGAATGTGGGATCGTCGAACGGGATCATGGGAGCAACGGCACGCTTGGCCAAGTTACCATGACCAATCTCACGACGGCCTGTGCTGCCGATACGCTTCACTTCACCCACGCTATAGGGCGGGAAGTTGTAGTGCAACATGAAACGGCTGGAACCTTCAATCACCGCACCGTCAATGGTCTGCTCGTCCAACTTGGTACCGAGGGTACAGCTGGCCAATGCCTGCGTTTCACCACGGGTGAAGATGGCAGAACCATGAGCGGCGGGCAGATAGTCGGTCTCAATCCAGATGGGACGGATGGTCTCCAAGTCGCGGCCGTCCAAACGGATGCGCTCATCCAGAATCATGTTACGCATGGCGTGATATTGCACATCACTGTAGTAACGTTTCACCATCACCTCTTTCTCGGCACGCTCCTCTTCAGGAATCGTCTCCATGAAGTCGGCCAGAATCTGGTCGAAAGCCTCGTTGCGATCCTGCTTGCCCATGAAGGACTTGGCTACGGCATACACTTTGTCGTAGGTTTCCTTTTGGATACGCTCGCGGATCTCCTCGTCGTTGGTCTCATGACAGTATTCGCGTTTCGGGTTGGCGGTGGGCACCTTGGCGGCCAGATCCAACTGAGCCTGGCACTGAACCTTGATGTTGTCCTTGGCGAAGTTGAGGGCGGCAACCATGTCGTCCTCGGAAATCTCCTTCATTTCGCCTTCCACCATCATGATGTTGTCCATGGAAGCGGCCACAATCATGTCGATGTCGGAATTCTCCATCTGCTCCACGGTCGGGTTGACGATGAACTCGCCGTTCACACGGCCCACGCGGACTTCAGAAATGGGGCATTCGAAGGGAATGTTGGAAACGGCGATGGCCGAAGAGGCTGCTAAACAGGCCAGACAGTCGGGCAGTTGGTTTTTGTCGCCGGAAATCAGCGTCACGATGACTTGTGTCTCGGCGTGGAAGTCCTTGGGGAACAGCGGGCGGATGGCGCGGTCCACGAGGCGGGCGATCAGGATCTCGTACTCGGAAGGACGAGCCTCACGTCTGAAGAAGCCCCCAGGGATGCGGCCCAAAGCGCCGTATTTCTCCTGATATTCCACCTGCAACGGCATGAAGTCGGTGCCTTCTACAGCCTCCTTCTTGCAGCACACGGTGGCCAATATCATGGTGTTGCCCATTCTCACAACGGCAGAACCGTCGGCCTGCTTGGCCAACTTGCCCGTTTCGATGGTCACTTCACGACCATCGGGTAATGTAAAACTTGTATTTATTCCTAACATAATAATTTCAAATTAAATAATAAACAAATCAGCACATCTTCAACATGTGCCATAATTAAAAAAAAGGCAATTGTAAGAAATTGCCCTTTTTTAAAACATTTTCCCAAAACTTATTTTCTGAGACCTAACTTCTTGATCAAAGCTCTGTAGCGCTCAATATCCTGCTGTTTGAGGTATTCGAGCATTTTCTTTCTCTTACCGACGAGGTTGATCAGCGCACGCTTGGTGACTTTGTCGCCGCCATTGGCCTTCACATGCTCGGTGAGGTGCTTGATGCGGTGGGTGAACAGGGCAACTTGTGCTTCCGGAGAACCAGTGTCCGTAGCGTTTTTACCGTACTGTTCGAAAATTTCTTTCTTAACTTCAGTTGTCAAATACATAATAAACGTCTAATTTTTAATACTTTTTACTTTTCTTCTTTCGGGCGGCAAAGGTAGCATTTTTTTTAATATGATGGAATTCTCGCCTGCAATTATTTTTCAGAGGCTTTTAGAGGTTTGCAAATGGGTATTTGGGATGGCCGTGGAAGTGTTGGATTGTTGATGTGTTTAATCGTTGAACTGGGAAGTTAAAGCCTATGTCTAAAGGCAAATTGCCAACCGTCGAGTCCGATTTCCCAAATCTTTCCTTTCTTAACTCAAAATTTTTGTATCTTTGCACTCTTTTGAACAAGTGCGCCTATGACCAAACTCGCCATCGTGATCTTGAACTGGAACGGGGAACGCTATCTGGAACGTTTCCTGCCCACTCTGCTGCGCTATATGCCGGATTATGCCGAACTTGTGGTGGCCGACAATGCCTCCACCGACAACTCCGTGTCGTTCCTCCGAGAGCAGTATCCTTCGGTCCGCATCATCGAGAACGGACGCAACGAGGGCTTCGCCCGCGGATACAACGTGGCCTTGCAGCAAGTGGAAGCCCAGTACTACTGCCTGCTCAATTCCGACATAGAAGTGACCGAGCACTGGGTGGAGCCCATCATCGAAATGATGGACGCCAACGACAAGATTGCTGCTGTGCAGCCCAAGTTGCGTTCCTTCAACCAACGGGATTCCTTCGAATATGCCGGCGCCGCCGGCGGATTTGTTGACAAGTACGGATACCCCTTCTGCCGGGGGCGTGTGTTCGGAGATGTGGAAAAGGATCACGGACAGTACGATTCCGACATCGACATCTTCTGGGCCACGGGCGCCGCACTGTTTGTCCGCAGCGATGTCTATCGCGTCATGGGTGGCCTCGACGACGACTTCTTCGCACACATGGAGGAGATTGATTTCTGCTGGCGCATCAAGAACGCCGGCTATAAGATAAAATGCTGCCCGCAGTCCGTGGTTTACCACATCGGCGGCGGCACCCTGCCGAAACACAACTCCTATAAGACGTTTCTCAACTTCCGAAACAACCTGTTCCTCCTCCTGAAAAACCTGCCCGACGAACGCCTCGCCCCCACCTTCGTGGCCCGATTCTTCCTCGACATCATGGCGGCCGGATCCTTCCTGCTGCAAGGCCATTTCAAGGATTTCACCGCCGTCTTCAAAGCGATGGCGGCATTTTACAAGAACTATAACTACTGCAAAGCCAAACGCAACACAATGCCCAAACTGGCCTACTCCGACACATATCAGAAATCTATCGTTTTTCTGCACTATTTCAAACGTAAGAAGATTTTCGACGGAGAAAAATTTGTTTAATCTTAACAAATATATTATTGTATGGAATTTTTTGCGCAATTTTACCACTATCTGCTCATTGTAATGTCCATCTTGGGCGTGGTCGTCTTTGTGGTCCTCCAGTTCAAAACGGCTGCGTACGGCATGACATTCAACAGCCGGTGGGGCGTTTCCGTAAGGAGCAATCTCGGATGGTTTATCATGGAATCCCCCGTGTTTTTCACGATGCTGGTGCTCTATTTCATCTCGCTGTATTACAACATCCGGCCTTTCAATATCGTCACCTGGTTGATGTTCATCTTCTTTGAGTTCCATTATTTCCAACGATCGTTTATTTTCCCTCTGCTGATGAAAGGCCAAAGCAAGATGCCCATCTCCATCATCATCATTGGTTTCGTGTTCAACACGTTCAACGCCATCATGCAGGGCGGCTGGCTCTTCTATTTCTCCGCCGTTGACGCCTACCCGATTTCCTGGTTCTGGTCGCCACAATTCATCATTGGCACGCTGATATTCCTCTTCGGCATGGTGGTGAACATCTATGCCGACCGTATCATTCGCGGACTTCGGAAGGATGATATGGACAACAATTACTATCTGCCGATGGGATGGCCCTTCACCCGCATCAGCTCCGCCAACTATTTTGGTGAAATTCTCGAATGGCTCGGCTTTGCCATCCTCACCTGGTCAATGTCCGGCTTCGTGTTCCTGCTATGGACGTGCGCCAATATCATCCCGCGCTCTAAAGAAGTGTACAGCCGCTACACCCAATTCTTCGGCGAGGAGTTCACCTCTTTGAAGCGTTATAAGATTTTCCCCTGGATTTATTAAAAGATGAAAAAAAGCCTGCTTATACTGGTCCTGATCTTTTCTCTGATGGGATGTGATTTTTACAATCATCCCACCATCCCCAATGTGGCGGTGGATTTTACCATTTATCCCAATGATGTGATGTACTATCGTCTCAACACATACGGCGGATACGAGTATTTCACGGGCGGTGTGAACGGGATTATCGTGTACCGTCTCGATGAATGGACATTCCTGGCCTATGATCGGGCCTGCTCATTCGATTACGAAGAGCCGAATTCATGGCTATACGTGGCCCCGGACGGTCTGCGGCTGGTGGATTCGCTGTGCGGCTCCACATTCAACATCCTGGATGGCAGCGTCCTATCCGGTCCGGCCAAATGGCCCGCCCGAATGTACAAGACCCGCTACGACGGGATGAAATTGAGAGTTTTCAATTAATCCGAAGAAATTCCCGAACTAAATTTCCGGCAGCATGGCACAGATCAGCTGCACCATTTTCGGCTCGGCGGCGTTGGCGGCAGCCAGCACCTCTTCGTGCGAGGCATTCATGACCTTCCCCACCACTCCCAAGTCTGTGATGACCGACAAGGCGAAAATTTCCATTCTACGGTAGTGGGCTACAATGGCTTCCGGCACCGTGGACATGCCCACGGCATCGGCACCCAGAATATGGTAGGCCCGATACTCGGCAGGGGTCTCAAAACAAGGACCGGAAACACCTAAGTAAACACCCTCCTGCAGATGGATGTTAAGCACTTTGGCCTTCTGCCGCGCCAACTGGATGAGCCGATGGGAATACACCTCGCTCATATTGGGGAAACGCTCCCCAAGAGAGTCATCGTTGGGCCCGATGAGCGGATTGGTGCCGAAAAAGTTGATATGGTCGCGGATAATCATGATATCCCCCTCAACGAAGGTCGGGTTCATGCCGCCGGCAGCATTCGATAGAATGATGGTCTTGACACCAAGACCGCAGAACACCTGCTGCGGATAGGTCAACGTGTCCATCGAATAGCCCTCATAATAGTGGAAACGGCCATTGAGCACCACTACATCAATGCCGTTCAGCTTTCCGAAAATGAGGGTACCCTTGTGTCCCTTGACGGTGGAAACCGGAAAGTTGGGAATGTCCGTGTATGGGATTTCGACTAAAACATCAATCTGTCTCGTAAGGCCTCCCAAGCCGGAGCCCAGAACGATGGCTATTTTCGGCGCATTGGGTTTGCGCTGGTTCAAATATTGGACGGTTTCTTCAATTTTTTTCTTCTGATTTTCTGACATGATGCTCGAGGATGTTAATGAATTCTTGTCTGTCGTTTTCAAAAATGAATCCTACTTCAATAGGAAGGATGAAAACTGGGAGCAAAGATACGTTTTTTTTCAAACGCTCTGTTTGCAGCCGCATCCAGTCTTTCTCCGTAGTGAAAAGAACAGGCTGCTCAGCAGTATGGGTGAAATAGGATTCCCTGACATGTTGAATGTCGCTCTCGGAATAATTGTAATGATCCGGAAAACGCACATGCTGTATGCGATGAAATTGTTGCCGGAGATATTCGTAAAGTGGTGAAGAATTGGCGATTCCCGTAATCAGCACGATATTGGAGTCTGGCGTAAGCGTGATTTTGCAAGCCTGCTCCGTAACAGGCTCCGGTGGCGCATAGGTGTATCGGGTGAAAAAGAGCGGCTGATGCGGGGCAAGTCCCAACTGCTGCCGCCAAAAGTCCCGATCAACGGATGCGGAATCATCCGGCACCTTGGTAACCAGTACCAAGTCGGCATCGCGCACAGCATCAGGGAACTCACGCAACCGTCCCGCAGGCAAGGGATAATCTCGGAAATAAGGTCGGGCATATTCGGTCAGGATGATGCGTAGCGACGGGGTAACGGACAGATGCTGGAAGGCATCGTCCATCACGATGACATCGGTGTCGGGTGCGTAATCGATAAGACGACAGATACCCTCCTCACGGTCCTCAGCCACCGCCAACGGCAATGCCGGAAAACGCTGATGCAACAGAAGCGGTTCGTCCCCAATCAGATTGGCATTCAGATCCGCTGATGGCGTGGTGTTGGCCAGAACATACCCTTTGGATTTCCGCCCGTAACCACGACTCAACATGGCCACGTGTGCGAATCGGCTCAGACAGCGTGTGATAAAAGAGGCATGCGGTGTCTTGCCCGTACCCCCGATGGCGATATTGCCGACGCAAATCACCGGAATATCCGCCTTATAGGAAGGAATAAAACCCTTATGGTAAGCCCACCGGCGCAATCGGGCGATGTTGCCGAAGAGCCATCCCGCTGGCACCAACAGTCGTCGTATCTTGAAAGGCCTACTCATGATCCGTTTCGGTTGAGGCTTCAGCCTGCGCTTTAAACTTGCTCTCCTTTCGCTCTTTGGCCAATTCGGCAAGATGGTTCTCGTAGGCTTCGTAACGGTTGATGATCTTGGTCACCAGATGATGGCGCACCACATCCTTAGTGTCCATGTAGATGAAGTCAATACCCGGAATGGAACTCAATATGCGGTCGGCCTGAATCAGCCCCGACTGCTGGTTCTTGGGCAGGTCAATCTGGGTGATGTCGCCGGTAATGAAGAACTTGGCATTTTTCCCCATGCGGGTGAGGAACATCTTCAACTGCGACGAGGTGGCGTTTTGAGCCTCGTCAAGGATGACATAGGCATTGTCCAAAGTGCGTCCGCGCATGAAGGCTAACGGCGCAATCTCTATCACCTTGTCCTCCATGTACGACATGAGCTTCTGCATGGGCATCATGTCCCAAAGTGCGTCATAAAGCGGTTGCAGATACGGGTCGAGCTTGTCGCGGAGATCTCCGGGGAGAAATCCGAGGTTTTCGCCCGCCTCCACCGCAGGACGGGTGAGGATGATGCGCTTGATTTGCTTGTTTTTCAAAGCCCGCACGGCCAAAGCCACGGCAGTGTATGTCTTGCCAGTACCCGCTGGCCCGATGATAAAGACCATGTCGTTCTTGGCGGCACTTGCCACCATCTTCTTCTGATTGGGCGTGATGGCTTTGATGAGTTTGCCCTCCCGCCCATGCACGATGACGTTGCTGTCACCACTGTCAAGCCGGTAAAAGCTGTCGTCCTCCAAGGCCGTGATGTTGAGAATATCCGTCTCCGTAAGCTTGCCAAACTCCTCCAAGTGCTTCTGCAGCAGCTGTATCCGTTCTTCAAAAAGCAGAACCTCGTGGTCCTCTCCCATAACCTTGATCTCGTTGCCTCTGGCAATGATCTTGAGCTTGGTGAAAATGTGCGACAACAGGTCTATGTTGGCATTCTGGCTGCCGTAAAGGCCCACCACGTTGTCGGGTTCTATAGGGATGATTTTTTCCATATCATTCAATAGTTAAATAATTTAAGGGATTAATGGGAAAGCCGTTGTACCACAATTCGAAATGCAAATGATAGGTTTTCCCTTCGGAAGAGCCACTGTTGCCGAGCTTGGCGATGCCTTCACCAGCACGGACACGCGCTCCCGTCTTCTTCATCAGGGCTGCGTTACGCTTGTAAATGGAAACCAGATTGCCCGGATGCTGGACGATGATGGTATAGCCGTCATCTGCCGTGAACCCGGAATAAACAACCACCCCGTCAGCGATGCAAGCTACGACACTGTTCTGCCCGGAAAGGATGTCAATCCCATAGTGTTTGCGCGTGGCGTCAAACACTTGGACCACGGATCCGATGGCCGGCGGGTATAAGGACAGGTTTGTGATCTTGGCCTGAGCGATGCCTGGAACGTTGTCGCTTCCGCCACCGTCATCTTTCCGGATGCGCCCCAATATCCGTTTTGCCTCCTTTTCAATGGATTCCGTCTCGGCTATCCGCTTCTTGTCACGCTCGGCACTGTGGGTCTGCGGAGAGGTTTGGGCATCCTTGTCCATCTCTCCAATCGTGGGCACATCCCCGGCAAACATCTTGGACAAATGCTCGATATATTCCTGGTTATACTGGATGATGCGGCTCATCGAGTCCACCCGTGCGGCTGTCTGCTTGTATAACTTGTAATCCTTCTGGGTGGTGTAGCCAGGAATGTACATGCGCAAAGGCGTAAGCGCAATGAAGACCGTCGTCAGCAGGATGAGCACAACGGAAGCTAATATGATGAAAACAGCCATCTTCTGAATCGTAATCTTCTTGATGACAAAACTCTGCTCATGGGTCTCCTCATTGGAGAAGACCAACCGGTAGCGGGTCTTCCATTCGCTCACAATAACGCTCCAAAACTTCTTAAATTTTTGAAATTTGCCCATCCGAGATTTTTTTTTTGGGCGCAAAAATACAAAAAAATGCGCTCTTTGCTTCATCAATTCAAAGAATAGTCAATGTGAAAATAAAAATAATATGAAATGGTGTTGTTTTAAAAAAAAATTTATCTTTGTCCCCACTCTTAATTAAAATTAATGTTATGAATGACCAAGACAACAATGTGAGCTTTTTCAGGTTTGAGGACTTGAGGATTTATGCCAAAGCAACAGACTATATAACCTGGCTCTATCAGGAGACAGCAGGTTTCATTTTGGAAGTTGCCGACTGTAAGAATGTTCTGCGGGATTCCTTCCTGAAATCAGCGCAGAGTATTGCCTTGAATATGGCAGAGGGTTCTTCCCGTAATAAGACCCAGTTCCTGTATTATCTTAAAATGGCCAAAAGTTCCGTACGCGAATGTGTCGTCTTCACCGAGATCGCCTACAAGCTGGGTGTCTTCTCGGATGACGCTAAGGAATATTCCCGTAACCAACTGATGGAATTAACCAAAATGGTCGGATCGCTGATCGCATCCCTGCAGAGAAGCTCGAACAGTATAATCCGCGATGAAAAGGAGGACGACTTCGATGATCCGATTTTGTAACAGATACTGGCTGCTGGTCGTTTGTCTCTTTTTAGCCTCTTTCGTGACAAATGCCGCTCCTGTCGCTCCCGATTCTCTGATTACTCTATCGAAAAAAGCTTTTCTCCAAAAATTGAACGGTCACATGCCTGGCACACGGGATGTGTCAGTGTGTTCCGCTTCATTCTACAAAAATGGGGAGGATACCGTTTTGCTGATCACAAACTTCGACAAGGGATTTATGGTGCTGGCCGCAGATGATGCCGTCAGCCCGGTACTGGCCTATTCACTGGACGAACAGATGGATTTGGACGACATGCCCCCCGCCGCCCGCGACTGGCTGAACCAATATGCCAAAGAAATAGCCTTTGTCCGAAACAACCCTGATCGTTCCATCCATCCGGACTGGAATACCCTCAAAAACGGCAAAGCCATAAAAGGCGACAGTGCTGTCGTTTCACCCCTTCTGACAGCCGAATGGAATCAGACAAAGTACTACAACAAATATTCCCCAGAGGATGACAGTGTGCCGGCGGCGTATGATCGCCGGACACCCAATGGATGCGTGGCCGTAGCTATGGCTATGATCATGTATTATTACCGCTATCCCGCCCATGGCACTGGCAGCCATACGAACTATACGGATTATGGCGATTTTTATGTGAATTTCGGCCAACAGAACTATTGCTACGAAGCAATGGAAGATGTTCTCACCGGCCCGAATGATGAAGTGGCCAAGCTGATTTTCCATTGCGCAACATCCGTGAATATGATGTATGGCTCATCTGGATCCGGTGCCTATTCCCACGATGTGCCAGGAGCCATGCAGACCTATTTCGGGTACAGCCCCAACGCTTCCATCGTAGGACGATACAACTATTCTAACTCCCAGTGGAAACAAATGCTGAAAACCGAACTGAATAATCGCCGACCTGTTTACTATTCAGGACATGGAGATGAGGGTGGTCACGCTTTCGTGTGCGACGGATATGATGAAAACAACCTTTTCCATTTCAATTTCGGCTGGGGCGGATCGTCTAACGGCTATTATGCGTTGAGTTCCTCAGAAAGTTCCACAGCTGTCGGCGGCTTCCATCACAGCCAGCAGATGATTGTCAACTGCTACCCGGGCGATGCTAATTATCCCTATTATTGTACAGATAAAATCATAAAATCCTCCAAAGGGACCATCGAAGACGGAAGCGGTCCATCGCATTACCAGAACAACACCCATTGCATGATGGCAATCACAGATGACTACGCGGATTACATCAGTATCTCCCTGCAGAGGATGGATACGGAAGATGGACAGGATACGCTCTCCTTCTGGAACGGTCATCCGTCAAACGGACATCTTCTGAAATCCTTTTCCGGTCAGCTGCCTTCGCAGTTGAATTACACGTTTCAAACGGATACACTGTATGTCACGTTCAACACCAACGAATCGGGAACCGGACAAGGATGGCGCTTTTCGTATGAGGTGACAAGTCTTACCTATTATTGCAGTTACGAATTGCACAGAACACATCAGGGCACAATCACAGATGGTAGCGGCACTTTGAACTACCTGCCCAACAGTTATTGTATTTGGAGACTCTGGCCCAGCCATGCCCAATACATCATCCTCTCTTTTCCCGAAATGGATATCCACCCCAACGACAATCTTTTTATCTATGATGTCCAATCGCAAAGCAACAGGCTGGTGGCCAACTATTCGGGGAATCAGATTCCGGAACCACTTACTATAAACACCAATAAGATTCTGATAATACTCGAGACCGACAACTATCTGAATGCGGGCGGATTCACGCTTTCGTGGATTACCGACAGCGTTGTTTCCTCCATACAGGACCCCCAAGGAAATGATGTAACCATATATCCGAATCCCGTCTCCAACCAGTTGCATATTTCTATGCCTTCTTGCTCGAAAAAGACGGATATTCAACTGTATGACCTATCTGGAAAACTTGTCCGCAAGATGATGACAGATTCTGGCGCGGATTGTATTATGGATGTTTCTTCCCTTCCATCAGGCATATATATATTAAAGGTATATGATGACAAGAATGTTTTTCGTAGAAAAATTGTCGTGGAACGATAATTTTTTTCAGGTGCCTTAAACATCGGATTGCTTTTCTCGTCTTACCTGTCGTTTTCACTAACTTTTAAAATCACATTATCATGAAAAAGTCAGTTTTGTTAATCAGCCTTTTATGGATGGGCAGTTTGGCCGTTTCTTCAGTTATGGCACAGCCCACATCCAGAGCTTCTGCACCGAGCAGCAAGCCCGCAACCACTGTCAGCAGTCCGGTGGATCGTCAGGTCCGGAAAGGTGACGCGCAGATGAGCAGAGCCAACAGCAGTTACCAAAAGGCACAGACAACACCGAGACCGACTTCTTCAAGCACGGTGAGCAGACCGGCATCCACGTCGTCGAGCGCTTCATCCAGGACTTCCGCACCGTCGTCCGTGTCCCGTCCGGCTACCTCTTCCTCGGTTACGCCGGCCTCCCGGAACAGCTCCACGCCTGCGGCAGCACGCCCGGCTTCCACGAGCAGCTCCTCTACCGTAACCCCGAGTGCCACCCGCACGAACACCTCATCAAGCGTGTCTCGTCCGGCCTCCTCAACAACGGTAAAACCGGCTTCCTCAACGACAGCCAGACCTGCCTCGTCCGAGGTTGCAAAACCTGCCTCTTCTGCGACAAGTCGTCCAACGACATCTGCCGCTGTCAGCAATAGAACTGTAGATTCTCGCGTGTCAACACCGGCAACGGCAACGGCCACGGTCAGTTCGTCAGAAGCCAAACGTGGATATACTTCCACAGGTCAAGCAACTCCTCAGCCAGCATCCTCCCGTTATGAAGGCGGTCGCCCCTCAGGTCAAGGTGTTGCACCCAGCCCTGACGGCAAACCGGCTCCCAGACACCACGCTCCGCTCGCCGCGCCCTATGTACACCCGAACCACCACTCTTTCGGTCACCACATGCACGTTCCTCACGGTATCCGCCCCGTTTACTATCACGGTGTCCCCTACTACTTCTACAATAGTGTTTATTGCCGCTACATCAACGGATACTATATCATCTGCCGCCCGCCTGTAGGAGCTGTCATCGCACACTCCATCTTCCACACCTGGAGACCTGTGGTGGTCGTTTACAGAAATGTGACTTACTACTACGATGATGGCACATTTTACACCCCGAGACAGAAAGATTACGTGGTTGTGAACCCTCCGATTGGTGCCCGCGTGGCTGAACTTCCGAGCAATTATGAGGAAATCGTTCTGGACGGAAACGTTTACTACAAAGTGGATAACGTTTATTATAAGGAAGTTATAGTGAGTGGGTATATCTGGTATGAAGTGATTTTCGTAAGTTAGAAAAAAAAATTACTTGAGCGCGCTTGGTATATGAAAAAAAGTATATCTTTGCGCGCTCAAACTTTTGCCCTGTGGTGTAATGGTAGCACAGCAGATTCTGGTTCTGTTTGTATGGGTTCGAGTCCTATCGGGGCAACAATAAAAATCACGCTTTCGGCGTGATTTTTTTTTATTCCCATAACCGAAAAATAGTATCTTTGCGTTCGCATTTTAAAACACAAACATTATGCTCGTAATTGGAATCGCCGGCGGATCCGGATCCGGCAAAACATCGGTGGTAAAGAAAATCATCCAAAGCCTGCCCAAAGAGCAGGTCAGCGTGCTTTCCCAGGACGCATACTACAAAGACAACGGTCATCTGCCCCAAGAGGAAAAGGAGAAGATCAACTTCGACCACCCGTCGGCCATTGAATGGACCCTGCTGGTGGACCATATTGCCAAACTGAAAGCAGGTATTCCCGTAGAGATGCCCACCTACTCGTATGTCACCTGCGCACGCGGCAAAGACACAATCCCCGTCAATCCCTGTGATGTGCTGATTGTGGAGGGCATTTTGATTTTCACTGACAAAGCCCTCCGGGATGTTCTCGACCTAAAAGTGTTTGTGGATACGGATGCGGATGAGCGCTTGATTCGTATCATCCAACGGGACGTGAATGAGCGTGGACGTGGATTGGACAAATCAATCGTCCATTACCAACATTTTGTAAAGCCCATGCACGAGCTCTTCATCGAGCCGTCCAAACGCTCAGCGGATATCATTATTCCTGTGGGCGCCCAAAATGAAAAGGGAATCGATATTCTTACCTCTAAAATAAAACAGACATTAGGTATTATCTAATGTCTGTTTCCTTATTATGTCTTTTGCTGCTGTTTTTTTGCAGCGGGGAACAACACATTGTTTAATATGAGCCGGTAACCCGCCGAGTTGGGAAACAGGTCCAGCTCGGTTGGCGGATCGTTCACCAGATGCTGGTAATCCTCGGGATCGTGGCCCGAATAGAATGTCCAGGTACCTTTCCCGTATTCGCCATGTATGTAGCGTGCCTCATTGAAAAGCTGCGTTTCCCCCATGATGGTAACGGTGGGCTTGATAAGTTCTTTCCGAAAGGCCGTCGTCTGCCCCATGAAACCAGGGATGACTGTCAAGTGGTTCTGGCAGAGCATGGTGGGCACGGGATACCATTTGGCGGAAAGTTCAAACAGGGTGAAATAGTCGCTGGATTTGTTGGTCATATGCAAGGTTGGGCTGACATCAATATCGGACACCTCATAGACATAAGGATTTGTCTCTATTTTGAAGTTGGTGAAGGCGAAACAATTATCGTAGTTCAATTTGCTTTGCGCCTGCGGGTCCATGGGATCGCCGTCGAACATAACATCGCAGATATCCACACCTTCGGCAGCCAAGGCGATGTCGTAGCTGTCAGGGCCGGAGCACATGGCGAAGAGGTATCCGCCACCGGCCACGAAATCCCGGATGCCTTTAGCCACGGCCAGCTTCATTTGCGAGACCTTGGCGAAACCCAACTGTGCGGCCCGCTCTTCATTCTCCTTCACATCATCCTGATACCATTTGGCATTCCTGTAATTGGCCCAGAATTTCCCGTATTGTCCTGTAAAATCCTCATGATGCAAATGCAGCCAGTCATATTTGGGGAGTTCCCCTTTGATAACCTCTTCATCATAAATAACCGTGTACGGAATTTCCGCGTAAGTTAGGACCAATGTGACGGCATCATCCCAAGGAAGTTTGTTTTTAGGGGAATAGACGGCGATTTTGGGCTCTTTTGTCAACCGGATTTCATTCATATTGTTCTCCACGGCCGCAATTTCGCTCAAAATCTGCTGGGCCTGGATATCTGCAATAACCTGATACGAGACCCCTCGGATGGAACACTCGTTTTCAATGTCCGAATTGTATTGGCACATGAAACTGCCTCCCCGGTAGTTGAGCAGCCAACTCATGTCCACCTGATGAGAAACGGCATAGTAAGCTATCCCGTATGCTTTGAGATGGTTGGTTTGTCCCATGTCCATCGGAATGAGAATATGAGTGCAAAATGCGGATGTAACGCATATTATGCTGAAAAAGAGACTGAAAACAAGCCGCTTCATAAGAATGATTTTTGAGGGTGCAAAGGTACGAAAAAACTAACGTAAAAGACAAATATTTTGTATATTTGCACTCGGTTTCAGGGCCTGCTTGCGGCGTGACCGCTGGAATCAGTACTTACAATATCTAATTATCTACATATCAGAACAGATGAGTAAAGGAACAGCTTTAGTAACGGGTGCCGACGGAGGTATGGGAACAATACACACCCGTACATTGGCGAAATCCGGTTATGATGTCATCATGGCCTGCTACGACACGGAAATCGCACGTCCCACCTATGAGGCGATCCGCAAGGAGACCGGAGCAAATCTCTTTTTGAAGCAGGTGGACCTCGGCAATCTTCAGGATATCATCCGCTTCGCCGATGAGGTGAAGAAGGAGTTTCCCTCTTTGCAGATTCTTTTGAACAATGCCGGTGTATTGTGCCATCGGGCCCGCAACAGTGTGAACGGCATTGAATACACCACTGCAGTCAACTACTTGGGTCACTACACGTTAACCAACGCCCTGCTACCGATCATGGGTCGAGGTACGCGCATTGTGAGTATGGTGTCCATAGCGTATGTCGTGGGCAAGATCCGGAAGGATTACTTCGAACCTACGGACGATCACAAATTCAACCGTTTCTCCACGTACGGCAACTCCAAACGCGCACTCTACTATTTCACGCTGGATGCTGCCGAAGCCTGGAGGGAGCGCGGCATCTGCATCAACGTGGCAGACCCTGACATTGTGAGTACTGGCATCATCCGGCAGGGCAACATCGTGGTGGATAAGCTGTGCGACTGGATTTTCCGTCCGCTCATCAACACACCTGAAGAGGGTGCAGCCACCATGCTGGCAGCCGCGCTGAACCCGGAATTTGAAGGGGTGACTGGAGCCTATTTCAAAAAATGCAATGTTAAAAAGCCTAAAAAGCGTTTTTATAACAACAAACAAGAGAGGACACTGTTGCGCGAGATGACACAGGAGATTTTGCGGAAAAACGGCATAACATTATGATTATCCCTGACTATTTGCGGAACGGCGACACGGTGGCCATTGCGGCTCCGGCGCGGAAAATATCCCCTGCGGAGATTACGCCCGCCGTGGACTTGCTCCACCAGGCGGGTTTTAACGTTTTTTATGACGAGCGCCTCTTTGCCGAATGTCACCAGTTTGCTGGTGACGAGGCTGTGCGTGCAGGCTACATTCAGGAGTTGCTTGACAACCCCGACATCAAGGCCGTGTGGTGCGCCCGCGGCGGCTACGGCTCCGCCCGCATTATTGACCGGCTGGACTTCACCGCTTTCCGCGCCCATCCCAAATGGATTTGTGGCTACAGCGACGTGACAGTCTTCCATTCCCACATCCAGCAGAATTTCAACATCGCCACCCTCCATGCCACTATGCCCATCAATGTGCATGAGATAGAGCTTGGCAATGCCGCAAACCATTCGCTGATAGCCGCCCTACGGGGCGAATCCCTGCACTATGAGCTGCCACAACACCCGCTAAGCCGTCCCGGCAACTTCGAGGGCACACTCACCGGCGGCAACCTGTCAATGCTATACTCCTTACTCGCCTCCCCCTCGGATGTGAACACCGATGGTAAGGTGCTCTTCATCGAAGATTTGGATGAATACCTGTACCATATCGACCGGATGATGACCAGCTTGGAGCGGGCCGGCAAACTGCGTCGGCTGGCTGGGTTGCTGGTGGGTCATCTCAGCGACATGCACGACAACACTATCCCATACGGCAAAACCGCCGAAGAGATTGTGGCCGAACATGCTGCACGGTATGACTTTCCCGTCGTCTTCGGATTCCCCGCCGGTCACGAGGCCGACAACCTGGCCATCCGCATGGGATGCCCAATGAAATGCCTGTGCGAAGACCATTCCATCATCATTGAAAATTAAAGCATTATGTCAGTACATACCTTCTTCTTGAAATTCCATCGTTTTCGGGTATCGGGTCTTACCCCGGAGGAAATCCACAGCAATCCTGACCTGAAAAAGTGCGTGGTCATTATGGCCCCACACACCGCCGTTGCCGATTTCTTCATCGGGTTGAGGGTGATTCGTCATCTGCGGCTGAAGATGGCAATGGCCATGAAAAAGGAGTTCTTCATATTCCCATTGAAACCTCTTCTCCTCAAAATCGGTTGTGTGCCGGTGGACCGCCAGCACGCACTGCATTTCGCGGATTTCGCCGTGGATTTGATAAAAAGCCGTGACGAGATTGCGTTCATCATCTGTCCCGAGGGAACCCGCCAGCTGGTGACTAAATGGAAGCGCGGCTTCTATCAGATTGCCGTCAAGGCGGGCGTGCCAATATGTATCAGTCACATCGACTTTCGCAGCCGAACCGCCGGCATCGGCCAAATATTCTACCCCACGGGCGACTACGAGAAGGATATGGAGGAGATTGAGAAATACTATTACGGGATGCGTGGCAAACACAAGGGCTGGTTCAATCTGGAGGACAAGGAACCGTATGCCCATCCGGAATGGCTGAAACGATAACAGAAACTAGAATTTCAATCTCACGCCGCCTAAGAAATTGATGCCCGCCTGCGGGAAATAACCGGTACTGTAGTACTTGTCCGGTTCATCCTCATAATAAGAGGTATATATCTGGGCGTTGCTTTCGTATTTGGCATTGAAGAGATTGTTGATATGGAAGAAAAGTTCCAGATCCTTCAAGCATTTGAAATGGAAAGTGTAGGAAAGACGCAGGTTGCTGTAGGAGTACGGCCTCAAACAATAGGTGTCGTCACCGGAATTGTCGAGATATTGCTTGCTGACAAACTTGGTAATCAGGGAAATGTTGAAGTCTTTGAGCGGGGTGAAGGTGAAGTCATTGCCCAGCACTACGCTCGGTGAGAAGGAGATCGGGGTGTTGCCCAGGTGTTGTTCGGTTTGACCGTCCCAGTCCCAATTTTCTCCCGAATAGTGATCCACATAATGCACGTAATCGATGATGCGGTTGAGGCTGAAGCCGCCGTTGATGTGCCAGGTGAAGAAGCGCACCGGACGGTAGGCCGCTGAAAGCTCAATGCCAGCGCGATAGCTCTTATCGACGTTGGTCATGAGTGGGTCGCCGGTCTGGTCCAACTCGCCGGTTCGCACCAGCTGGTCCTTATAATACATACCATACAACGTGGTGTTGAAGAAGAACTTGGCATTGTGCATCATATAGCTGAACTCCAAGTCGTAGAGCGTTTCCGGCATAGGCTTTCGGTTGTCAGGGGCGCCAACGAGATCGTTGCGTGTGGCCTCGCGGTTGGCGGTGGCAAAGGAGAGGTCGAAACTGTGTTTCAATGGGTTCTTGTCTATATAATAGTGCAACGCGATTTTCGGGTTGATAAAGTTCCAGTGATACTCCTGCGGGATGGGGGTCAGTTCGTCGTTGACACCGTCAATGACGTAATTCACCCGACGGTACTGCAACTCGCCCGTCACGCTGAAGTTCTTGTACCAATAGCGCAGACTGCCAAAGAGCTTGGCCTGCAGCTTGTTGCCGGTGCCCTCGTACCATTTGTACATGGCCGGACAATCCACCACGCGGTCGGGTTGCACCCACACGATGTAGCCATAGTGCTTGCCGTTGTAGTTGCTGACATCCGCACCAGCCACCCAGCGCAGACCTTGGTCGCTATGCTCCTTGAACACCTGCGTGCCCGTATATTGCGCATGAACACCGTAAAAATAGTTGTCCAAGTATTTCTGTGTGACAAAGTCGGCTTTCTTTGAAGTGTCATAAAGAGTGGTAACTGTGTACGTGGCGCTGTCCAGTTCATGACCCACCATATGGATGATGCCTTCCAAACCGTATTTCTTCACCTTCTTATCGTCTTTATACTGTTCGTAATAACCGATGCCGCGTGTCAGATAGGGCATCACCTGCAGGCTGTGGCGTTGGCGTCCCTCCTGGCGAATCCAATCTTTGACGTATTCCAATTGATAGAATGTCTGGGTGTAATGGTCTTTGGAATTCTCATAGTAATGGTAATCTCCGTTGTCATCGTAATATTCGCCGCAGGAGTTGTATGTGCGGTTGGTCTCTAACATATCATAGGACACGCCGTTCCAGGCAAGGCCGGTGTGCTCGGTGCCGAAAAGGAGATGGAATTTCAGTTTTCCGTAGTCTTTATTCTTTTTAAAATTGTACAAATCATATTGGGCGGTCAAGAAACCGGAGTTGAGGCGCACGCCGGAGTAGTCGATGTAACCGTCGCTGCGGATGTCGGAGAAGGAGGCCAGCATGGAAAAGCGCTTGCCGATGAGGCCGGTGCCGGCGTTCACCATATTGTGGAAGGTGTTGAACGAGCCGTAGGAGCTGCGCACCTCGGCAAAGGGTTTGGTGGGTATTTCGCGCGTCACGAAATCGACGCGGGCACCGTAGGAGGTGCTGCCGTCGGAGGTGTTGGCCCCGCTCTGCACGCTCACATTTTCGATAAAAGCGCCCATGTCGGGCAAATTCACCAACCAAGAGCCCTGTGATTCGGCATTGTTGATAGTCACGCCGTTGAGAGTGGTGTTGATACGGGTCTGGTCAATGCCGCGGATGAACAGGTAGGTGGCACCCAGACCGTTACCCGACTCGGAGGTGGTGACCACCGAGGGCATCAGTTCCAACAGGTTGTTGACGCTTCCGTTGCCCTGCTGGGCGCGTATCTGCGGCATGGACATGGTGGTGACGTTGGCCGAAGTCTGCACCGTGGGCTTGGTGAACTGGATGGTCACTTCTTCCACCTCGCCGCGCTGCACAGTGTCGGGGAGCTGCGCGAACAACACTGACGGAATCAGCATGGCTATCATGGCAGAAAACAAACGGAAAAAACGGGCCGTGGGCTGTTGGCCTTTAGCCGTTAGCTGTTGATTGTTGTACTTGAAACGCTCAACTCTAAACTCTAAACTTTTAATCATAACTCTAACAGTTTTATTTTATAATTAAACAAATACTGAAAGAGGGAAAAGAAGACTCTGTTTATCTCCCTACGGCGGCATTATCCGCATCAGGTTCAACGGGTCTGATCTCAGCCTCGGAAGGCACCCCTTTCAAAACGGCGGCAAAAATACAAAATATTTTCAATGTGATGTCTTTAAAAAAAATGTATATTTGCCGTTGTGTTTTCAAGATACAAAAATCATTAGAAATTAATAATCCATAGTATTAGACAAAAAACAACCATCATGAGTGTCATCATTATTATTGCAGCTATCGTCCTATTTCTCATAATCCTCTTTTCCTACGTTAAAACCCCGCCAAAAGAGGCTATGATTATTTCCGGTCTGTCCCGGCAACCCCGTGTCCTGATTGGCAAGGGAGGATTCCGGATTCCGTTTTTCGAGCGGATTGACAAAGTGTTTTTAGGACAAACCTCCGTGGACATCAAGACCAGCACCTCGGTGCCCACCAACGACTTCATCAACGTGATGGTGGATGCGGTGGCCAAGATCCGCGTCATGAACACGCCCGAAGGCATCCGGCTGGCTGCCAAGAACTTCCTGAACATGTCGGAGAAAGATATCGCCCTGCAGTGCAAGGACTCGTTAGAGGGCAACATGCGTGAGGTCATCGGTGCCGTCACGCTGAAAAACCTCAACATCGACCGCGACGGTTTCTCGGACCAGATTGCCAAGAAAGCCGGTCCCGATATGGCCAAGTTAGGCATCGAAATTATCTCCTGTAATATCCAGAACATCACCGATGAGGTGGGCTTGATCAAGGACTTGGGTGCCGACAACACCTATGCCATCCGCAAGCAGGCGGCCATCACCAAGGCGGAGGCCGAGCGCGACATCGCCATCAAGCAGTCGGAAGCCAAGAAGGCCGCCAACGACGCGCGCGTGCTCAACGAGACCATCATCGCTGAGAAAAACAATGAGCTAGCTGTGAAGATCGCCGACCTTAAGGTGGTGGAAGACACGCAGAAGGCCAAGGCGGATGCCGCCTACATGATCCAGCAGCAAGAGCAACAGAAAACGGTGAACGAGAAGACGGTGGAGGCTGTGGCTGCCAAGAGCATCCTCGAACAGGAGAAACAGAAGGTTATCAACTCCAAGCAGGTGGAGGCCCAGATTGAAAAGGCGAAACGCGAGCAGGAACTGACCGCCGAAAAGGTTAAGATTCAGCAGAATACGTTGGAAGCCGAAATCCAGAAGAGGGCCGATGCCGACAAATACAACACCGAGATTGCCGCCGCCGCCGAGTTGGAGCAGCGCAAGCGCAATGCGGAAGCCGCCGCCTACGAGGCCGAACAGAACGCCAAGGCGGTTCGCGCTCTGGCCGAGGCCGAACAGTACAAGATGGAACAGGAAGCTATCGGTAAAAAGAAAATCGCCGATGCCGAAGCTTATGCCATCGAACAGAAAGGTAAAGCTGAAGCCGAGGCTCTGCGCCTGAAAGCTGAGGCCTACAAAGAGTACGGCGATGCCGCCAAGGCCCAGATGGTCATCGAGAAACTGCCGGAAATCGCCGCCAGCATCGCCGAGCCCATCTCCGCCATCAAGGACGTGCGCATCTACGGCAACGACGGCAAGGGTGTGGCCGAGATGTCGGGCAATGTGCCCACCGTCATCCGCCAAACCATGGACGTGGTATCCGACGCCACCGGCGTGAACATGGGCGAGATTATGAAGACCACCACGTTAGAGGGCGCCGTGAAACGGACTTCGCAGAAAAACAATAACAACCAATAAGCCTAATTGTCATGAGAAAGATTCTCGCATTGCTGCTTTCAGCCTTGGGCTTTTTCACAGCCTGTGACGGACCCGAACTCATGTATGGCCCTGTTCCTCCCGATCACTGGACGACACCTGGCGATACGATGTCGGAAATGTATGGTGTTGTTTACAAGACTTTTGAGCCTGGCAAGCAAACAGACGCCATCCCGCAAACGGAGGGTGTCTCATCCGAAGAGTTGCCATACACAGACGATTCCCAATAGCCGTTTATGAAACTGGGTTGGAAGAAACGGGGCGCGCTGGAGTTGTATCGCAAGTATCACGCCATCGAGGTGCGGGAACATACGCTGATGCAGCTCTTCTGGGAGTGTACGCTTCGCTGCTGCCTCAACTGCAAGCACTGCGGCAGCGACTGCACCGCCAAGAGCAACACGCCCGATATGCCGGCGGAGGATTTTCTGGCCGTCATCGACAAGCTTACGCCGCATGTGGACCCGCATAAGGTGATGATTATTTTCTCGGGCGGCGAGCCGCTGATGCGCAACGATTTGGAGCAGGTGGGACGGGAACTCTACAAGCGCGAATATCCGTGGGGCATGGTGAGCAACGGCATGTTGCTGGACCGTGCGCGGTTAGATTCCCTATTGCGGGCGGGCCTGCACTCTATCACGATCAGTCTGGACGGTTTCGCCGAGGAGCACAACGCCATGCGCGGCCATCCCGACAGCTTTGACAGGGCCGTGGAGGCCATCCGGATGATTGCACAGGAGAAGGGCCTTACCTACGATGTGGTCACCTGCGTGACGCCGCAGACATTTCCCTATTTAGAACGTTTCAAGGAGTTCCTGATCAGCCTCGGTGTACGGCGCTGGCGCATCTTCACCATCTTTCCGGCGGGACGGGCGGCCGACGATGACACGCTGCAACTATCCTCCGAGCAGGTGCGGGGCATCATGGAATTCATCAAAAGCACCCGCCAAGAGGGCCGCATCCGTCTGAATTTTGCCTGCGAGGGCTTTTTAGGGGAATACGAGGCTGAGGTGCGCGACTATTTCTACCATTGCGCCGCCGGCGTGAATGCCGCCAGCATCCGCATCGACGGCAGTATCTCCGGTTGTACCAGCATCCGGCACAATTTCCACCAGGGCAATATCTATCAGGATGACTTCTGGGATGTGTGGCAGAACCGTTTTCAGGAGTTCCGCGACCGCCGTTGGGCCAAGACCGGCCCGTGCGAGCATTGCGAGGCCTTCCGTTACTGTTTGGGCGGCGGCATGCACCAGCGCGACGACGACCGACAGCTGGTGGGATGCCTGTACAGGAAGCTCTTTGGGGAGTGATTTGTTTATCCGAATTTTGTATCTTTGCAATCCAATACTGAAAATTAAAACTTTATAGATATGAAAAAGACCTTTACTCTTATCGCGATGATGCTGATGGTGCTGCTGCTGCCGGCGCAGCAGGTGGTAATCAGCTTTGAAGGAATGGACGGTAACGACCAGGCTGTACAGATGGACAGCGTGGTGGTGACCAACTTGACGCAGAACTGGACGGAGACGGTGTATGCGCCGGACTTGCGCCTCATACTCTCGCCCGCGGGCGTGGAGCACTATGTACAGACGGGTACTTTCGGTCTGAAGCAGAACAGGCCCAACCCCTTTGAGGGCGAGACGCGCGCTACGCTGAACGTGACGGACCGTGGCGACGTGCAGGTGCAGGTTACGGACATCTTCGGGCGCGTGGTGGAGACACGGCGCATCGAATCCCCGCAGGAGGGTGCGCACGAACTGCGCGTGACGCTCGCCAACGCGGGCCTCTACTTCCTGACGGCGCGGCAGAACGGCCGCACCTCGACGGTGAAGATGGTGAGCCGCGGTGACGGTGGCGCGAACTCTCTGGAGTACGTGGGCATGACGGGTGCCGCCAGCGGCAAGTCGCAGATGAAGGTCTATGGCAGCCATCCGTGGGAATACGGCGACTCGCTGCAGTTTGTGGGCTACATCACGGTGAATGACTATCAGCATGCCGTGTGGGGCCAGCCTGTGCC
>JAIKYR010000066.1 GCA_024682995.1 Bacteroidales bacterium | reverse complement strand
CCGCGCACAAGCCATCATGAACCGCGGCGACCTCGTGGGTGACGATATTGTTGTGCCGCTTCTGGCCCGTGCCATCAAAAACCGCAGCATCCATCCTGACCCCGATTCGCTGGTTGACCCATGGGACCGCGAACTCAAAGGCGACCCGCACCGTCCGGAGGGCTTCATCATAGACGGTTTTCCACGCACCGTCGGCCAGGCACAGGCACTGGAATTCCTTTTCGGCAAGCTGAAACGCAAGATAGACCTGGTTGTCGCAATTGATGTGCCGCGTGAGGAGCTGGTGCGCCGCATCCATGAGCGCGCAGCCATCAGCGGGCGTGCCGACGACACCGAGGAGGTCATACGTCACCGGATAGAACTCTACGACCTGCAGACGAAACCGGTGCTTGACTACTACCGTGTCAGCGGCCTGCTGGTCTCCGTAGATGGAAGCGAAGAGATCAGCGACACCAACAAGCGCATCTGCAGCATAATAGACTATAAAATCAGCAGAACAACCCCGGAAAATCCTTAGCCTTCGACATCGGTGCCTTCGACATCGGTGGTTTCGACAAGCTCAACCACCGATGCCTCCGGTGCCTGAGCCTGTCGAAGGCACCGTGGCGTATATACCGTTCTGGTGAAAAATAAAATGCCCGGCAATGGATTTCCTATTGATTTTTCATGTACATTTGCAAAAAATTGTTATTTTATGTAATGTAACGATAACGGTTTATAATTGACTTTTAAATTATGATTACCAAACAAGCCTTAGGCAACATACTTTTCGGCATGGCAGACATCCTTCGCGACAAAGTGGAGGATTACAAGTCGTATATTCTTTCTTTGCTTTTTTTCAAGCGTTTGTCCGACAATTACCAGTGGGAGATAGAAGATGCAACTGAGCATTTCAAAGTTGATTATGTGCGCGAACCTTCACCTCGGGAGTTGGAGGTCATCACCAAGAAAAAACATGATTTCCAGATTCCTGACGGCTGTTTCTGGGAAGATGTGCGGAAAGCGCCCATTGACAAGAAAAATGCCACATTGGATGCTGCAGTGAATGCCATCGCTGACCAGAATGTGGATCAGAACGGGAAATATATTCTGAAAGGCATCATCAATACGGTGCGTTGGAACGAGCCAGCGCCTGACGGCTCCGGTGGCAAGAAATTGGACCCCGAGGTGCTTACCAACCTCATCAACTACTTGAGTGCGGTGGATTTGAGCAATAAGAATGTGACTGTTGACGTGCTGGGTGATGCTTACGAATATCTGATCAAGCGTTTTGCCGACGAAAACAAGGGCGGTACAATGGCGGGGCAATTCTATACGCCACAGGAGGTGGTGGACATCATTGTCCGTTACCTGAAA
Organism: Bacteroidales bacterium; assembly: GCA_024682995.1. Taxonomy (GTDB): domain Bacteria; phylum Bacteroidota; class Bacteroidia; order Bacteroidales; family WCHB1-69; genus F23-D06. The sequence goes on along the minus strand of JAIKYR010000066.1, from coordinate 1,049 downwards.
CCGCAGAAAGGCGAAACCGTGTATGACCCCACCTGCGGTTCCGGCGGTTTCCTGCTGAATGCCGCCAAGTATGCCCGTGCCAGTTACGAGACGCAAAAGAGTATCCGCCTCTTCGGGCAGGAACTGGTGTGGAACACGTGGGCCATCTGCAACATCAACATGATTCTGCATGGTTTGGACGCCCGCATTGAGCAGGGCGACACCATACGCGACCCAAAATTCAAGGACGAGGCGAATGAACTGGAGCTGCGCTCCTTCGACAAGGTGATGGCCAACTTTCCCTTCTCGATGGAGAACTGGGCGCAAAACGGTGAACCTAAAAAGGACAAGAAAGGCAATACCGTCAACAAAAAGGACGGCACGCCGCAGATTGAATACAAAAAAGAGTTTACCGACCCTTACAACCGTTTGATTTATGGCATCCCGCCCTACAGCAACGGCGATTTCGCTTTCTTGCAGCATATTATCGCTTCACTCGATGATAAAGGCAAGGCTGGTGTAGTGTGTCCGCAAGGCGTGCTATTTCGCGGACAGCCGGAGAAGACGGAAGAGGAAGACGGACAGAACCGCAAGGCTGATGTAGAGTATCTGATTCGTCGTGGTTTCTTGCAAGGCGTGGATTTCAGACAGCATATCAACATTATTGACGCTATCGTGGTGCTTCCGGGCAATCTGTTTTATGGCACCACCATCCCGGGTGCCATCATCTTCTTCGACAAGAACAAAACCGAGGAGCGCAAGGACAAGGTGCTGATGGTTTATGCCGCTAAGAAAGGCTGGTACCGCGAAGAGGCCAACATGAGCGTCTTGGAGCCGCAGGATGTGCTGCGGATCTCCACCATTTTGGAGAGCTGGGGCGACGTGGAAACGGCAAAACATTGGATTAAACGCCAGAAAAACAGGCTGCATATCCGCATTGAAGAGGAGTTGGATTTCCAGCTTTCAGAAATTGAAAACGACACTAAAGAGGAGATTGCCAAGCAAAACGACAAGTTGGCCAAGGCCAAGTTGGCGGTGCAAACCAAAATGGAGAACGGCAAGAAGCCGAC
>JAIKYR010000062.1 GCA_024682995.1 Bacteroidales bacterium | reverse complement strand
TGCACCATGCTGGTTGAGGACTCCATTATTAACTTCAGAGGTTCGATTTCCTCGGTGGACGGGAATAATATACTGCTTATAGAGTTTTTTCAAAATGAACTCATAGAGTGTAGATTAGATGATACGGAGGCCTTGCTCTGGGAAGCATATAGCGGGCACGACGGGTTCGTAGCCAACCCCAACAGTCCGTTAGGGGAGTTTTCGGATTATGATCATCTGATTATGCAGTTCAACAAAATGGAAAAACAGGGTGAAATACATAAACATTATCGTTACAAAGTAACAGGCACCAAAAAGAAATAAGCACGGTTTTTTAACTGTTAAGATTATAGGAAGAACTCTGCTATGAAAAACACAAATTTCTTAAAATCGCTTGTCCTCTGCCTGTTTGGACTGCTTGCCCTCACCGGCTGCAAGAAAAAGTATCCGAGCGTTTACGAATACACGGGCGTGTGGGATTTCACCATCCAATTAAACAGAGGAAATCCATGCAATGTTTTTACTCCTGACACGATTATTAATTATACTGGAAGAATAGCCCATGCGGGCCGTAGTCTGCTCTTGATTGAGTTCAACCAAAATGAGTGTATAGAAGTCGGTTTGAGGTATGATGGGAAGTTATTAGACAAGTATAACGGCCATAATCAATATTCTGCGGGATACATGCAGTATTATGGATGGTTTACAGATTGCAATTATGTGGAAATGTGTTTTTCTCGCCATAATATACACTATTTGGTTAAAGGCATAAAAGTGAAATCGGGAACACAATGAAGAAAATTGTGTACCTTTGCCAACATAAAAACGGACATAAAAAACGCAAGTTACATACTCAATACAATTATAAAATATGAAACCCAAACTTTTCTTAATAGATGCGATGGGCTTGATTTTCAGAGCCTATTATGCCATGATTAAAAGTCCGCGATATACTTCCAAGGGACTGAACACTTCTGCTATATTGGGTTTCACCAATATGTTCTACGAAATCATCAAAAAGGAGAAACCCACGCACATTGCCGTGGCGTTCGACACGGGTGCACCCACGTTCCGCCACGCGGACTTCGAGAGCTACAAGGCCAACCGCGAGGCCACACCCGATGACATCATCAACTCGGTGCCCTACATCCAACGCATCCTGGAGGCTTTTCGCGTCACGATGGTGGCTATGGACGGCTACGAAGCCGACGATGTGGTGGGGACATTGGCAAAACATGCTGAAATAGAAGGGTTTGATGTTTTTATGATGACCTCTGACAAAGATTATGGCCAGTTAGTCTCCCCGAACATCAAGATGTACAAGCCTGGCAAGTTCGGCCAGCCAGCGGAGATTCTCGGGCCGGCAGAAGTCTGCGAAAAATACAAAATCAACCGGCCCGAACAACTGATCGATATGCTCGGACTGTGGGGCGACAGCTCTGACAACATCCCCGGCGTGCCCGGCATCGGACAAGTGCGCGCCCAGAAACTCTTGGCCAACTACGACACCATCGAGAACATGTACGCCTGCAACCTCGACAAAGACAACGAGAAAACCCGCGCACTGATGCTCGAATACAAGGAACAGGCATTTTTGTCCAAGCAGCTGGCTACCATTATGATAGATGTGCCCGTGGAATATAATTTCGACGATATGGCCTACAAAGGTCCCGACCCCGCCAAACTGAAAGCTATCTTCGACGAGCTGGAGTTCCGGGCTCTCTCCCAGCGCATCTTCACCGACCTGTCGTTGCAGCCGCAGGCCCCGGCGGAAGTGGACCTCTTCAACCAAGGGGATGAAATCGGTTCCGAATCTACGACAATCTCCCAAGAAAACATCTTGCCCGCCAACATCATCTCCATCGAATCCATAGACCAACTCCCAACCGCTAATACCCTCTGCTATTTCGACTGGATCATGCAGGACGACAGGATCGCCGGTTTCGCCTTCGCTTTTGACAGCGACACGGCTTATTATCATCTTGTGGAAAGCGAACATCGTCATTATCAAAAACTTATAAACTGGATTTTTACCGAAAACCATACAGTGGTGACCTACGACAGCAAGCCCACCTACAAATATCTGAAAACCTTTCGGGTGGAACCCTCTGTCAAGATTTTCGATTTGCAGATCGCCCATTACCTTATCCAGCCGGAAAACCGTCACGACTTGGACCGGATGGCCGCATCTTATCTTTCTTATACATTTCAAAACAGCAAAAAAGAAATTCAAGATATTGCCATTGAGCGGATTTCCTGTTTTATAAAACTGCAACCTTTATTGGAGAAAGAGTTGCAGGACAGTGAATTAGTGCCTCTTTTCGAAAATGTGGAGATGCCGTTGGTGCCCGTGTTGGCCGAGATGGAGCGCACAGGCGTGCGGGTGGATCCCGCTACGTTGCAGCAGAACTCCGCCACCATGGATGCAGAAATCAAAAATTTGGAAAGCCAGATTTACGACTATGCGGGTGTAACCTTCAACATTGGATCGCCCAAGCAGTTAGGTGAAGTTCTATTTGAAAAGATGGAGATTATCCACAATGCCAAACTGACCAAGAGCAAACAGTATCAGACCGGCGAAGAGGTCCTGCTGAAGCTGGCGCACAAGCACCCCATTGTGCCGCTGATTTTGGAATGGCGCAAGCTCAGCAAGCTGAAATCCACCTACATAGATGCGTTGCCGCAGCTCATCAACCCCAAGACGGGCCGCATCCACTCCACCTTCACGCAGACCATCACCTCCACGGGACGTCTCAGCTCCGTGAATCCCAATTTGCAGAACATCCCCGTGCGCACAGAGCGCGGGCGCGACATCCGCAAGGCATTCGTACCCTCCGACGACGAGCATGTCATCCTCGCCGCCGACTACTCGCAGATCGAGTTGCGCATTGTGGCGCACGTGTGCGGCGACGAGCGCATGATCGAGACCTTCCGTCGCAATGAGGATATCCACGCGGCCATGGCGGCACACATCTACGGCGTGCCACAGGACGAGGTGACCAAAGACATGCGGCGCGCGGCCAAGACAGTTAACTTCGGCATCCTCTACGGCATCTCCGCCTTCGGCCTCGCCGACCGGCTTCAGATCCCGCAGGCGGAAGCCCGTCAGCTGATCACCGACTATTACCGCAGTTTCCCGAAAATCACAGATTACCTGAACGATACGCTGGATTTTGCCCGCGAACACTTATACGTGGAAACGCTCCTCGGACGCAGACGCTACATCCGCGACATCAACGCACAGAACGGCATCCTGCGCAAGGCGGCGGAACGCAACGCCATCAACGCCCCTATCCAGGGCACCGCCGCCGACCTCATCAAAATTGCCATGATCAACATTCAGCACGACATGGACGAACATCATCTGCAAAGCAAGATGATCCTGCAAGTACACGATGAACTGGTGTTCGATGCCCGCAAAGATGAATTGGAAATCCTGAAACCCATCGTACGGAACAGGATGAGCGGATCCATGCAACTGTCGGTGCCGTTAGATGTGGATATGAATGAAGGCGCCAATTGGTTCGAAGCTCATTAAAAAATACTATTTTTGCAACCTCTAAAAAATAGTATGATGAAACCCTTAATCGCCCCTTCCCTGCTCTCCGCCGATTTCGGCCATTTGGAAAAAGATGTACAGATGTTAAACCATTCGCAAGCCGACTGGATACACCTTGACATCATGGATGGCGTGTTCGTGCCCAACATCTCCTTCGGGATGCCCGTCATCAAGGCCGTGCGCCAGCTGTCGGAAAAACCGTTGGACACCCATCTGATGATTGTGCAACCCGAACGTTACATCCACACTTTCAAGGAGTTGGGGTGCGACTTGCTGACCGTCCACTGGGAGGCTTGCACGCACCTGCATCGCACCATTACCCAAATCAAAGAGGAGGACATGCTGGCTGGCGTGGCCCTCAACCCGCACACGCCGATTTCCGGATTGGAAGACATCATCAATGAGGTCAACTTAGTGCTTATCATGTCGGTGAACCCCGGCTTCGGCGGACAGAAATTCATTGAGCGGTCGCTGCATCGCATCAGCGAACTGCGCGAGATGATCGAGCGCAACAAATCCGAGGCCCTCATCGAAGTGGATGGCGGCGTGAATCAGGACAACATCGCAGCCATAGTGAAGGCCGGTGCCGATGCCGTAGTGGCCGGCAATGCCGTTTTCAAATCCGATGATCCCGAACTTACGATTCAAAATCTTAAAAAATTATCATAATGAAAAAATTTTTCCTGTTTGCTTTATGCTTCACCCTCTTTTTAGGAACCTACGCCCAAACGGTTACCTATCAGGATATTCAGCAGCAAAAATCCGCGAAAGAACTGACGGGACGAAATGGCGGTGATGAGATTTCTGCTTATGTGGCTTCCAATGGTATCACCTATAAAAAAGGATCCTCCATCACCTACGGTTATCCCACCAGTGGTAAATATTACCTCTATTTTAAGGATGTTACGGGCAGTTGGGTGGGTAACATAGCGGAAGAGACCACCAACACCAACAATAACAACAACAATGCCGCCACCCATGCCGCCAATCAGGAGGTGTATGAGCGTGTTGCCAACCGTGCCGGCGGCGTGGCCACCATCAAGAAGATCCTTTGCCAGCCGGTGGATCCCTTCAACAGGAAAACCAGCGGTTGCAAAATCTATCTCGTGCTGAACCGTGGTGGTCTGGCCTGTACCAATTTTGAAGAGGCTCTCGCCACCAGTGAAATTCTCACAAAAGCTAATCCTGACGATGCAGCTTCTGAAGCAGCCCTTCAGGAATTAAAGAAATGGAAGGAAAAACTCGACCTGCAAATCATCACACAGGAGGAATATGACGCCAAGAAAGCGGAATTGATGAAAATGATAAAATAAAAAACATTATTTATGGCTACCGAGAAAAGAAGCACGGTTTACAGCATGTTCGTAATCGGATCCTTGTTTTTTGTCTTCGGATTCGTAACATGGTTAAACAACATTCTCATCCCTTATATGCGCACAGCCTGCGAGCTCGAGACGCAAGTGCAGGGCTATCTGGTGACATTTGCCTTCTACATCGCCTACTTCGTCATGTCTATTCCTTCCTCTTTTGTGTTAAAAAAGACAGGATACGGCAACGGTATGGCCTTGGGTTTGATTGTTATGGCCGTAGGATGTATGATGTTCATCCCCGGGGCGCAGTTGCGCAGCTATCCCATCTTTCTCATCGGCCTGTTCCTGCAAGGCAGCGGACTTTCGCTGTTGCAGACCGCCAGCAACCCGTATGTCACGGTGATCGGTCCGGTGGAATCCGCCGCCCGCCGTATGAGTGTGATGGGCATCTGCAACAAAGTGGCTGGCATGATTGGCATCTTACTGCTTTACAGGGCTTTGTTTGCCGGCAAGGAACAACTTATCGAATCCATTAAGATGGCTGCCGACGGGCCTGCCAAGGAACAGATGTTGCAGCAGCTGTCCAACGGGGTTATCCTGCCCTATCTCATCATGACGGGTGTGCTCATCGCGTTAGTGTTGTTCATCAAAGCTGCCAATCTGCCAGAAATACAAGAAGAAGAGGAGAGTGAGGAGAGTCAGAGGAGTATTTTCAGCTTCCCGTACATGTGGTTGGGTGTGTTGGCAATCTTCTTCTATGTGGGTGCGGAAGTCATCGCCATTGACACGCTTATTGGCTACGGCGACTTTTACGGCATACCCACGGAGATATCCCACTATTTCGGCGTGTATGCGCTTGTGGCTCTGTTGGTTGGGTACATTTGCGGCATCATCTTCGTGCCGAAGGTCATTTCCCAGCGCATGGCCCTGATTATCCAGTTGTGCACAGCTACACTGCTTACGGTGGTGGCGTTGTGTACGCACGGGCTGGCCTCCATTGTGGCGATTATCTGTCTGAGTTTCGCCCATGCCATTATGTGGCCTGCCATCTGGCCGTTGGCCATTCACGATTTGGGCGGACACACCAAGTTCGCCTCCGCGTTGTTGGTGATGGCCATCGTGGGTGGAGCTGTTATGCCACTGATTTATGGTAGATTAGCTGATGTTTCCAACCCGCACAACGCCTACGCTATCCTGTTTGTCTGCTATGCCTATATTCTCTTCTTCGCTACGGTGGGGTGTAAGATCAGACGGAAGGGTTGAGGTGTTGCCGCGAGAAATTCAGAAGTTAAAACCAAAAGCTAACCCCCAATCGAAAAATATGCCTTTTTTCTTGTCATTGTTGGCATTTTTGTAAAATAGAAATTCTTTAAAAGCCGAATATTATGAAAGATAATTTATTGAAACGTTTCACAAAGTACATCTCCTATGCCACTACCTCTGACGAATCGTCAGAATCGTATCCCTCCACCAAAGCCCTGCTGGACTTCGGCGATGTGATGGTAGAGGAGCTTAAAGCCATCGGGTTAACCCAAGTGGAGAAGGACCAGTACGGTTATGTTACGGCGTTGTTGCCCGCCAACACGACGGAGGCCCAGCCCACCATCGGATTCATCGCTCACATGGACACCGCGCCTGACATGCCCGGTATTGCAGCACCCCGGATTCTTGAGAATTATGATGGCAAGGATATCATGCTGGATGCGGAGACCAATACGGCCCTGACGCTGGCAGATTTTCCAGAATTGGCTGATTATAAGGGTCAAACGCTGTTGGTAACCGACGGTAAAACGCTGTTGGGTGCCGACGATAAGGCTGGTATGGCAGAGATTATGTGTGCCATGGAATATCTGTTACAACATCCGGAAATCAAGCACGGTCCCATCAAGGTGGCCTTCACCCCGGATGAAGAGATTGGACAGGGCGTGAAATATTTCGATGTGCCCAAGTTTGGCTGTGATTACGCCTACACGATGGATGGCGGTGCCATTGGCGAGCTGGAATATGAGAACTTCAACGCGGCTTCGGCGGTCATCAAGATCCAAGGCCGCAACATCCACCCGGGCTATGCCAAGAACAAGATGGTGAACTCGCAGCTCATCGCGATGGAGTTCAACAGTCTGCTGCCGGAAAACGAACGCCCGCAATACACGCAGGATTACGAGGGCTTTTTCCTGCTCATTCACATGGAAGGCACGGTGGAACAGAGCCAGATCAACTACATCATCCGTGACCACGACAAGGTCAAATTTGAGGCAAAAAAGCAAATGATTCAGCAGATTACTGATTTCTTGAATGTCAAATACGACAACCGTCTCACCTGCGAAATCAAGGACCAATATTACAATATGCGTGAGAAGGTGGAGCCGGTGTTCTACGTGGTGGAGCGTGCCGTGAAGGCGATGGAGAAGGCCGGCATCAAGCCCAAGGTGCAACCGATCCGTGGCGGCACCGACGGCGCCAACCTCTCGTTCCGCGGCCTGCCCTGCCCGAACATCTTTGCTGGCGGACATAATTTCCACGGAAAATACGAATATGTGCCACTGGAGTCCATGGTCAAGGCTACGGAGGTGATTGTCAATATTGCCCGTGTGGACTAACCGAGCTTCAGAAAGCCGTTGTCATCGAACAGGTCGGTAACATCCTGACCGTCCTTGAGGTGGCAGGCATTCAAACCACAAAGTCTCGCTCCCTCAACATGTTGCGGGGAGTCGTCAATAAAAAGGGTTTCTTTAGGATGAAGATAGTTTTCTTCCATAATCCGAAGGAACCCTTCTTTGTTGGGCTTGCGCACATGCATCAACTGCGAAAAATAGGTTTTATCGAACCATTTTTCAAAAATATCGTAGCCATATTGCTGCCTCATCTGCCGGGTGAAAGCCTCATAATTCAGTGCATTGGTGTTGCTGAAGAGAAACAGCCGGTAATGCGGGTGAATGCGGGCCAGCAGCTGTTCGTGTTCTACAGGGAAATCAATGAGGATGGCGTTCCAGCAGTCCGCTATTTGCGTCTCCGTGAGCGGCACATCGGTGAGCGAGCGCACGTACGAGAAGAAATCCGCTACGGGAAGCAGGCCCACCTCCCATTGGTCCATGATGTCGTTCTGATGTTTTTTGGAGTATATCCGCTCAAAATCCGGAACGCCGCAGGCTGCAAAGGCTTCGGCGATGTTCTGATACCGGATTCGATAGAGAACACCGCCGAAGTCGAAGATTATGTTTTTGATTGTCATAGAGCCAGTTGGTCGTCTTATTTGCCGATGATGGCGGCCAGCTCGTCCACGCCCTTGGGCAGGTGCGGACCCAGTACGCGATGGCCGGTTTCCGTTATCAGCAGGTCGTCTTCGATGCGGATGCCGCCAAAGTCGCGGTATTTCTCCACCACATCGTAGTTGATGAAGTCGGCGAACCTGTTTTCTTTCTTCCAGATGTCAATCAAATGGGGGATGAAGTAGATGCCGGGTTCGATGGAGACCACGAAGCCCGGTTTCAGCTCGCGGGCCATGCGGAGTGATGCCCAGCCGAAGATGTTGCTCGGGCGCACGGTCTCGTCGTAGCCCACGTGAATCTGGCCAAGGCCTTCCATGTCGTGTACATCCAAACCGATTTGGTGGCCCAGTCCGTGAACCATGAAGAGAGCGTGGGCACCCAGTTCTACGGCTTCTTTCACATCGCCTTTCATCAGACCCAAGTCTTTGAGGCCCTGTGCGATAACCTCGCAGGATAGGCGGTGCAGCTCTTTGTTGTACATGCCAGGGTGTGCGGCGTCGATGGCGTCCAGGTTGGCTTTCAGCACGATTTCGTAGATCTCCTGCTGTTTGGTGGTGAACTTGCCGCCGATGGGCAGTGTGCGCGTATAGTCGGAGCAGTAGTTCATCAGCCCTTCGGCACCGGCGTCCATCAGGAGCATGTTGCCCTCTTGGAGGATGCCGTTGTGCAAATGGTTGTGCAGAGTCTCACCATGCTGGGAGAGGATCACCGGGAAGGAGATGCCGTTGCCGTAAGAGAGCGCAATGCCCTCGGCGAGGCCGGCCAGCTCGTGTTCCGATTCGCCTGGCATACAGCGGCGCATCACCGCCGTGTGCATCTTCACACCGATCTCGCAGGCTTTGTCCATCTCGTCAATTTCGCACTGTTCCTTGGCGGAACGCAACGCCACAATGCCCTTGATGAGTTCCAAGGAGGCGGCGCCACGGATCTCGTTGACGTTGATGCCCGTCAGGTTGGACAGCCATATCTGGTTGTCGCCACGGTACATAGGGGTGAAATGAACCTTGCGGCCCTTGCTCTGGGCCTCCTGGATGTATTCTGCTAATTTGTCTAACGGCATCGTGTCGGCCACGCCCACTTTTTCAGCCAGTGAAGCGATGGTGGGTTGGTCACCCATCCAGATGATGTCATCGATGGTGA
>JAIKYR010000053.1 GCA_024682995.1 Bacteroidales bacterium | reverse complement strand
CACACTGCGAGAAGTTGCGGGAGTTTTCGGCGTTCTTGCCCACCTTCACCAGTCCGCGGTAGCTGTTCTGACTGTGGCCTGCGGAGATACCCTTGGAAACGACCAGGCTGCGCGTGTTGCGGCCCAGATGGATCATCTTGGTGCCCGTGTCGGCCTGCTGGAAATTGTTGGTGACGGCCACGGAGTAGAACTCGCCCACGGAGTTGTCGCCCTTGAGCACGCAGCCGGGGTACTTCCAGGTGATGGCGGAGCCGGTCTCCACCTGCGTCCACGAGATCTTGGAGTTGGCACCCTTGCACAGGCCGCGCTTGGTGACTAAGTTGTAGATGCCGCCGTTGCCGTCCTTGTCGCCCGGATACCAGTTCTGCACCGTGGAGTATTTGATCTCGGCATCCTTCATGGCAATCAGTTCCACGACGGCTGCATGAAGCTGGTTCTCATCGCGTTGCGGGGCGGTGCAGCCCTCCATGTAGCTCACGTACGCGCCCTCGTCGGCGATGAGCAGCGTGCGCTCGAACTGGCCTGTCTTGGCCGCGTTGATGCGGAAGTAGGTGGAAAGCTCTATCGGGCAGCGCACGCCTTTGGGGATATAGCAGAAAGAACCCTCGCTGAACACGGCGGAATTCAACGCCGCGTAGAAATTGTCGGTGTAGGGCACTACGGAGCCGAGGTATTGGCGCACCAATTCCGGGTATTGCTGGATGGCCTCGCCGAATGAGCAGAAGATGATGCCCTGCTTCTTCAGCGTTTCCGAGAAGGTGGTCTTCACCGACACGGAGTCCATGACGGCATCCACGGCCACGCCGGCCAGCACTTTCTGTTCTTCCAGATTGATACCCAGCTTGTTGAAGGTGTCCACCAATTCCGGATCCACTTCATCCATGGAGGAAAGTTGTTTTTTCTTCTTAGGAATGGCCAGATAGGTGATGTCTTGGTAATCCGGACGTTTGAAGTTGAGATGCCCCCATTGGGGCTCCTTGAGGGTAGTCCAGTGGCGATATGCCTTCAGGCGGAACTCCAGCAGCCATTCGGGCTCGTTCTTGCGGGCGGAAATCTTTCGCACAATCTCCTCGCTGAGGCCTTTTGGAAACTCCTCTATATCAATATCCGACGTGAACCCGTACTTGTATTCATCGTTGGTGATTTCATCTAATATATTCTGGTCTTTTTTATCCTGCATATAAAAAAAATGTTGTTGTTTTTTTGAGGGCGCAAAAATACGAATTTTGTGAAAAAGCGGGGGCGTGCGGTTGGAATAAAAGCTATTAGCGTTTCGCGGCGTGCACATCCCGTTCTTTGTGGCATATGCCTGCCGCGCCGCGATAGTGTGATGCGACGCCCAGTTCCCCACATTGCACTCGCTACGCTCGCTTATGTGGGGTTATTGAGATGATGTCTCTTCGAGACATTTTACGGGCACGTGCCTGCCGCGCCGCGATGACGCGTGCGTACGCATGTTTCTATCGGGCTTTCGTCCCTGTCGGGACGTGGGGATATGTGGTGGCATCATTTCTACCGAGCTTTTGCCCCTAATCGGGGCATTTTTATGACAAAAGTTGCAAATGTCCCGGAGGGACATAATCTTATTAACCCCACATAAGCGACCGAAGGGAGCGTAATGTGGGGCAGGACACGCCGCGTACAAATCCATCGCGGCGCGGCAGGTGCGTGCCACGGAGGAAAGGTTTGCACGCCGCGAAAGGCAGACATGATCCAACGGGGTCGTTAAGCCTTTTTTAGAGGACGACAAAATGATTAAAAGCGATAGGCAAACCAAAGTCCGGCACTTGCCGCATTTATCCCAACTGCTGGCATCCATCCATCTATGGCCGTGTATGCCGCCCCGAACAGGCCTATATTAACCTTCCTCTTATACGGCCGCTATGCTGATAATCGCGATAATGGGGATCAGCAGGATGCACAGGGCTATCGACACAATTGTGAAGATGCCACAGAATTTCCATAAGGACTTGTTGTTTTTAAGAAAATCAACCATGGCTTCGTTGCTGTTGCTGTGAATGACCAGATCGGCGGCATCGGCAGCACGCTTCATATACAGGGTGGGGAAAATATACACCACCGCACAAGCAAGGTATAGAACCCCGAAAATCCAGAAGGGCATGTAAATGCCGGCATCTGTCAGGCTTCCCATCAGGGGCGATGTGATAATTGCACAAAGACCACCGATCACCATAAAGGCAATGCAGATGATCATCAGCACAAAAAAGAATTTCATCCATTTTCCGATGCTGTACAGATAGGCTCTGGCGTAGTCCATCTGCTGCAGTTCGTCTTCGGTGAACCTGCCGCCCGTTGTTTCTGTATAGGGCTGAACTTGTGTTTCTTCCGAAACATTTAATACTTCTTCTTCCATAATATTTTTTTTAATGTTAATTTGGCTACAAAGATATAAAAATATGATGTATATTTGCACTTTTTAAAATAATAACGTAATTATTTAACAATCAGGTTTTTATGATGAAAAATACCTTGATAAGAGCTCTTTTTTCTGTTGTTTTCATGCTGTGTGTGGCGGGTGGAGTACTGACAGCGCAGCCCGAAATGCAGCGTCCGCCGCAACAATCCCCTAACAGTGGGGTGGTCATGGGAAGTATCGTGGATGCCAGCGGCGTCCCGTTACAATATGCTTCCGTGAATGTGAAAAAAGTAAAAGACTCAACCACTGTGCAATATGGCATTACCGATGCAGACGGAAAATTCCTGCTGGAGAATATTCCTTTTGGAAAATATTTTGTTGAGATCCAATATGTTGGATATCAGAAATCCGTGTCGCAGGCCTTTGAAATCAACCAGGCCAACTCGGTTTATAAAATTCACAAATACAAGATGTCGGACAAGAACTCCGAGCTGGGTGAGGTGGTCATCCGGGCGCAGCGCGACATGCTGCAGACCAACCTCGACAAGACGGTCTTCAACGTGGAGTCCAGCATCAACGCCACGGGCCAGACGGCCGTGGAGGTTTTGGAGGAGATTCCCTCGGTGTCGGTTGACGTGGACGGGAATGTGAGCCTGCGCGGCAGCGAGAACGTCACCATTCTGGTGGACGGGCACGCCACGAACCTGACGCTTGACCAGATTCCCGCCGATATGATTGAGAGCATCGAGGTCATCACGAACCCTTCGGCGCGCCTGGAGCCCGACGGGATGGCTGGCATCCTCAACGTGGTGCTGAAAAAGAGACGCGAGACCAGTTTCAACGGTATGGCCTCGATTGGCGCCAGCACGGCCTTGCTGCACTATGACGGGAAACATCACTTCTACCTTAGCGGCTATAACGGCAACTTGAGCCTCAACTTCCGTTACAGCAAGATTAATCTTTTCGTGAGTTACGGCTATCGTGGCGGCAGTTGGCGCAATGCTGGCAACTTATGGCGCGACTCGTGGTTCGGTTTGGGCGAGGAACGCGAGATTACCCGTATGGAACAGGAAAACTACGGGGGCTCCCGCAACGGTTTCCACAACGTGTCTTTGGCATTCGACTATTTCATTAATAAATACAATACCATTACCTTTAATTTTGGTGGTCACTTCGGTCGTATGAATTGGTCGAGCAATATGTGGTCGCTGACCTCCCATAACAGCGACACGCTGGTGAGCTATGACCAGATCGGCAGCAATGGCAACAGGTTCAACAGTTACGATGCGTCGGTGAACTATAAGAAGACCTTCCTCACGGCGGGCCGCGAGCTGACCGCCGACCTGTACTTTACCCAGCGCAACGGTAATCACAATGATATGCTGACGCAGAACCATCATGAAGGAATGGACGACCTGTACCAGCGCACGCAAACGCTGGAACTTAATCGTGACGCTTCGGCGCAGGTGGACTTTGTGACGCCTGTGGGCAACGGCGGACGTATCGAGACGGGCTACAAGTTCTCGTATCGTGGGGTGGGGCAGGATTACTCCCTCTTCTCGGGTACTACAGAAAACAATATGTTGGAGGATTCCCTGCAGCGTAACAATTTCCAATATACGGAACTCATCAATGCGCTGTATTTCATCTATTCCAACACTTTCTGGAAGAAATTGCAGATGCAGTTGGGCCTGCGCGGAGAGGTCTCCTACACCATCTCCGATCTGAAGTCTTCCGATTTGGTCTATACGTATGTGAACTACAACCATTTTGCCAAGAACTTCTTTTTCCCGACGGTGCATTTGAAGTACATGATTACGCCGGAGCATTCGCTGCAGGCCAGCTTCTCGCGCCGCGTGCAGCGTCCGCGCATCCATCAGCTCAACCCCTTCATCGACTATTCCGATCGCGAGAACCTGCAGCAGGGTAATCCGGCTCTGGAACCCGAATTTGCCAACTCCTTGGAACTGGGCTATATGTTCACCCACAAGCAGACCTCCCTCACGTTGACGGCGTTCTATCGCCGGCGCACCAACCTGATTACCCGTTATACGGAAATACTGCAGGACTCCATTGCGGACCGTGTCTATACGCTGACCTCCTACGCCAATCTCAACAAGAGCCAGAACTTCGGGTTGGAAGTCTATTTCAGCCAGCGTGTGAAAAAAGTGTATAAGGTCAGTGTGACGGGCAGTTTCTACCGCAATGTTATCGACCAGTCGGGCTTGTTGGATGAGAACCTGACCCGCGACTGGGCCTGGAACGCCGGTGTGAACCAGACCTTTACGGTGGGCAAGAACTTCGACATTCAGTTGGATTTCCGCTACCGTTCCTCGCAGTTGACGGCCGGCAGTATGGGCTGGGGCTTGCGCGGAGTGGGACAGGGGAGACGTTCCGCCAACTACCGACTCAACTTGGGCGTGAAAAAGGGCTTCCTGGACAACTCCCTGGTGTTGAGTGTGAACATCCGCAATCTGCTCTATTTCATCCCCGCTGTCCGCCAGACGCAAATCGCATCATGGCAGAATTGTGCCGTGTATGATGAAATGTATGAACCGAATGCCGATGCCACCAGTGGCTACTATTCCTATAGTCTTCGTGAAAACCAAGGCTTTAACATCTCTGTCAACCTGACGTACAAACTCAACAACTACCGCAGCCGTCCTATGAAGATGTCGGATGACGATGAATATGAAGGTATGGGTGGAGAATAGTTTTTTTTGTATTTTTGCCGATTAAAAATTTCACGTAAAATGAGAAACACCCTGCTGCTCCTGTTTGTTGCTGTAATCGGATTTTCGCCCCTTTTCGCGCAGCCTTCCAAAACCCCTTATACGGGTAAGGAGGCGGATAAAAACACTAAGCCCATCGTTTTCCGCGACCGTTTGGTGATGGATGTGTTCCACACGTTCTGGATGGGGATGCCCCAGGAGGTGAAGCATCTAAAGTTTGACCCTGGTTTCAATTTCTCTGCCATGTGGGATTTCAAAATCAAGGAGAAGCCCCTGGCCTTCGGATTGGGTGTTGGCATTTCCTATTACACCCAGTACAGCAACGCGCTGCTGCGGTACGACAAGGAGGACGACATCATGCGCTATTATTTGGTGCCGGAAAGCGTCACTTACAAGCTCTTGAAGATGAACTATCTGAACGTGAATATCCCGTTGGAGTTCCGTTATCGTCATGAAAGTGGCTTTAAGTTTACCGTTGGCGCACGTGCAGGCCTTATTTGCGAGGTCTCCCAGAAATACAAAGGGCAGGACCCTTCCAACCCGAGTGATACGCTGATGTACAAGAATCTGAATATTCAAAACAAATTCAAGTACAATGTGGACGTTTACACCCGTATCGGGTGGAAATTTGTGGACCTTTATTATTCGTTCCAGGTCACGCCGCTATTCACCGCGGGCAAGGGCCCGAAGATCTATCCGATGTCGGTGGGTATTTCCCTTAGTTTGTTCTAAGTGATAAGATTATAACAAATAAAATTCTATAGTTATGGCGATTTTCTACATCATGATCATCCTGTTTGTGTTAGGGTATCTCTGCATAGCCCTGGAACATCCCTTGAAGGTCAACAAGGCGGCTTTCGCGTTGCTGCTGGGCGTTTCTATGTGGGTGTTGTATGTCATCGCGGGCGAGGGCATCTTCGATGTCACGCACTTCGGGGCAGGTTTCGAGGCTTTCAAGGCGGAACACCCCGCGTCGGCGCACCCCTTCATCGACTTCCTTACGACGCATGAGCTGATTGAGCATCTGGGCGACATTGCCGAGATTCTCTTCTATCTGATGGGGGCTATGACAGTGGTGGAGCTGATTGACACGTATCAGGGTTTCAGCATCATCACCGATCATATCAAGACCACTAACAAGGTGAAGCTGTTGTGGATATTGGGTTTCATAACATTCTTCTTCTCCGCCATTCTGGACAACCTGACCACGGCTATTGTCATGGTGGCCCTGTTGCGGAAGCTGCTGCCCGACAAGCACGACCGTTGGTTCTTCGGCGGTGTGGTCATTCTGGCGGCCAACGCGGGTGGCGCGTGGAGCCCCATCGGCGATGTGACGACCATCATGCTGTGGGTGGCCGGAAAGGTCTCCACGGGCGCGGTCATGCTCCATGCCTTCATCCCAAGCCTTGTCTCCATGATTATCCCGCTGATCGTGATTTCCTTCTTCGAGAAGGGTGAGATCGACGCCTCCCAGCGTCAGACGGAGACGGAGGAGAGCTGCATCCCCACGTGGCAGCGCAATCTGATCTTCTGTATGGGTATTCTGGCATTGGTCTTTGTGCCTGTGTTCAAAATCCTCACCCATCTGAAACCCTATATGGGCATCATGTTGGGCCTTTCTATCCTGTGGATTGTGACGGAGGTGCTTCATAAGACCAACCAGAAGCAGATGCAGCATTTCACCATCTCGGGTGTGCTCACCCGCATCGACCTGCCCACCATCCTGTTCTTCCTCGGCATCCTGTTGGCCGTGGCCGGACTGCAGAGCGCGGGTCATCTTTCCATGCTGGCGGCTGGAATGGATACTCTCTTTAATGGTAATTTCTACCTTATTGATACGATTATCGGTATGCTCTCCTCCATTGTGGACAACGTGCCGCTGGTGGCCGGTGTGATGGGTATGTATGACTTCCCCATCGACCATGCATTGTGGGTTTATCTTTCCTATTGTGCCGGTACGGGCGGCAGCCTGCTGATCATCGGTTCCGCTGCCGGTGTGGCCGTGATGGGCATGGAGAAAATCGATTTCGTATGGTATCTGAAACACATCACCCCCTATGCCTTGTTGGGTTATCTGGCGGGTGCCGGGGTTTACATTCTCTTGGACAAACTGTATATGGCATTGGGTATCGGGATGGCGCACACGATGACCATGCTTCCCCCCGCGATACCGATGGTGGGGTAGGGATGTTCTGAGTGAAAAACGTATAGTATAGCGGCTGGTTCAGGATTGAATCAGCCGTTTTGCTATATTATATAATGATGATGATTAAAAAATAAGTATCTTTGTCCCCTTTGTTCGCTCCGAGGCCCGGACGGGTGGAAGGCGGGCAACAGACTGATTTAAAATCGAATTAAATACGAATATAAAAAAAGAAGAGAATGAGAAGATTTTTCCTTGTTTTAACTTTCCTAATGATTTCTTTGGTTGTTGTATTTGCGCAGGCACCGGAGAAGATGACGTATCAGGCCGTGGTGCGCAACAATGCCAATGTTTTGATTGCCAACCAGAATGTGACGGTGCGGATGTCTATTTTGCAAGGCTCTGCGCAGGGCGCAGCCGTGTATGTGGAGCACCATAGCACGACAACCAACGCCAACGGGTTGATGACCGTGGAGATTGGCGGCGGCTCGCCCACGTCGGGCGTTTTCGCCAACATCAACTGGGGTGTCGGTCCCTATTTCCTGAAATCGGAGATTGATCCGGAGGGCGGTATCAACTATTCCATTGAGAGTGTGCAGCAGTTGTTGAGTGTGCCGTATGCGCTGTATGCGAAAGAGGCGGGCAATGGTTTCAGCGGCGACTACAACGACTTGACGAATGTGCCCACCTTTACGGAATCTCAGATTCTGAGTATCAGCAACGACACCATCTATCTTACGGGCGGCAGCTTCGTGAAACTCCCCGCCGGCTTTGATGGCGACTACAACAGCCTGACCAACAAGCCTGTTATCCCTACCGTCCCTACAGACGTTAGTGCCTTTACCAACGATGCCGGCTACATCACGCAAGCATCGGTGCCCACCAATGTCAGCCAATTGAGTAATGACGCGGGCTACCTCACCTCTTTCACGGAAAGCCAAATCCTGAGCATCAGCAACGACACCATCTATCTTACGGGCGGCAGCTTCGTGAAACTTCCCGCCGGCTTTGATGGCGATTACAACAGCCTTACCAACAAGCCTACTATCCCTACCGTCCCTACAGACGTTAGTGCCTTTACCAACGATGTCGGCTACATCACGCAGGCATCGGTGCCCACCAATGTCAGCCAATTGAGCAACGACGCCGGCTACCTCACCTCTTTCACTGAAAGCCAAATCCTGAGCATCAGCAACGACACCATCTACCTCACGGGTGGCAGCTTCGTGAAACTACCCGCCGGCTTTGATGGCGACTACAACAGCCTGACCAACAAGCCTGTTATTCCTACCGTCCCTACAGACGTTAGTGCCTTTACCAACGATGCCGGCTACATCACAAAGGATTCCATCCCCACCAATGTTAGTGCCTTTACCAACGACGCTGGTTACCTCATTGGGACGGATATACCCTTGGTCCCTACAAATGTTAGTGCATTTGCAAACGATGCGCATTACTTAACAGAAGCGGATTTGTCCACTATTAACAACCAATTGAGCAATATGCAGGGACAACTGAATGCTCAATCGCAGGCTCTTGATGGTATCAGCTATGTTTTGGATACTATGAACGGACATTTTCAGTGTGGTCGTGACCTTGTGTATGACCATGAGGGTAATGCCTATAATACGGTGGCAATAGGAAGTCAGTGCTGGATGAAAGAGAATATGCGCGCAACCACAAGTCCTACGACAGGTGCATATATTGTCAATCCGTTGCATGTATCAGGCAACTCAGCCACAATGAATTCATATTCAAAAGCAGCACATTGGCCTAACAATGATTCCGTTATGTATGCACCACTTAACTACGGACTTTTATACAATTGGCCTGCGGCAATGGATACCTTCTGTGTAACATGTGGAGCTCCGGAAGTTGCTAATGGAAATACCTCCTCAAGCACGTCTTTAGACATACACCTGGAAACACATCATCGAGGTATTTGTCCCGAAGGATGGCATATCCCGAATAAAGACGAGTTAACAGAAATAATTTCTTACGTGTCTGATAAATACACGTATTCCATGAAAGCATTAGCTTCTCAAACAGGTTGGGAGACATATATGCCAAACAATGACTCTTTGGGACTCTCCGTCATTGCAGCGGGTGCATATCAGTATGGATCAATGTCTACTATGGGTTCTTTTGCCGGCATTTGGAGTAGCACTACATCAACGGCCAATTTCCCTATCCAATATTATTTTCGCTTTGACTACAATTCTATTGCAATATCTGGACAATACGCTTGCTTTGGACTTTCAGTCAGATGTATTTGCGATGAGCCGATCCATCAGGCAAACGGATGGAATGACAACTCTACCTATATGCCAGCTGCGATAGACTCCCTGATAGATTCTTTAAATAATGAAATCGCTGATTTGCAGGCATTGTTGGAAGATAATAATGCGGCCATCGAGAATCTTAACGGTGGGTTTGTCTGCGGTATTTCCACCGTGAAAGACTTTGAAGGTAATGTGTATAAAACTGTTGGCATAGGTAGTCAATGCTGGATGAAAGAAAATTTGAAAACAAAATATTTTTTCGATGGCACTAAAATAGAAACAGCTGATTCTTTATCCATTAATGTCCCATTATGGTATGAACCATACTATAATCAAAAAGGAAATGGATTAATGTACAACTGGTTGGCCCTTACTCATAATGAGGAAAACACCAATAATAACCCATACGGTATGCAGGGAATCTGTCCCCCGGGATGGCATGTGCCCAGTTACTCCGAGTTCAATCAATTAACCAATTATGTTGCCAATAAGTATTCCTGTGATTCTAACTCTGCATATGTAGGAAAGGCTTTGGCAAGCAATATTTATTGGCCTACATCGCAAGTGGAATGCTCTCCAGGCAGCAACCTGTCTGAAAACAATGCCAGTGGTTTTTCGGCACTTCCCGCCGGTTTCGTGTGGTGGGCTATGTGTACGGGTGGATGTTCCGGTTATGTACCTCTCCTCTATACTGAGAGAGCGGCCTTTTGGACATCCGATCAATATAGATATACTATTTCTTCTGACGATCCGTCCGTGTCGTTAAGATGGGTTAGTACTCTTCCTTGGTACTATGGTGCGACAGCTTATTCTGTTCGCTGCATCAAGGATGTAAACGAGCCGGAAAGCAGTTGTTGTGTGAACCTTGGCTTGCAAATTGCGGATTTGAACAATGAGATTGACAGCTTGAAAGGGGAACTCAGCACCCAGCGGCATTTGCTCGACATTCTGTTCTCCCGTTTGAGCACTATTGATGGTTTGCCTACGGTTAACACATCATCAGTCTCTTTTATCCGTGCTATGGAGGCACAGTGTGGCGGTGATGTATTGTACAGCGGCGGAAGTGATATCTTGACCAGAGGTGTGTGCTGGAGCACCGCACCCAACCCTACTGTCTCCGACAACCACATCTCCTGTGGTTCAGGTCTTGGCGCATTTTCAGTAAAATTGGAAAATCTACAACCAAACACAACTTATCATCTCCGAGCATACGCCACTAATGTTTCAAGTACAGTGTATGGGGATCCTGTGGTTTTCACAACACTTCAAGCCACTGTGCCTTCACTTGCCACACCAGTAATGACATTCATGAATGATGTTGAAGTGGGTCTTTCCAGCTCTGTTTTAGATGATGGGAATTGTAATATTACTGAACGGGGGTTCTGTTGGAGCCATTCTGGCATCCCTACTATCGTAGATGAACATACCTCGGAAACGGGGACTTCAGTTATGACTAATCCTGATATGATTAACTGGATTTATCTCACTATAGGAAAAACGTATCAGATTCGTGCGTATGCAGTGAACGAATTTGGTATTGGCTATAGTGATCCCATTTATGTGCCGTTTGCCACGCCCCCCACACTTGACCCGGATCCATTATATGAGTATAGAGATTCTGTTGTTCATTGTGAAGGTATTTTGTATTCGGATGGTGGATATCCGATAACTGATGCGGGAGTGTGTTGGGGTATGGAACCAAATCCCACTATATCCGATAATCATTTATCCGTCGGAATTACGGTGTTTTATGCTGATGATCTCTATGGTGATGTTGTATCTGCGGATGTTGAATACACTGAAAACCTTGGGCATATTTATACCGATGAGAACGGTGATAGATATTATTATCATGAAGGATATGGATCTAATATAATGATGCAAAAACTAAATGTTATAACCGCAGATATAACGGGTCTTTCCCCTTTTTCCACTTATTATTTCAGAGTATATGCCACCAATGTTATGGGTACAACGTATTCGGAGTATTTCACTGTGACGCTCAGAAATCTTAATGATGGACAGAGTTGTCCTAATATGCCTACTGTAACGGACTATGACGGAAATACATACAATACTGTTCAAATCGGAACACAGTGCTGGTTGAAAGAAAATCTTCGAGTGAAACATTATAGCGACGGGGAAGAAATTAGCATTACTTATCCTAATCATAATATAAATAATGCTAGTGAATATGGATGTCTTTATAACTGGGCTTCTACAGTTCGTGGAGCTAATTCGGTCAATGTGTCCCCAAGTGGAATTCAGGGGGTTTGTCCCATAGGATGGCATGTTCCAAGTTCCGATGAATATAACACGTTATTAAATTACAGAGATTACGATGCAATCAAGAGTCTCTTTGTTCCACAAAATGCTGGAATAAATGGATATAACAGTGTTTACTTTGGGGACTTTTCGGTTCTTTCCACCACAACTTTAAGTAGTAATGGCTGGGTGGCAGTTGCTCATTTATACAATGATCATGGAGGTTTTAGTACGGAATCGGTTGGCACTTATTGTTCGGTACGTTGTATTCGGGATTATTCTTCATCTACTGTTTCCACGAAAGAGGTAACTAACATCACCAACTCATCGGCTAAAACAGGAGGTGATCTCATTACTGATGGGGGAAATATGGTGTTCCAACGTGGTGTTTGCTGGAATACGTCACCCAATCCTACTGTTGATGGCCAGCATGTGATATTTTATGGTGACGGAGATGATTATAACTTAACACTTAATGGATTGGATGCCAATACTACATATTATGTTAGAGCCTATGCTGTTGATAATACAGGTACGGTATATGGTAATGAGTTGTCATTTACGACGGGGGCAGCATCTTTACCCGTTGTCGCTACAGATTCTGTATGGAGTGCGTCTAATGATGTCGCATTTGCCAAAGGCACTGTCTCTTCCATGGGAGGGTTGCCGATGACAGCATCCGGAATATGTTGGGGTACTGCACCCAATCCGACACTAAGTGATAATCACACGACATGCAGAGAAAATACTGGTAATATTTTAGTCCAATTAACAGGCGTACATTATGACACCACCTACTATTTTCGTGCTTATGCCACAAATGCATTAGGAACAGTGTATGGAAACGAGTTGTCATTAACTCCAGGAAGAATCCCCCCTGTCGTATCCACAAATAAGATTGGAAACATATCCCAAAACAGTGCGGTGTGTGGTGGAAGTATAGGTGCTTATTGGGATGAACCGTTAATTGTTCAAGGACTGTGCTGGAGCATTGATTCCAATCCTACCATTTATGACAGTAATCTGACAGAATCTGCGGGGAGATTCAATTTCAGTGTGAATATGGAGGGTTTGCTACCCGGTACCACTTATTATGTACGGGCTTTTGCTGTGAATAGTCATGACACCATTTATGGTGAGTTGCGTAGATTTACGACATCACAAGAATGTGGAACGCTTA
>JAIKYR010000044.1 GCA_024682995.1 Bacteroidales bacterium | reverse complement strand
GGCACAGGCTGGCCCCACACGGCATGCTGATAGTCATTCACCGTGATGTAGCCCACAAACTGCAGCGAGTCGCCGTATTCCCACGGATGGCTGCCATAGACCTTCATCTGCGACTTGCCGCTGGCGGCACCCGTCATGCCCGTGTACTCCAGAGTGCTCGCACCGCCGTTACCGCGACTCACCATCTTCACCGTCGAGGTGCGGCCGTTCTGCCGTGCCGTCAGGAAATAGAGGCCCGCGTTGGCGAGCGTCACGCGCAGTTCGTGCGCACCCTCCTGCGGGGATTCGATGCGCCGTGTCTCCACCACGCGCCCGAAGATGTCCGTAACCTGCACCTGCACGTCGCCATGGTCCGTCACGTTCAGCGTGGCGCGCGTCTCGCCCTCAAAGGGGTTGGGCCTGTTCTGCGTCAGGCCGAAACCGCCCGTCTGCACATAGTGCTCCACGCCCGCGGGCGAGAGAATGAGGCGCAAGTCTGGCGAATACACCGTCTCCGTCCAGTTCTGCGTCACATTGGTCACCACCACGCTGTCCATCTGCACAGCATGGTCATTGCCGTCCATTCCCTCAAAGCTAATCACTACCTGTTGCGCTGGCAACAGCAGCACCATCAGCATCATCGCAAAAACAGTAAAGATCTTTTTCATATCTATAAGGTTTTAATTTTCAATGTCAAAAGCTAAAAGCCAATGGCTAACGGCCAACGGCAGTTCAATTCTTCACACAACGCACGGAACAACCCAACATAGGAGTATCATCAAAACCAGACCAACCTAAAAAATTATAACTAAAACCCAGCCCATACGGTCTGTTTAAAGGAGAAAATGATGCAATCGAAGAACTCCAGAAATCACAATCTTCACCTTCATACCCGAATAAACAATCATCAGAAACAATACCCGCCGGAACGGCGGAAAAGCCCGTGGCATTGTTCATGCTCGGATTGTTGCCTGGAGTACATGGGTTGTCACAATAAAACCAACCCACATCGGATGCCAAAGCCTTGGCTATGTCATCAAAATTATTGCATACATATTCGCTCTGTCCCGCCACATAGCTATACAACTGCCACCACTCGGCCTCGCTGGGCACATGCCAGCCCGTGGGGCAGATGCCCTGCACGCCGCTGGGGTTGGCATCAGAGGGGCTGGCCCCGTGCATTACCGCCGGCCAGTTGTACAGGTAGCCACGATAATACAAGGGAATGAAGGAAGTGTCGTTATCGTAATAATATGGATAGGTTTCACTGGAATTGTGGCCAAGGGGAATGGGGGTGCCATCGGCATAATGCGTGGTGCGCAGGTTAAACTGCATCCAGCACTGCTGTCCAATCTTCACCGTGTTATAGATGTTGCCGTCGTAGTCGGTGACCGTGGGCGTGCCCGGACAGGGGACGGCATCCCCCGGTGCCGGCAGCGGTGTGGTAAATGGCAACAGGATCATCCCGCCTTCGGTTTGGTATTGTGTCATAGCTTGGCTGGCAATTCCACGGGCATACGCCACATAGCGCATATAGTCGCCCAATTGGAACGGGTGGTGGGAGGAACCCTTGGCGGATTTTGGGGGTGTGGAGGCGTCATAATATGGTGTGGAGGCGTCATAGTATGGCGCCTCCACAATGCCATCGTATTCCACGGCATCCTTGCCACCGTTGCCGGTGTTCAACAATTTCGCGGACAGGGTTTTGCCGTTCACGCGGGCCGTCAGCACGTAGGTGCCTGGCGTGCGCAACGACACGCGCATACGGTGGGTTCCCGCCGTCATCGTACCGGTGGAGGCGTCATAATATGGCGTGGAGGCGTCATAATATGGCGCCTCTACGATGGTGCGTCCGTTGACATCGGAAATCAACACCTGCACGTCGCCGGGTTCGGGCATCTGCAGGTTCACCGTGGTGGTGCCGGCAAAGGGGTTGGGGGTCGTTTGTAGAGACGTTGCGCGCAACGTCTCTACATCCTCAATGCCCGTCCACACCGTCAGATTATATTGTTGGATGTCGGGAAATATCAGCGTCTCCGTCCATCCGCGAGTGATGTTCTCCACTGTGATGCTGTCGGGCTGCACCTGCGCCCCGTCCGCCATACAGCAGTTGAAGGTCAGCGACAGAGTTTGCGCCATCGCGCCCGCGCATAACAGCATCATCGCAATAAAAGTAAAGATCTTTTTCATGTCTATAAGGTTTTAATTGTTAGTTTTACCACCCCACTGCTTTTTGTGTGCATCCTCTTCAAATCTATTCACTAATCACTAATATCCGCCATTCCACTTGCGCATAAACCACTCAATGCCGAGCAACAGTACGATGGCGATGAGATACCAATAGGAGTTAAGCAACATGGAGTAATGCTTACGATAGCTGGCTATGGGTTTTATCTGGTCGTTCTGCTTGATTTCCTTGACAATGCGGTTCAAATTTTCTTTCGGGAAGAATTGGCCGTTGGTGGCGGTGGAGATGCTCTTCAGCAGGTCGTGGTCGGCGACCAGGTTGGCGGTCTCGAGCATCACCTCCTGAATGGAGAAACGTCCGGACTTCTCCAGTTTGCGTTTGCCCACCTGCGTAGTGGCCGTCCATGTGTAGTTGCCCACGGGCAGCTCGCCCACATTGAGGTAATAGCCGTTGTTCTGCTTGGAGAATTGCGCCTCGTAGGTGGTGTCGCCGCTACCCTTGATTACCATCTTGATATCCGGCTCATTGATAAGCTCGTAGCTGTCGTTGTAGAGTTCCGCCGAAAATTCCACTGGGGCGTTTTCAGCGAAGATGGCAGCATGCTGCACGCGGAACTGGCTCTTGTCGCCCTTGGCGGCCAAGTAAAGCACCATCTTGTCAATCACCTCGTTGAAAGCATCATGGTTGCCAGCATGCATGTAGTTGTACAGTTTCCAACTCCAGAAGCCAGTACCGGCCACCACCCCACTCCGCGCGCCATTATGGCTGCTGAAAACCACCAACGGGTATTTGGTGTCCACCCCGCTAATCTTCTGATACAAAAACACATTGGAAGATACTGAAGTCTTGTAGGTTCCGAATATAGTCTTGATGGGCGGGAACTTGGAAAGCATCTGGCGGGAATCCTCCGAGAATGTAAAGGAGGTGAAATTATCATTATACGATGGCATCGCATTGTTGGTCAATGATTTGCTTTGTACCACGCTCATACCCACATTCAATCCGTTGAAGGTGGTGAGATTGGTTTGCGGACCCAGGATGTAGAGGGCGGAGGTGCCGCTCTGGCGGATCTGGTTCAGCAGGTTGGCGGCCGAGTTGGTGGTGGAGGGCAACTGGTGCAAAATCACTAAGCTGTAATCGCTGGGCTTGCCAGAAAACTCGGCGATGGACGAGACCTGCACATCGTAGTTGTCGGTCAGTTCCAAGGCCTCCTTCATGGCCGCGATGTCGGGATGCGGCGAGTTATAGACGATGGCCACCTTTTCGCGGGAATCCACCACCTCCACAAAGAACTGCGTGTGGTTGTTCTTGTGGGTCACCTCGCCATCCAGCTCGGTGATATCCACCTTGTAATGATGAATGCCGGTGTTTTTCGCCTCAACGCTGAATTTGACGGTCTCAAAATAGCGGTTGCCACTCAGGGTGATTTTTTTGCTGTAAATCTGCTCGGAACCCTCCTTGACGGTCACCTCGGCGGCACGGCCGGAGAGGCGGTTGGCGGCCAGCTTGATCTCCACCGGAAACATATTCCCTTTCAAAGCCTGCTTGTTGTGGTTGATACCGGCGATGAAGAAGTCCGTTGTAAGCTCCGTGTTTCCCAAGCCCACCGTATAAACCGGATAATCAGCTTTTTCAGCTTTATAATAAGGATTGGTACCCGTATTGAAGATACCGTCCGTCAGCAAAACCATTGCCCCAATATTGCGGTTGGCATACACCATATCCACCTGATCGAACAGGGAGGCCAAATTAGAGGATTTGTCGGAAAAGTCCAGGTTGAGTTGTTCGTCATCTCCGAGCAGCGCGTCCTCGTCTCCAATTTTGTATGTTTTCACCTCGTAGGATTTTTCCAGTTCGGAAATCATCTCCCGCACCTGCTTGGCATACTCCGTGCGGTAATAGGAGGAATCCTTGCCCGACACCACCGACTCGCTATTGTCAACCGCCACGAGGATAAGGGGTTTGTCCACCTGTTTCCGTATCATCTTGATCATCGGAGCGAGCAGCAGGAAGGCGAGCAGCGACATGGCCACGCCACGCAGACAGGCCATGACAATTCTCGGGACTTTCTCAAAAACGATGTTGTTATTCCTGAAATAGAGGAAACAAGCGTATCCTGCGCCAAGCAGGATGACGAAGATCACAAGCCACAGGGGAAATTCGGTCAGCAATGCCATGATGCAGGGAGATTACAGAGCCTTGAATCCGATGATTTCGCGCACCTCGCGCACAGTCTTGGCTGCACTCTCGCGGGCTTTCTCCGCACCCATGCGGGCCACCTTGCTGATGTAGTCGTCTTTCGAGCGCAGTTCTATGATACGCTCGTAGATAGGCTGGATGAAGGCGATCATATCGGCGGCTAACTGTTTCTTCATATCCCCGTAACGGATCTGGCACGCCTGGTACTGATCTTCAAAATATTGCACCGTATCCGGTGTGGAGACGGCCTTCATCAAGCTAAAGAGGTTCTCCACCGCCTGCGATTTGGGCTGGCCGGGCTCCGTGGGGCCGCTGTCGGAAACAGCACGCATAATCTTCTTGCGCACCACTTCGGGCGCGTCGGAAAGGTAGATGCAGGAGCCCTCGTTGTCGGACTTGGACATCTTGGTGGAACCGTCCAGGCCAGGGATTTTCACTAATTCGTTGCCGAAGTTGTAGGCCACGGGCAACTTGAAATACTCATGCTTGTAGATGTGGTTGAAACGCTGGGCGAAATCGCGGGTCATCTCCAGATGCTGTTCCTGGTCCTTGCCCACAGGCACCTTGTCGGCGCGGTGCAGCAGGATGTCGGCGGCCATCAGCACGGGATAATTAAGCAGGCCGGCGTTGACGTTGTTGGGCTGGCGGCGCACCTTCTCCTTGAAGGAGGCCACACGCTGCAGCTCACCCACATACACATTCATGGAGAGCAGCAGGCTCAGCTCGCACACCTCGGGCACGTCGCTCTGCACGTAGATGGTGGCCTTCTCCGGATCCAGGCCGGCCGCCAGATAGTCGATCAGCACGTTGCGCACATTAGTGCGCAGGTCCGTCGGGTTGGGATGCGTGGTCAGGGAATGGTAATCCGCGATGAAGAAATAACAGTTATTCTCATTCTGCATTTTGATGAAATTCCTCAAGGCACCGAAATAGTTGCCGAGATGGAGGAAACCGGTGGGGCGAATGCCGCTTGCTACTTTATCCATTTTACGATAATTTTAGGGTTGCAAAAATACGAAAAATGTGGCAATCGCAAAATGCCACCAGCGCTGTCGTTTTATACTGTAGAAAAAAAGGCCGACCCATGACAGATCAGCCTTAATGTTTGTGTGGTCCTTTGGGTATTTCAAAACCGCATCCCGATACGGAAAGCCGGACCTGGATATATCATATCGCACCCTAAAGCCATATAAACACTCTTTTTCTCTTTAAATGAATAATTACAACCCACAAAAAATGATATATTGTCAAATAACGGATATACGTACGCATACTCCATCGGACGATTACGAGTCTTGCCCACTATCGTTAATCCCACATTCCATTTGAACATTAGAAAAGGTGTCCATTTATATTTTTTGGCAATGATATAGAAGTTGACCCAAGAAGATTATGGCGACATTTTCCCATTGTTAATAATGCTTGTGGCACCTTGGTGCCGCACGAAGTCAACTCCCCTTCTAATTTTAAGAAGGGGAGTTTTTAGATGCCCGCACGGGTGTGCGGACAATGGATAGTTACTGACACCCGCTCAATCATGGGTAAAGAACAAATCATTCTGCTATGACAATTGACATTCTGTGTTGCCATGAAGATAACGACAGATCAACTTCTATATCATTGCTTAAAAAAATCCAACTAAAAAAAGTCATCCTCATTAATAACTATACCCCCTCCCCTTTTTCCCTATTTTTGGTTACACCACACCGGAAAAGCGCATACTATTTTTGTGCGTTAAAAAAATGTCTATGAGAAGAATTTCCTTTTTACTCTTATTCCTAACCTGTTTATTTGGATTTCAATTTGTTAACGCCGCTTCCAGCGCTGATTCCCTATCGGCCAAAAAAGCGGACACCGACTCGGTGCGCTCCCGTGGCCGGCTGACCATCGGCGGCTATGGCGAAGGCGTTTACAAATACAACTTCTACAGCGACAATGTGTTCCGTTACTCCCATGCGGACCGCTACACCCAATCCAAGGGGCACGGGCGCATGGATCTTCCGCACGCCGTGTTCCTGTTGGGCTACGATTTCGGTCATGGATGGACGTTCAACACGGAGGTAGAGTTTGAGCATGGCGGCACGGAATCCGCCGTGGAGGTGGAGGCCGAGGAGTCGGGAGAGTTCGAGCAGGAGACGGAACGGGGCGGCGAGGTGGCCTTGGAGCAGTTCTGGCTGCAGAAGTCCTTCCTCGGCTCCAAAATCAACATCCGGGCCGGACACATCGTGGTGCCGGTGGGCGGCACCAACAACGCGCACCTGCCCAATGAGTTCTTCGGCGTGTATCGTCCCGAGGGCGAGAACACCATCATCCCCTGCACCTGGCACGAGAACGGCATCGAGCTCTGGGGCCGCATCAAGGGATGGCGCTACGATGTGATGCTCATCCCCGCCCTCAACTCCAGTTTCTTCAACGTGTCGGGATGGGTACACAACGGATCCGCATCCCCCTACGAGTTCCGCGTGGCCAACAAGTTGGCCGTGGCCGCCCGTGTGGACAACTACAGCGTCAAAGGCCTGCATGTGGGCATCAGCGGCTATGTGGGCAACTGCTTTCGCAACGACATCATCACCGACGAGCACTCCACGCGCTACGCCGATGTGCGCGGCACCGTGGCCATCGGGGGGCTGGACTTCAGCTACCAGACTGGTGGTCTGATTCTGCGCGGCAGCGGCCTCTACGGTTATCTCACGGATGCCGCCATGGTATCCTCCTTCAACGCCACACTCTCCAACAGCAGCCAGTCGCCCTACCCGCACACATTGGTGGGCATGGCCGCCTGGACCGCCGGCGGCGAGGTGGGCTACGATTTTTTCCGACTTGCAAAAGAGAGCTCCCGCCTGCGGGGACACAACTTCTTTATCTTCGCCCGCTACGAATACTATGATTCCTACATCCCCGCTCCGGGACTCATTGATTACCAATGGAGTGACCGCCATTGCGTAAGCGGCGGCATCAACTACCGGCCCATACCCGAAATCACCGTCAAGGCCGAGGCCGGCGTCAGGCTGCTCAAATCACAGTACAACATCGAGCCATGGATGGCCCTCGGCATCACCTGGGCTGCCTTCTTCAAACATGATTTCCACAAAGGGGAATAGAGAAAAACTCATTTTACAACCGATTACTATAACTATTAAATATCATAACAAAATGAAACACGTATCCAAACTCTTGTGCATCGCCCTTTGCATTATCGCGGGGCTTATGTCCTCCTGTCATCACGGGGGCAATTACCTTAAAGATGAAACCCAGGCCGCAATCCTGAAGCAGTATGTGGAGAATACCATCCAACCCACCTACACCAACTTGGCCAACTACACCGACCAGCTTGTGACGGAACTCAAGACGTTCCAAGCCAGCCCCACACAGGGCAACCTCAACCAGGTCTGCGCCACCTTTCTCACCGCCCGTTCCTGGTGGGAGAAAAGCGAGGCTTTCCTGTTCGGTGCCGCCTCCGACTTCGGCATCGACCCGCACATCGATTCCTGGCCATTGGATGAGGATGCCTTCCTCAATCTGATGAGCAGCCCGAACATGGTGGCCGCCCTCGGGGGCGAGGATGGCGATGTGGTGGCCGGCGAGCAACTCGGCAACTCGCTTCTCGGCTTCCACGGCATTGAATACATCCTCTTTGCTGACGGTCAGCCCAAGAGCGCAGAGGCCATCACGAACACCGAACTGGTATATGCCATCGCCGTGGCCGGCGACCTCCGCAACCGCTGTTTCCAATTGGAGGTGAGCTGGATTGGTGACAATGCCACCAAGTCGCACCGCGACAAAGTGGAAGAGCTGGAACTCAACACCACTGTCAACGGCGGCAGCTACAGCTATGGCGACAATCTGATGAAAGCGGGCAATGCCGGCAGCACCTACATCAGCACCGTGCAAGGCCTCCTCGCCATCGTGGACGGCTGCAAGACCATCGCCGACGAGGTGGGCACCTCCAAAATCGGCAAGCCTTACAACGGAGAGGATCCCACCTACATTGAATCACCCTACAGCCAGAAATCCATTGAGGACTTTTATAACAATATAGTAAGCGTCGAACATGCCTACTATGGCGGCATAGCGGGAAGCCAAAGCGAGAAATATTCTTTGCACGGCTACGTAAAGGCTGTGGACGCCGACCTTGACAGCCGCGTGGTGGAGGCCATCAACAATGCCAAGGCCAAGATCAACGCCATGCCCGTGCCGTTTGTACGCAACTATGCCAACCCTGCCAACGCGGAAGCTATCACCGCCTGCCAGAATCTCGACGACATCCTCTCGGAAGTCAAGGAGGCTATAACCAGCAAATAACATCATTTTGGAATTTTAATAATATTGTAAATATGAAAAAATCGTTTCTTATACTTATTGGTTCGCTCTTTATTACAACAGGGATACTGTCGGGATGCCACCGACAGGTTGAAGACCCTGACTGGCTGGAAGAGGAGACCTATGCCGGCGGCAAGTTAGGCACCACATTCAACAGTTCCTCCTCCGCCTACGAGGACCCTGCTCCCGCCGTCAACGACATCGCCGCGTTCAAATACGGCGAGTATCTTTTCGAGCGTGACTTCAACACCAACACCCCTCCCTTCAACGGCCTCGGCCCTCTCTATATCCGAAGCTCCTGTATAGCCTGCCACCCGGGTTACGGCCACGGCAAACGTATGGACCGCTATGCAGCCAACGACTGGGGCAACGGCTATCTGCTGGTAGTCACCGACCAGAACGACAACTACATCTCCTCGCTGACGGGCATGCCGCAGACCAAGGCCACACCGCCCTTCACGCCACCCATCGACGAATCGCAGATCCAGATCAGCTGGTTGGACTACGTTGACGAATGGGGTAACCGTTTCCCCGACGGCGAATCCTATAATCTGATCTACCCGCAGGTGACCATCCCCTCAACGGCCTATTACGTCCCGCTGGAAGTCAACGGCACCACCATCCCCTACGGCAGTGAGATTGTGCGTTTGGAATCCACCATCGGCATTTACGGCACCGGCCTGTTGGACGCCATCCCGGACGATTCCTTGAAAGCCCAATATGAGAGGGAACACCGCGCCGGCGTACACCTCAACCCGGCCATGTGGGCGGGTTCCGACTGGGCACCCACAGGACTCTACGGCAACACAAGACATCCCAAACGCTTCACGTATGCGTGTTCACGCGGGCCTCTGCAAGACGGCCCCGGGGCAAACGCCATCTGGAACATCACCAACGTGACGCGTGGCGACCGCCGCTACCACTACATGACCGCAACGTATGCCCGCGTGGCCTCCCAGGATCCCAATGTGCAGGCCCATTTCTACCAATATTATCCCCAATACAACACCGGCGATGTAGAAGCTGACATATACAACTACCTGATGAGCCGCGATCTGCCTGCCGAGATGAGCAACGACGACTACGTGAACCTCATGATCTGGCACCGTGGTCTGGCTGTACCCGCCGCACGCAACCTGAGCGACACCGTCATCCAACGCGGCCGTAGGCTCTTCCGCGAAATCGGCTGCGCCCACTGCCACCGGCCCAGCTGGACCACCGGCCCGGACCGCTTCACCGACCCTAACGGTTTCTTCACAACCGGCGACCGCCGACTGCCGAGCTATCCTCACCAGAAGATATGGCCTTATACCGACATGATTCAGCACCAGCTGCACATGCAAAACGACATCCGCACCGGCTGGTGCCGCACCACCCCTCTGTGGGGGCGCGGACTCTCCGCCATCTGCACAGGCTCCGCCGACCGTCTGCACGACTGCCGCGCACGCAATGTCATTGAGGCCATCATGTGGCATGGCAACGTCCAGAGTGACGCCCGCCGTTCGGTCGAGCAATTCCGCAACCTCAGCAAGGCAGACCGCGATGCCATTGTCAAATTCATCAATGCTATTTAACAGTTGAGACGCAAAGTCTTGCGTCTCAACATTTTTTTTATTTTTGCAAAACATTAATCCCCAATCGAGAAATGAAGAAGCTCCGACATATCCTCACCATCCTGATGGTTTCCCTGATAGCCGTATTGGCGGCAGGCACCGTTGTGGAAAAATTCCACGGTTCCGACTACGCGCTGGCGCACGTATATGGCTCTTGGTGGTTTGCCGTGCTGTTGGCCCTGGCCGCCGCCGGCATGGTGGTCATGCTGCTGACCGGGAAATCCTGGCGGCGGCCAGCCGTCTGCACCCTGCACCTTGCCGTGTTGCTGATTCTGCTCGGCGCCCTGCTCACCAAGCTCACCAGCCAGCACGGGGAGATGACCTTGCATCCGGGCGTGGCCGCCGACTGCTTCACCCTTGAGCAAAAAGACGGGAGCGGCGAAGCGCAGTTGCCCTTCACACTCACCCTCGACCGCTTCGAGGTAGAGACATACCCCGGCACCCGCTCGCCCATGGACTTTGTGAGCTACCTCATAATCACCGACGGGAAATTCCTATACGACGCACGGATTTCCATGAACCACATTTTGAAATACCGTCATTACCGCTTCTATCAGAGCGATTACGACGAGGAGGGCAACTCGGTGCTCGCGGTGGCCCACGACCCCTGGGGCACAGGCGTGACTTACGCAGGCTACATCCTGCTATTCATCGCCTTGGTATGGCTGTTTTTCGAACGGGACGGCCAGTTCCGGAGGCTGCTACGCAAAGCCTCGGCCCCGGCAACCGCACTTTTGGCACTATTCCTCACATTTGGCATCACACTGTCCGCCGAGGCGGCCAACAAACCCCGCACCCTGCCCAGAGAAAGCGCTGACAAGATGGGACAGATGTACGTGATGTACAAAGGCCGAGTATGCCCACTGCAAACCTTGGCCAAGGATTTCACCACCAAACTCTGCGGCAACGCCCGCTATCGCGGCTTCACACCGGAACAGGTATTCAGCGGATGGCTCTTCTATGCCTACGACTGGCAGAATGAGCCCGTTTTCAAAATCAAAGGCAGCACCGTACGGGAAACACTCGGCATTGACAGCAAATATGCCCAGCTGGCCGACTTCAGCGATGCCTACGGACAATACAAACTCGACGAAGTGATGCAGTCGCTCCCCATGGGTGACCCGCAACGCAAAAAATACAGGGCCGCCGACGAGAAATACCAGCTCATCCAGATGCTCAACAATGGCAAATTGCTCAAGATGTTCCCCCATGCCGACAGCACCGACAAGATCGCCTGGTATTCTCAAAATGACGAACTGCCGCTCAATATCTCCGATGACGAATACCTTTTCATCCGCAAGCAACTGAGCCTTTGCCAGGAATATGTGGTGAAAGGCGATTTTGATGCTTTGAACGAGGTTTTTGAAAAAACGCGAATCTATCAGGAAAAATACTCTTTAGGGAATGTGCCTTCCAAGGCGCAGTACCGAGCCGAACGGCTTTACAACCGGCTGACAACGGGCAAATGGCTGGCGATGGTCAACATCACGCTGGGCCTGCTGTGTTTTGCGGCGGCACTGTACTACATCGGGAAAGGGAAAAAACTCCCCACGACTGTCCGTCGCACGGCCATGGTGTGGCTGGCGCTGCTGGGTGTCTTCTTAGCACTATTGTTCGTGCTGCGCTGGATTGCCGGCGGCCATGTGCCGATGGCCGGGGGCTTCGACGCGATGAACCTGCTGGCCTTGAGTATCGTCATCATCACCCTGATCATGACCGGCAAGTATGAGCTGGCCTTGCCCGCGGGCCTGCTGATGACCGGCTTCGTGCTGTTGGTGCAGATGATGGGCGGCGCCAACCCGCCGGTAACCCATCTGATGCCTGTGCTCACCTCACCATTGCTCAGTCTGCACGTCACCGTGATCATGATAGCCTACGCCCTGCTGTTTTTCATCATGCTCAACGGCATCAGCGCGGTGGTGGTGAGAATCACACAGCCGGAAAACACCGGATATCTGGAACGTCTGCAGAACATCAGCCTGCTCATGTTGTACCCCGCTGTGGCATTGCTGGCAGCGGGCATCTTCATCGGCGCGGTGTGGGCCAACATCTCCTGGGGCCGCTATTGGTCGTGGGACCCCAAAGAGGTTTGGGCTCTGATCACGCTGCTGGTTTACGCTATGCCACTGCACAGCACCGTCTGGCAATCGTTCCGCAAGCCGATGTTCTTCCATATATATGGCATCGTGGCGTTCCTGAGCGTGCTCATCACCTACTTCGGCGTGAACCTCATCTTGGGTGGCATGCATAGCTATATGTAAACGTAAGACAATGAAACGACTGGCTTTTACGGTTTTGATAGGCTTCCTGCTCGCATGTTCCGTGCTGGGACAGAATGATACACAAAAGAGGATTGTGGCGGGATTCAATGGGGGCATGATGGTCCATACCGGCTATCTGCAGGGCACACTGCAGGGATTCGGGTACCGCGCGCAAGGGGCGCCCTTCGGATTGGGAGGCGTCATCCGCGTGGCCTTGGGCCGCCATTGGATGGTTGGGGGCGAAGGATACGTCTCCACGCTGCGTCAGATGCACAACGGAAGCTATATCAAATACGGATGGGGCGGTCTGTTAGGCGAGTTCTATTGGCCCTTCAAGCATGTCATGCCCTATGTGGGACTGACGGTGGGCGGCGGTACGCAGACCACCTTTCTGCTGCTCGACGGCAGTGCCACCGACTGGACTAGCGAACAAAATGCCGTCTTCCACAAACAGGGCTTCTGCGCCATCACCCCTTTTGTGGGTTGCGATTTCATCCTCACCAAGGTTGTGCATCTTACATTGAAAGCCGACTGGCTGAACACTATTTCACATACCGGATGGATAAAGCCCACTGGCCCCCGATTCTATTTCGGCGTGATATTTTACCATTAGAAAGGATTACAGTATCAGCTCCTCCGGAACTTATGGATGTCGGAGGCATCCCACGACTGGTACATCAGGATGTTTTGGATGTTGCTGATGATGATAACAAAGAGTTTCAGGTCATTGGCTGCGAACCATTTCATAGCCGATGGGTCCTTGCGACACGCTGCCGCAAACTTGGACAGAAAATCGCAATGGTACTTTTCCAGCCAGGCGATGGCCTCCGGCTCGTCGTCAATGGCGTTGCTCAGCACGGCGAACTCCGGAAAACCATTGTCCAGAAGCCACTGCTGGGCCGCTATGTTCGAATGGATGGACGAAGACAACGCCTCTAACTCCTGATACCCGTTCTGCATCAAGAAATCGCTGAATTTCCGGTCACCCTGCAGGCTCAAATTGAAGGCGAGCAGGACTTTGGGGTCGTAATCGGTGAGGCAGTGCATTGACAATTGACAATTAATAATTAACAATTAATAGTTTGGGAGGGGGAGACTATAATAAAGTAATTAAGTAGTTTAATTGTTAACGATTAGACATCAACAGGCAAATTCTAATTTCCAATAATCAATAAGCAACAACTACTGACCAAGGTCCAACATCCAAAAACCCAATCACCAAATTCCTATTCCCAAATCCTACTGCTTAAGGCTTACGGTCTTGTTGAACACCAGTTTTTCTTCTGTGGAATCTGGGTCGGCGTAGAAGTAGCCGAGCCGCTCGAACTGGAAGTGCTTGATGGCCATGGCCTTCTCCAGCGTGAGGGTGGGTTCTATCCAGGCTTCGTTCACCACCAGCGAGTTGGGGTTCAGGTGGTCGAGGAATGTCTGGCCCTCCTCACAGTTGTCGGGATCGGGCACACTGAAGAGGCGGTCGAAAAGGCGAATTTCAGCCTTGCGGGCATGTTGCACGGAGGCCCAGTGGATGGTGGCTTTCACCTTGCGGTTGCTGTCGGGCATACCGCTCTTGGTCAGCGGGTCGTAGGAGCAATGAATCTCCGTGATGTTGCCATCGTCGTCCTTCACAATATGGGTGCATTTGATGATGTAGGCGTATTTGAGGCGCACTTCGCGGTCAATGGAGAGGCGGTAGAACTTCTTGTCGGCGTTCTCGCGGAAGTCGGCGCGTTCAATCCAGAGTTCTTTGGAGAAGGGCACGGTGCGGGTGCCGGCTTCGGGATCTTCCGGGTTGTTAACGGCGGTCATCTCCTCCACTTGCCCGTCAGGGTAGTTGTCGATGATGAGCTTCACCGGATCGAGCACAGCCATCGTGCGGATAGCGTTCTTGTTGAGGTCTTCTCGTGCGCAGAACTCCAACAGCGACACATCGATGATGTTGTCGCGCTTGGCCACGCCTACCGTCTCAGCGAAGTTGCGCAGAGCGGCGGGGGTATAGCCGCGACGGCGCAGACCGCAGATGGTCGGCATACGCGGGTCGTCCCAGCCATTCACATAGTGTTCCTTCACCAGCTGCAGCAGTTTCCGCTTGCTCATAATCGTATAGTTGAGATTCAGACGGGCAAACTCTATCTGCTGCGGATGATGTATGCGCAATGCCTCGCAGAACCAGTCGTACAGCGGGCGGTGCACCTCAAACTCCAACGTGCATATCGAGTGCGTGATGCCCTCTATGGAGTCGCTCTGTCCGTGCGCAAAGTCGTACATCTGGTAGATGCACCATTTGTCGCCAGTACGGTGATGGGTGGCATGCAGGATACGGTACATGATGGGGTCGCGGAAGTGCATATTCGGGGAGGCCATGTCGATTTTGGCCCGGAGCACGCGGCTGCCATCCGGGAACTCGCCCGCGCGCATACGGCGGAACAGGTCGAGGTTCTCCTCCGGCGTGCGGTTGCGGTAGGGACTCTCCTCACCGGGTGCGGTAGGCACGCCACGTCCTTTGCTGATTTCTTCCTGCGTCTGGTCATCCACGTAGGCAAGTCCTTCCTGTATCAGCTGTTCAGCCCAAGCATATAATTGATCAAAATAATCGGAAGCATAGTATTCTGCCGCCCACTGGAAACCCAACCACTGGATATCCTCGCGGATGGAGTCCACATACTCGGTGTCCTCCTTCACGGGGTTGGTGTCGTCGAAGCGCAGGTTGCACTTGCCGCCATATTTCTGCGCCATGCCGAAGTTCAGGCAGATGGATTTGGCGTGTCCGATGTGAAGATACCCGTTCGGCTCCGGGGGGAATCGGGTGTGCACCTTGGCATCGTTCTTGTTGTTGCGTATATCTTCTTCAATAATTTGTTCAATGAAATTCATAGGGCCTGTGTTTTATGAGTTTTGAAAAACAAGCGGCAAAGATACAAAAAAAGGAAATGCGTCAAAAAGAATGTTTCAATTTGGCAATTTGCCTGGCTTTCTTACCCGTTTTCAAAAACACAAAGCCATCGTTCTCCACGTATAAAGGAGCAATCATATATCCGCCATAGTCGGCATAATCCATCAGCAATTCCGGTTTGGAGACCTCCCCGTTGTGGTCCAGTGTGCAATGTGCGGCACAATGACCCTTATAAAGCATTTTACCCATCATACTCACGTCCACGAAACTGTTCTGGCCGGGCCCTCCCTGGTAGTTTTTGATGTTATCCGAGAAAAAGATATGTATTTTGTCATTGTGCATTAAAGCATGATAGGAGAACAAATATTTGTTCAGACTTGCCGGCGGGGAGACCATCACCGAGGTCTGCATTTTGCCCACCGTCTTGAAGTGGGTGATGTCACCGCGACTGTCGGCCATGTGAATAAGAATATTGCCGCCGGCAGAAAAGGTCATGGTGAGATTGTATGTGGTGTACATATCGCCCAGCAGTGCCACATTGCCGTCCGCGAATTCATAGAAAGCCATCGGATAGACCGAGAAGTCCTTTGCCTTCTTGCCTGCTGAGGTATGTACATACGCATAATAGGTCTCCGGGAAGTCCTCGTGACTGATGTTGGCGCACTCCAGCGGACTCATACCATAATGCACCATGTAGCAGCCTGTTTCTTTCTTCTCCGGTTCCGGGGCGTAATAGCCGCCCATCATCACGCCACCCTTTCTGGTCATCAGCAATCGTCCGCACGAAAGACTGCCAAACTCTATCGCACATTCGGCGTTGTTAAGTTCCCCATACTCACCGCTTTCGTATAGATGCAGAACCTCGTTTTCACGCTGTTTCCCATCTTTGTCCGTATCGAACGAGAGAATGGAGGTATAAGCTTTCATATTGTTGCTGACAGCAAAATCGAGAATCTGGATGGTATTGTTTTCAAATTCCAAATCCAAGGGGTTTTTCCAACGCATGCCGTTCTCATCGAAGGCCAGCACCAGCGAGCCTTTCAAACTGTTGGCCTTGAAATTGGTGAGAAACAGGGCCACGGCGGCCTTGCTCCTGTCGGGAGAAACGGCACTGCGCACGCGGATGTCCTCCGACTTGTCAAGCGGGACAGAAATGAGGTTTTCCGGTTTCCACTCGGCGGAAGCAGCGGCTTTTTGGTACGAGTTCAGGTACAGACCGTATGTTTGGGTTTTGTAATTGTAATGTTTATAAATTCCATGAATGTTATTCGCGTCTTCGTAGGCCACCAGCAAAACATAGTCTGTGGGGTGTTGCTGCTGCACCTGCGACCCTTTCC
>JAIKYR010000035.1 GCA_024682995.1 Bacteroidales bacterium | reverse complement strand
GTCGCAAAAAAATCGTTTCCCAGCATCGCATAAAAAATCCCGCAATCTGCATCAGACTTGCGGGATTGTGTGATTGAGCTTTGATTTCAGGTCAGTACACCAACCGTATGTTTGATTAAATCCAAAAATTCGCGGCTGTCACACTTATAAAGTTAAAAGTTGAGAGTTAAAAGTTGAGAGTTGTGGGTGGTGCACTGCTGGGATGGGACAACCCCACGCTTTAGTTCTGCAAAGTTATGGAATCCAGCCCGATGGCATCCAACAAAATAAAACTTTTAATTTTTAACTTTTCACTTTTAACTAAGAAAAGTTTGATTAAATCCAAAAAATCGCGGCTGTCACACGACATCTTCGGAATAAACAAACTGGTAATGAAGGATGCAAAATTTGAACAGAAAGGCCTCAAATACTTCAATACACTTCCCCTTGAACTGACTTTTGAAAGTGATGAAGACTATGATTTTTTAGTGGAAGATGCGTAATGAATGACTATCTTACACCAGGGAAAGAACCAACAAAACGAATGTCAAAATCTGAGAAAGAATCTACAAAACGTATTGTAAAATCCGGAAAAGAATCTACAAATTCCCATTCTCCACATTCATCAGCAAAAGAACTAACAACTTTGACATCCAAATCGGCAAAACTATCTACTACACGAACATCAAAATCAGCCCCACTATTTACCACCTTAACCTTGCCATATAGTTTTTTGCCTTTACAAGTACAATCATTCATGTCAATCGGTTCGCTATCCGAATTTCCTGCAAGTAGCAGGCTGTCGGGCTCGGCAGCATAAACAGAACCCAGAACAAACAAAACAAACAGAAGAGAAACCAACTTTTTCATAATATACCATTTTAAGATGTTGAACCTCCAGTGCAAAATCGAAATCCGCAGCAAAAGTACGCAAAAAACTGTTACATTCGACTATGCGAACAGCATAGAGGTTAAAACATCGTGTTTGATTAAATCCAAAAAATCGCGGCTGTCACACCCCAACGGTATTAATATAAATTTGCTCATTTTTTTTCTCTTTCCGTTGTTTTGTATTAAAATTTTTGTATTTTTGCAGCGTGATTCTGATGTCAATCGCGCCAAGCCCCTTGAGGGAGGAGTAGACGTTTTCGGAGTCACTTTTTTTTATGCCCTGGAATAAGGTCTGTGGGTTTCTCTTTTTCGATGGTATAAACCACTTCACCGAAATGCTTATGGTTTGATTAAATCCAAAAAATCGCGGCTGTCACACTGGAGGATTAAATATGAACTATTTTGTGCCAGCCCAAGTATCTACGAATTTGACCTTGAAATCTGGATATGACGAGACATACTCTATCGTAAAATCATACCATGTATCCACAAACTTCCATTCTCCGCATGAATCCGCCCACTCGGTGACAATTTTCACATCAAGATCTTCCCAAGTGTCAACCACTTGTACTTTAAAGTCCGCTCCACTATTTACTACCTTCACCTTTCCATACAGCCTCTTGCCCTCACAAGTACAGTCGTCTTTGTTAAAGGTAGGGTTGCGGAAAGAATCCCCTGCGAGAAGCAGGCTGTCGGGCTCGGCAGCATAAACAGATGCCACAGCAAACAAAACAAACAGAAGAGAAACCAACTTTTTCATAATATACCATTTTAAGATGTTGAACCTCCAGTGCAAAATCGAAATCCGCAGCAAAAATACACAAAAAACTGTGTTTGATTAAATCCAAAAAATCGCGGCTGTCACACCTGTATTACGTAACGTTCTTATTTTGAATTTATTGCATTGGATTTTCTATTAGAAAAATTCAATCATATCGGTCGTTGGGGGCATTTCGGGAGCATTTTTTCGTCGGGAACGCCGCCCATAATGGTTGTACATATAGTCGCACTGCTTGTCGGCTACCAGAATTAATGTCACACAACTCCGCTCGGGTATCAGCCGCTTTACGCGCTCGCGGTGTGTCTGCGCATTGCCCAGCGTCGTGCAATAGCGCACCCACGTGTTCCGGTTCAACAACGTGAAACCATCTTTCGCCAATTCCTTGCAAAATCTGTCCTTCAGCTGCCTGCCCGGCCGTGTTTGCGCGAAGTCCATCGTTACAAATATCCACATGTTCTACTATTTTAAAATCGGATAAACCATATAATTCCCTGTATGCGAATAGATTCCGGCTAAAGAGTGCGCCGTGTCTGAAAGGATGTCATAATTCAACACCGAATAAAACACCTCCAACAATTCCTGCTTGCAGCGGCGGTCTATTTCGGTCACACCCTCCGCAAACAACGCAAACACCCGCTCGTCCACAAACGGCCTGTAGGGCTCCATCACATCATCCACCAACGGAAAGGCATTGAAATAGTTGCGATGAAAGACGCCTATGCTCGGCAACAATCCCGCATCCATCACCGCACGGGCCATAAATGAACGAAGCAACGCATACCCATAGTTGAGCAGGTTGTTGGGCGGCGGGGCAAACCTGTCGCGCACAAAATCCTTGCCGAAAAGCTGCCGCCAAAAGACCTTTGCCGCCGCACCCTCCCTGTTGCTGCTGTCACCACTCCTTACATTGGAATAGTACGGCTTGAGACGACTTCCGTCCAGCCCCAATTTGTCGAGCAGTTGCGACTGGTTCCGAATCTTGTTCTCAACTATCTGCTTCCAGATTCGCTTCTTCATAGGCACTCCAGCGTCCAACTGCCCCCTGAAAAACTTCGTTTGTCGGCAGTTGGCATCCAAATCCATCGTCATAGATACCGGAATGTGACTTTCGTTGCAAAAAACTACAGAGACATTATTTTCCGATAGCGTAGTCAGCAGCGGCACTGTAAGATGCACTGAATGATGATCCACAATAAGTATGCGGATGTCCTCTATCGGACGAAAATACTCGCTTTCGTCCGATAGCCGTATTTTCAGCTGACCATTGCTGAGCGACAATTCCGCCGGGTTGGTGAAATAGAGGGTCTGTTTTGGCATGGTTTAGAGTACTTAAGTCGCAAAAGTACAACAAATTCCCCACTTTTAACTTTTAACTTTTAACTAACCAAGGGATTTGATATCCTTTCGCTGCCGCGGGCATCCCAGCAGTCCATCAATCAAAGCCCTGCATAGCAGGTCTTTGTTTTGATTATCAGTCCATTCTTGCGACAGCAAGCTGTCACAGAATGTCCTTCTAATCAAAAAGGAGTGAAGCCGTGCTTCACTCCTTTGATTGATGGACTGCGGAGAGTGAGGGATTCGAACCCCCGGACCCGTGAAGGTCAACGGTTTTCAAGACCGCCGCGATCGACCACTCTGCCAACTCTCCGCTGCAAAAATACAACTTTTTTTCGCTCGCCCCACATTCCGCCAAAATTTTTTTATTCCCGCCTTTTATTCAAGATTTTATCATAACTTTGCAAAGGGAAAACATCCTGTTGTTTATTTCGTAATTATTTAAAAATCAATTTTATATATGAAAAACATCCGCGAACAATTAGCAGAAATCGGCGTCGTGAATCCGACCGAAATTTACTACAACCTTTCTTACGATGAGCTCTATGAGCACGAAACAAAGCCCGGTTTGACCGGCTTCGATCGCGCATTTTATACCAAAAACGGCGCACTTTCGGTCGATACCGGCATCTTCACCGGCCGCTCCCCAAAAGACAAATATGTGGTGTATGACGACGAGACCAAGGACAACGTGTGGTGGGCCGCCCCCGGCAAGAAGGGCTCCGACAACCACCCCATCACCCCCGAGATTTGGAACCACCTCAAACAACTCAGCGAGAAACAGCTCAGCGGCAAGGCCGTGTATGTGATGGACGGCTACGCAGGCGCCAACGAGAACTCCCGCCTCAAAATCCGCTTCGTGACCGAGGTGGCCTGGCAGGCTCACTTCATCAAGAATATGTTCATCCGTCCCAGCGAGGAGGAACTCAAGGACTTCACCCCCGACTTCGTGGTGCTGAACAGCTGCAAAACCACCAACCCGAACTGGAAAGAGCAGGGCTTGAACAGCGAGGTGTATGTGGCCTTCAACCTTACCGAACGCATGGGCCTCATCGGCGGCACCTGGTACGGCGGCGAGATGAAGAAGGGTATCTTCTCGGTGATGAACTACTACCTGCCGCTGCGCGGAATGGCCGCCATGCACTGCTCCGCCAACCAAGGCAAGAGCGGCGACACCGCCATCTTCTTCGGTCTCTCCGGCACCGGCAAGACCACCCTCTCCACCGACCCGAACCGCGCCCTCATCGGCGACGACGAGCACGGCTGGGACGACAACGGCGTCTTCAACTTCGAGGGCGGCTGCTACGCCAAGTGCATCAACCTCAGCGCCGAAAAAGAACCCGACATCTACAACGCCATCAAACGAGACGCGCTCCTCGAGAACCTCGTCATCGACGAGGAGGGCAACATCGACTTCGACAGC
>JAIKYR010000019.1 GCA_024682995.1 Bacteroidales bacterium | reverse complement strand
CATTCATTTTGGGCATAGCCATCGGCGGCTATGCCCAAAATGTTGGCAGGAAGCCTGTGCGCTACTCCTATACAATGGTACGCCTCGACTCCTCGTGGGATGCCAAGACGGATGCGAAGCTGGCCCGCTATGTGGCCCGCCAGAAAGCGAAACTCGACAAACAAATGGGGGTGGTGATCGGGCATTGTCAGGAGACGATGAACTCCGCGCCGCCGCAAAGCCCGCTGTCGAACTTCCTGACCGACTTGCTGCTGGCCAAGGCCCCGGAATATGATCAATCTGGCGATTTCAGCCATGTTGACATGTCGATGCTCAATTTCGGCGGCATCCGCTCCCAGCTCTCCGCCGGGGATGTTCATATAGGTGATGTTTATGCCCTTTCCCCATTCGATAACTATTTGGTGT
The DNA here is from genome assembly GCA_024682995.1 of Bacteroidales bacterium. Taxonomy (GTDB): domain Bacteria; phylum Bacteroidota; class Bacteroidia; order Bacteroidales; family WCHB1-69; genus F23-D06. Next base: position 10,498 of record JAIKYR010000019.1, on the reverse strand, counting down.
TTATTGAGTTGAAGGGATCTGAATTGAGAAAGGCGCTGGAACGTTTCAAACCTTTGACCCAGAATGCCCCGTTTGCCGGTGCGCAAATGACGTTCCAGGGCGACAAGCTCGTTCGCATTCTGATTGGGGGCGAACCTTTGCGGGACGACCGCATCTATAAACTGGTGACGCTGAATTTCATTTCTGAGGGCGGTGATAATATCCTTCGGGGAGTGGAGTATGAGCGGGTCTTATACACGCCTGTTGTGTTCCGCAATTTTTTAATACGGGAACTAAAGAAAATGTCAAAACCCGTCACGGCCACCGAGGATGACCGTGTGATTTTGAAATAATCAATAATCTAATAATCTCTTTTTATGATAACATTTGTTGTAGCAATTGTTTTGTTGGTTCTCGGCTATCTATTGTATGGCCGCTTGATGGAGCGGGTTTTCGGGGCGGATCCGAAGCGTGAAACCCCTGCCCAGTATATGGCTGACGGGGTGGACTATGTGCCGATGAAGCCGTGGCGTGTTTTTCTGATCCAGTTTCTGAACATCGCCGGTGTGGGGCCCATTTGCGGCGCTATCATGGGGGCGCAGTTCGGTACGGCTTCCTTTCTCTGGATCGTGTTCGGCAGCATCTTTGCCGGGGCGGTCCACGACTATCTGGCTGGCATGATGTCGTTGCGCGACAAGGGATGCAGTTTGCCAGAAATCCATGGTAAGTACTTGGGTACAGGCATAAAGCAGTTTATGCGCGGTTTCATGGTGCTGCTGATGATTCTGGTGGGCGTGGTGTTTGTGAATACGCCGGCCATCCTGCTCACGACACATTTTACACCAAACTGGAGCGTCTATCTCTGGGTGGTCATCATTTTGGGATATTACCTCATTGCCACCTTGTTGCCTATCGACAAGCTGATCGGGCGCATATATCCCGTCTTCGGTTTCCTGCTGATGGGTATGGCTGTGGCCATTGTAGTGGCTTTTGTGCTGTACAAGCCTGCCATTCCAGAGATTTGGGAGGGTTTGCAGAACACGCATCCTGACGCGGCGCACAATCCCATCTTCCCAATGATGTTCATCTCCATCGCTTGTGGGGCCATCTCCGGCTTCCACGCCACGCAGTCGCCGCTGATGGCCCGTTGCATGACCAACGAGCGGCAGGGACGGCCGATTTTTTACGGTGCGATGATCACCGAGGGTGTGGTGGCGCTCATCTGGGCTGCTGCTGCCGCCTATTTCTTCGGTCCTGAGAGTCCGGTGGATACAGCCGGCAAGGGCGGTCCCGCTATGGTGGGAGTCATTGCTGAGACGTGGTTCATTCCCGTCATCGCCACGATTACCATCTTGGGTGTCATCAGTGCGGCGGTGACTTCCGGCGACACGGCACTGCGCTCTGCCCGTCTGATTGTCAGCGACTTCCTGCATATAGACCAGAAGCCGATACGCAACCGTCTGATGGTAGCTGTGCCCATATTTGTGGTGACGGCGGTTGTATTAGTGTACAGCCTTGCCGACAAGCAGGGCTTTGATGTGATTTGGCGTTATTTCGCGTGGGCCAACCAGCTGTTGGCCACATTCACGCTGTGGGCCATTACGGTCTATCTGCGGCGCAACAAGAAGGGTGCGTGGTATCTGATTACCTTGCTGCCTGGCCTTTTCATGACGATGGTGACGGGCTGTTTCCTGTTTGTGGCGGAAAAGGAGGGGCTTGGCTCCGTCCTTCCGCGTCCGGCGGGCTACGCCATCGGTGCCGTCATCACGCTTTTTGTGCTGGTCATATTCTGCGTGAAGGAGCGACCGAAAGGTGTTGAGCCGTTAGACAAGATGTAAATCTTTGAAAATAAAAGAATTTTGTCGTTTTATACGGCAATTATGCAACAAAAGTGGAGAATGATATTTTTTAAGATGTCGTTTTTCACTTTTTTTATGTTAAAAATGACGCATATATGCAAAAAAAAGATTATTTTTGCCAGTTTTTTATAAAATAGTAGAAAAGTTTGAGAAGAATCATTTTTAGTAACATAACAACTTAATTATTCATCAAATCAAAAACAACAACAGTATGAAAAAAATCTTTACATTGGCATTGATGTTATTCGCCTTGATGGCGGTGAATGCCCAGAACTACATCCTTCAGGAAGGTTTTGAAGGCGCCACCTGTCCTCCGACCGGTTGGACAATTGTGTATGCGGACGATAGTGCGGCCATCAACACCATGACGCATTCCACAACACAGGCCTATGAGGGAAGCCAATCTTTCCGGTTCTCATCTTATTCCCATACCACGGACTACACCCAGTATCTGATCACCCCGGAACTCACCCTTACGGACAGTGCGTATGTGGCTTTCTTCTATCGCAAGCATAGCGCATCGTATGACGAGCCTTTTCAGGTCGGTTTTTCCACTACGACGAGTGCGGTATCTGCCTTCACGTGGCTGGACACCACGACGGATGCCATTAATACGGAATGGATACTCTTTGCTATGAAGGTGCCCTCAACGGTGAAGTATGTGGCCATCAAATACGAGGGTGATTATGCCATGTATTTGTACGTTGATGATTTCTTCGTTGCGAATCAGATTCCGTCCAGTCTTAACGCCACAAGCGTAGCCCTTGCCCCTACGATGGTCCCTACGGGCGTTGATGCTGATGGCGCTTTCGACATTAGTGTAATGAATATTAATGATCCGATTACGGTTACGGTTACCAGCCCGTTCTCAGTGTCGTTGGATGGGACGCAGTATCAGAATACGGTCACAATCCCGACTCCTACGGCCATCTCCGCAACATATCCTGTTTTTGTGCGCTTCAACTCCGCTACGCCGGGTGTGTTTGCTGACAGCATTTTGGTCTCCGCTGGCTCCACTTACATTTGGGTTCCGGTCACTTGCGAAGCTGTTGTCTGCTCCGCTATTGACAGTCTGCCGTTCACGTACGATTTCAACACGGGTGTCTATCCGCCGGTGTGCTGGACTGCCAACACTACAAGTGGCTTCGGACAAGTCGCTTATGATACCCTTGGATTGGATTATGGTCTTGCATTCGGAGAAGAGGATGCTATGTTGGTTACTCCTGAAATCAATGTCACCACTCCGATGATGTTGAGCTTTGATTATTCCACGTATCTTGGATCATACGCTACCAGCAAATTCCTCGTCGGATATTCCACCACTACCAATGATGAATCTGCATTCACTTGGATTGAATCGGTTTCTGTTAGTGCTGATGGTGATTACACTTATAATCAGATTATTCCCGCTAACGCAAAGTATATTGCCATCAAATTGTCGGAGATGGGTTCTTATGTCTATATTATTTTCTCGTATGATAACTATCTCTTCATTGACAATTTCTCTTTGACCGCTATTACAAGCCCCATGATGATGGTTGCCCCGTCCAGCCTTGATTTCGGCTCTGTGATGCTTGGCGGCAATAAGGATATGACTGTTAATGTGGCTGCTGCATTGCTTACTGGTGATATTACGGCTACGGCTCCGGCAAACTACTCCGTTTCCAACGACGGTAGTGCGTATGCTGCCACCACCACGTTGCCTGCTGCTGGCGGTACGCTCTATGTACGTTATGCTCCCACGACAGCTGGTACTCATTCCGGCAGTGTGGCTCTGACAAATGGTTCTCTGACAGAGACGGTCTCCGTTACTGGAAACGCAACGGATTGTTCCGCTCCTATGAGCTTGCCGTTTACGGAAGATTTCGAGGACGCTCTGTCGGCCTGCTGGCAGAACATCGATGCCGATGGCGATGGCTATGTTTGGAACTCTACTATCGAAGAAGGGGTCAATGCTTCAGCTAACTCCGGTGACGGATGTTACTACTCCGAATCTTATCATAGTGCTGCTCTGAATAACGATAACTGGTTGATTACCCCGGCACTTGCCATTCCTACCGAGGGTGCTAACCTGACATGGTATGTTGCCACACAAGATCCCGATTATCCTGCAGAATATTATGAGGTGAAGGTTTCCACCTCCACGGATTTGAGTTCCTTCACAACGATATTCTCTGAAACGCTCTCTACGGACGAATGGCTGCGGAGATCTGTCAACCTGACGGGAATGGAAGGCCAGAATGTTTATATTGCCTTCAGACATACGAATGGAAACGACCAGTTCTGGATGAAGATTGATGACATTTCCGTTACGGCTGGTCTGTCTGGTGTGGAGAACCACGAAAGTCTCGCCACCATCTATCCGAATCCGGCCAACAACGTCCTGAACATCAACGCCAATTCCAATATCAGCATGGTGGAAGTGTTCAATGTGATGGGCCAGATGGTTGCCTCTTATAATGCCAACGATGTGAACACCCAAATCAACACCAGTAATTTCGCCAACGGTGTTTATACGGTGAGAATCCATACTGAAAACGGCGTGTCCAACCAGAAGTTCACGGTTGCCCGCTAATTTCAGGTAATTGCCAAATGTGAAAAAATCCCGAAGCGAAAGCTTCGGGATTTTTTTGTGTTAATACTCTTTCAACTTTTCGGGTGCCTTGAGTGTGAACAGATCCTTGCCGGTGCTTTGCAGGACGAATAATCCTTGCCGGAAGGCATACTTGTCTGAATCCTCATCGTATTTGATGGCGGCCACGGCAGGATAGACGGTGTATTGCGCAAAGGGATGGAAGGCCTCTTTGAAATGATTCATCTGTTCCAGGAAATAGTCCACATCTTTCACCTTGCAGGTGGTCTTGACCTCCACAACCACGGCCACGGTGGTGTTGCATAGGATCACGTCCACCTCCATGGATCCGTTTGGAAACTCTCCTTTCCGAGCCTCCTGATAAACCTGCGTGATGCCGATATTCTGCTGTTTGAAAAGCTCTAAACAAGCGGGTTTTGCCAAGGCCTCAATGAGTTTTCCCCAGTTGGAGGTGTACATGCTGTAATGCTGGCTCACTGTCTGGTACAACTTGTCAACCCTTTGAGATGTCAGATTCAGCTGACGGTCGGTTTCTTTCATTTGTTCTGCATTTGCCTTTATTTGACGGTCCGTCTCTTTCATCTGTTTGGTGGTTTCTTGAGCCAGTTTGTTGGCCTCACGTAGGGATGCTACAATCCCGTTCAAATCAAGGTTGTCATAATTGATAGCTGTAGTGTTATTCATTGTAGTATATTTTATGGTTTGTTAATATGCTGCAAAAATAACAAATATTTTAATATAATCCGGTGTTAATTCAAAAATATTTCAATAAAAATAAATCTTTACAAATAATTATTAAATTTTACAAGCAAAAACGAAGGTACAAGTTCATTCCGTGCGAATAAACACAATCTAATTCGCACTTAAGCCTATAATAAAGATGTAATAATGGGCTTTTATAAGATGATGGTTCCGAGTCCGGCCAGTATTGAGAACAGGAAGGAGGATATCACCAGCAGGGGCAGATATTTGTCCAACGCGCTGCCGTGATGCTTCCATACGCCAACAAGATGCATCACATACAAGGGTAAAGTAAGTAGATACAAGAGATTCCAAACCGATGAGTAGGTGAGCAGCGTGAAGACAATCATACAAATCCAACCGCTTATAATGAGCACGGTCTCGTAAACCTTGGCTTTGTGCTCCCCGATTTTCAACGGGATGGTGACGCGTGTGGCCGCATCCGACTCCATGTCGCGGATATTGTTGGTGTTGAGCACACCCACGCTGAAAAAGCCGATGGTAATGGCTGGCAGGATGACGGTCCAGCTGTCGAAGGAACCGGCAGCCACATAATAGCCACCCATCACGGATACCAGTCCGAAAAAGATGAATACGGAGATGTCTCCCAGTCCGCGATAGCCGTAAGGGCGTTTCCCTAATGTGTAGTGTGTGGCCGCCCATATTGCGCATGCGCCGAGAACAGCCAATGCAATGGACTTTATCGAAAAAAATGTTCCGAAAGCCATTACAATCATAGCGCTGCCGAAAAAGCAGCATAAAAAGACGAATAAGACGATGAGTCGTTTGAAGTCCTCCACGCTGATGTTGCCTTCCGCCAGACTGTAAAGAGGTCCTTCGCGTTGTCCGCCATCGGTGCCGCTGAGGTAGTCGCCCAGCTCGTTTGACAGGTTGGTTAGGATTTGCAGGCACACGGTGGTGAATAGAATCAGGACGATGACCCAAGGCGAAACGCTGTGACTGTCGCAAGCCAGGAAGATGCCCAGCACTACACCTGCCAGCGAGAGGGGCAGGGTACGCAGGCGCATGGAATGTATGGCGGCGGAAAATTTCATGTTATGTTGTTTTAAAAATGCAGAGACGTGACATTGTCGCGTTCCCGTTGATATGATATGTGTTATTATATAATTGTAGAGACGCGACATTGTCACGTCTCTACAGGGTTTATGGGATAAAATTTGAAATTTTACAATGTCGGTCCGAACGGAATCAGGGCGCGGCCCTGTTCGGTGTCGCTGAAATTCTCGAAATTCTTGATGAACGAGGCAGCCAGTTGTTTGGCGTTCTCGGCGTAGGCAGCCTTGTCGGCCCAGCTGTTCTCGGGGTTCAGGATACTGTCGTCCACACCCGTTACATGTTTGGGGATGTAGAGGTTGAACGGCTTCACAAGCTCGGTTTCGCAGTTCAGCAACTCGCCGTTGAGGATGGCGGTGATGATGGCGCGCGTGGCCTTGAGGCTGATACGTTCGCCCACGCCGTAGCCGCCGCCCGTCCAGCCGGTGTTCACCAAATATGCGGTGGCGTTGTGTTGGTCGAGTTTCTTGGCCAGTTCCTCGGCGTATTTGGTGGGATGCAGCAGCAGGAACGCCGCGCCGAAGCATGACGAGAAGGTGGGCTGCGGGGTCACGATGCCGCGCTCGGTGCCGGCCAGCTTGGCGGTGTAGCCGCTCAGGTAGTAGTACATCGTCTGCTCACGGTTGAGGACGGCCACCGGGGGCAGCACGCCAAAGGCGTCCGCCGACAGGAAGATGATTTTACTCGGGTGCGTGCCGCGCGAGACGGGCTTCACGATGTTCTGGATGTGGTAGATGGGGTAGGAGACGCGTGTGTTCTCGGTCTTGGCGGCGGAGTCGAAGTCAATGTTGCCGTCAGCGTCCACCACGAGGTTCTCGAGCAGGGCGTCACGCTTGATGGCGTGGAAGATGTCCGGTTCCTTGGCCTCGCTCAGGTTGATGCACTTGGCGTAGCAGCCACCCTCGAAGTTGAACACGCCGTTGTCGTCCCAGCCGTGCTCGTCGTCGCCGATGAGGGCGCGGTTCGGGTCGGTGGAAAGGGTGGTTTTGCCCGTACCGGAGAGGCCGAAGAAGATGGCCGTGTCACCGTCTTTGCCTTGGTTGGCGGAGCAGTGCATAGCGGCCATGCCTTGCAGCGGCAGGAAGTAGTTCATCACGGAGAAGATACCCTTCTTCATCTCGCCGCCGTACCAGGTGCCGCCGATAAGGGCCATGCGCTCGGTGAGGTTGAAGGCTACATACACTTCGCTGTGCAAGCCCATCTCCTTCCAGTCGGGGTTGGTGGTCTTGCCGGCGTTCAGCACCACGAAGTCAGGCTCGAAGGTCTTGAGTTCCTCGTCTGTGGGACGGATGAACATATTCTTCACGAAGTGGGCCTGCCAGGCCACCTCGGAGACGAAGCGCACCTTCATGCGGGAATTCTCGTTGGCGCCGCAGTAGCCGTCCATGACATACACCTTTTTGCCGGTAAGTTGTTTTTGCGTGATGGCTTTCAGGTGTTCCCAGGTCTTGTGGTCGATGGGCTTGTTGTCGGAACCCTTCTTGTTGGGGTCGGCCCACCACACATTGTCCTTCGTGTTCTCGTCCATGACGATGTATTTGTCTTTGGGCGAGCGTCCGGTGAAGATGCCGGTATCCACGGAGAGGGCACCGGATTTGGTCTTATAGGCCTTCTCGTAACCCGTGAGGGCGGGATTGGTCTCATGCTCGTACAGCTCGTCGTACGACAGGTTGTGGTAGATCTCAACGGGGTCCAGGACACCCAGCTCTTTCAATTGCTCTTTCAAGTCTTTCATGTTAAGGTGTATTTTATGATTTTATAATGATAATCAGTTGGTTTACAGGTGGATGTGTTGTTTGGAATTAGGGGCTTCCTGAAGTCTGCCCGTGGCATCCAACGGAGGTGCAAAAGTACAAAAAAAGCGGGTAAGTTTTACGAGGGAGGAATAAAAGAAGATAAGAGTGAGGGGGAGGTGGATGAAAATAAAAAGTTTCATTTTTGTAATACAAAAAGCACAGAAGAAAAATGTCAAATTTTACAATGAAAAATAAATATACCGCGAATCAAGTTTAATAATGAAACAGGAAATCCCCGCGGCCATCTGGCTTGTCTGCGCTCATTGGGGCGGCGTCTGGGTTTGCCCGATCTTTTCCCCCGCCTTCTCCCACCGGCGCCGGATCTCCGCGGTGAGTTTGCCGCTGGGGTCGCGCACGATGCGGATTTTGTCGGCGTGGGCGAAGAGCCAGCTTGTAATGAAAATATTCTCCAATCTTCCGCCGCACACACCGTTCTTTTCGCGGCGCGGCAGGTGCGTGCCACGGAGAATGAATGAAACCGCCGCGAATTTTTGATGTTTGAAGAGTTGCAAAGATACCAATTTTTTGCAACTGTGCAGATAGACTGCAATGTTAGGAAGTATTTTTGCGAAGTTTATGGGAAGGATGGGTTTTGCAATTTTGCTATTACGACCATTGCCGAACGACCCGGGATGGGCGATACGGCTTTTTGCCGTCTTCCCTCCGGTCTCAAAGAGGCAGGCGGACCTATATGATAGTATGCCGTTTTAAAGCCCTTCCCCTAACGGCTTCACAAGACGGTCGATGTCGCCGGCGCCGATGGTGAGGAGCACATCGGGGCGGTGCGCCTGCAGGTAGGGGAGCAGCTCCTCTTTCGGCAGCACTCGTTTGCTCGGATGCCTGATGAGGGAGAGCAGCCACTCGGAGGTGATGCCGGGGATGGGTTTCTCGCGGGCGGGGTAGATGGGCAGCAGGATGATGTCGTCCAGCAGGGCCAGCACCTCCGCGAACTGGGGCGCGAAATCGCGTGTGCGGCTGTAGAGGTGCGGCTGGAATACGCCGCAGATCCGTTTGTCCGGATAGATGCCGCGCACGGCGGTGATGAACGAGCGCATCTCTTGGGGATGATGCGCGTAGTCGTCAATGAAGATGAGGTCGTCGCGCTCGATGATATAGTCGAAACGACGTTTCACGCCGGCGAAGGTCTGCAATTTTCCGGAAATGGCGTCAACGCTGGCTGCGGCTCGCAGCGTGGGGTTCTGCTTGGCCTCTTCCATAATGGCCGCGATGGCGGCAGTGGCGTTCAGCACATTGTAGATGCCGTTGGCACGCAGCTGGAGCCCTTGGAGTATTCCGTCCGGGGTGTGCAGGTCGAAGGTGGCCCGGTTGGGCTTCAAGGTTATGTTGTATGCCTGATAATCCGCTTCCGGAAGAAGGCCGTACACCCGCTTGTCGGGGTGGACGATTTCTCCGGCCACCTGCTCTTCCACCACAAGGGTGCGCGACTGCCGGGCGTATTGTGCGAAGGCTTCCACCAGCTGTTCACGCGACCCGTAGATGTCGAGATGGTCGGCATCCATGGAGGTGATGACCGCCACGGCGGGATGGAGCGTGAGGAACGATCGGTCGAACTCGTCGGCCTCGGCCACCGCCATGACGGGATGTTCACCGAGGACGAGATTGTCGTCGAAATTTTTGGCGATGCCGCCGATGAATCCGGCGATGCTGACCTCCGGGGCCAGCAGATGACACACCATCGAGGTGGTGGTGGTCTTGCCGTGGGTGCCGGCTACGGCGATGGCGGGCATCTTCTCCGTGATATGTCCCAGCACCTGTGAGCGTTTGTACATGGGTGTGCCCTTCTGTATGAAATACTGGAACTCGGCGTTGGTGCGCGGCACGGCAGGCGTATAGACTACAAAATCCACGTTTTCAGGAATGTGGGCGCAGTTGTCGTCGAAGTGGATGACCGCCCCCTTCGTTGTCAGCATGTCGGTGATGGGGGAGGGGGTGAGGTCATAGCCGTAGATGCTGTCTCCCTCGGCCAGGAAATACTGGGCCAGCGCGCTCATGCCGATGCCACCGATGCCGAGGAAGTAGATTCTTTTATTTGTCATAGATCAGGAAAACGGTTCTTCGGTTCTTGGCCCTGCCGGTGGCGGTGTTGTTGTCGGCAATGGGCTGGCTTTCGCCGTAGCCCTTGTAGCGCAGCCGGTTGGCGGGTATGCCTTTGCTGATGACATATTCATAGACTGAGTGGGCACGCAGTTCCGACAACTTCTGGTTGGCGTCGTCGGCACCGATGTTGTCGGTGTGGCCTTGAATCTCCACCTTCACGGTGGGGTTGTCTTTGAGAAATTCAATGAAGAGGGCGATGATCATCTTGGATTCCGCAGTGAGGGTGGCGGAGTTGGTTTCGTAGTAGATGTCGCGCAGATCGCATACCTTACCAGTCTCGATGGCTTTCACCTCGGCGTTTTTGGTGACCACGGGTTCGGTCATCTGCTCGGGGGTGA
>JAIKYR010000014.1 GCA_024682995.1 Bacteroidales bacterium | reverse complement strand
GACGTTGGTCCCGCAGGTCATCGAAGAGCTCAAGAAACTCGGCCGCGAGGACATCATCATCACCGTGGGCGGTGTGATTCCGCCGCAGGACTACCAGTTCCTGTACGACTGCGGTGTCGCCGCCATCTTCGGCCCCGGCACGCGCATCGCCGACTCCGCGAACGCGATGCTGGACATCATCATGAGTGAGTAGTTAGAAGTTAGTAGTTAGTAGTTGGGAGCGGATTTGGACCTGCTCCCTTTTTTTGTTTCAGGTTTCAGGTTTCAGGTTCATCTCCGCACGAATCTGCTTGACGGGTGCTTGCCGCGAAGTTTGAATGGATAGCGTGCCCGGTCGCCCAAAAAGGGAAAGCACAAAAAAAGAGGACCCGAAAGCCCTCTTGGAATATCGTTGTAACAGGAACGTGCTACTGTTTCACCAACTTCAAATAATACACCTGTTTGTCGGTGGTGATGACACGGACGATGTAGGATGCCTTGGCCAAGCGGCTGACGTTGAAGCTGTCGGCGTTGCGGTAGTCGGCGACTTGGCCGCCCTGCCCTGTTTTGAACGGTTCAGGAAGAGGAAAGGGATGGCGTACTACGAGCTGTACTGCGAGAAGTGGGCGAACCGATTCGGCGATCGGGTGTGCAGGAACCGGCGGGTGTTTTGCCGTAAATGAAATCTCTGCGTATCGCTCGGATCCCGCGGGATATTCCCCTCATTCAGCATTCAACATTCAGCATTAACTCCTCACCACCACGAACTTCACATCGCTGATGCCCGCCTTGGTCTGCACGTGCGCGAGGTAAGTGCCGGGGGCGAGGTTGTGGACATTGAGGGTGCAGCGCACGTCGTTGACGGGGAGGAGGGTGAGGATGGCGCCCTGCATGTCGGCCACGGCGACGGAGACGATGGGGAACTGCTCTTCGCTCTCGATGGTGATTTTGTCTGTGGCGGGATTGGGCCAAAGCCGCACTTCCGGCTTGGGACCGTCATGCTCGGGAATACCCACGTATGGCGTGGCGAACTCGGGGTTGTAGTAAAGGGCGAACACCGCACTGGATTGTGAAGAAGGACAGTTAACGGATACATTATTGTCAAAATAGACAGGGGCGTTGGCTCTGAAATTAACCAACAAATTGCCGTCTTCATTGGCAATCAACGAGCCGTCTGCTGGTGGCATTGGTGATGATATTGTGTCAGCCCCGATATAAACACCATCTGTTCGCCATTGGGATATTATTCTATAATTAAAATTAACATTTGAAAACGAAAAGATACGATTGTTAACGATGGCGGGAAGATGACCATGTACAGCCTGAGCAGCGGGAATAATTCCTTGATTTAAATACTGTCCAGTGATTTTGTCGTATCTGACAAAAAAACTAATTTCCGATGGATTAGATTGAAACCTCTGAAGATAATTATCCTCTGAATCAAAATAAATTAAGGATCCTTCCTGATAATATCCAGTGCCAACAATGTATAGCGAATTGTTGTATATTATACATCCATTCCAGGCAGCACTTGCCGTTGCAATTCCAGAATTATCTTTTGTGTATATTTGATTACTCCAACAAACTTCTCCGAGGGTATCGTATTTAATAACAAAATAACATCGAAGAGATGTCTTATCTTGTATTGTTACAAAATGTGTGCTGTCCCACCAAATATGGATAGGATATTGATGCTGTTCGCCAGTCGGGTCACTGTCCACAACTTGTACATTCCCTGTCAAATACATATTGTCATTTTCATCGAACGACATACCTCTGAAACGCACATAATAATAACGGGTAACACTGTCATTTATTAGCGGATACAATGAGGCTATCCCATCAGTATGACTAACAAGTAACTTGGTGAAATCCAATTCCCAATTTGAAGAAAACTTGTACATGATAGCATTATTGATGTTCCCAAATGCACCCACGCTTCCTGGAAGATATAAATCGTAATATTTGTTCGTGTCCCCATCTATTTGAATTGAATACGGGGAATTTTCATTCCCTCTATACAAAATTCTCGTGTACACATACATGCTTCCATCATTTCCTATATGGAAGGGAGCCGTGTAGTCTGGCATACACAAAGTCTCATCTGTTCTAATAGAATCTGCCCCATTAAAAAAAGAATCTCTTGAATATGCTTCCACAAAATGATCTTCCAACAGATTCCCGTCCAAATCCAATTGGGCAAAGAACGTCCACCTGTGGTATGCCTTAAACGGCAGCTCTTGTTGCTCTTCAGGAACATTGTTGAGTTGATATTTGTAAACGAGGGTGTCCAAATAGTACAACCAATCATCGGAATAGTCGCCATAAAATCCGCAGTTTCCTGAAATATAGACTTTGTTGTTCCGGATTTCCATCCATAAAGGGAAGGCCGTTTCCGAACTGCTTTTCACCACCTTATACCATAACATATTGCCCAATGTGTCAAACTTTGCCAAAAGAATGGAATGATCATTTCTGTCCAGTACCGTCCCATTATTTACAAAAAGGAATGTGAGCCCGTCAAACTGCGGACTTCCGCCCATGCTGCCATATACATAGATGTTTCCTTCCTCATCGAAGGCGGTGTTGGTAATTTCATTATAGTATGAGCCAAGAGTGCCATCTCCACCTGTCCAGTAGTGCGCCCACTTCCATTCGCCCTGGGCGGAAGCGGTGAGGAAGGTGAAAAAGGTGGCGAACAATGCCACGAAAATAGGTATCTGCTTCTTCATATTGTTAGTTATTTTGGTTAAACTTTTCTTTTGCGTATATGGTGATGAAAAATGACGCTTCGAAATTACAAAAATTCTTATACAATCCAAATGAAAACGAAAATATTTTTCTCGCTGTAAATCAATTGGTTGAGGGGTCAATTCAAGAATCATGAGACTGCTTTTCGCACGGCTTTCGCGCCAAGAATGGTGGCCTCTTCGCCAATATCTTTCCTTAATCGCCGAGATTCGCACATCGGAATGCTCACATCGGACCACAACGGAATGAATATCAAACAGATAAAATGGATTCGGTCGGTTGTCAAGACGCAAGATTTTGCGTCTCTACCAAGGGCGGGCGGACATGCTGCGGCGAGATTCGTCGTTTCACTCGGCAATGAGGTATTTCCCCACCGTCATCGTCTCCCGGTCGAACTGCACCCCGACCTTGACCACCTTGTTGCCCTCGGTTTCGTAGGGCAGCGCATAGTTCTTGCTGTTGATCTGGTTAAGGGCCTCCTGCGCCGTGCCGTTCACCTTGAGCTCGAAGACCCACGTTGTGTCGGGCATCTCCACCACGAAGTCGATGCGGCCGCCCGCGCACTTTACTTGTGTCCGCGCATACACGTTGAGCATGTTGAAAATCAGCCAGAAGGTGTATTCGTAGAAGCCCTCGTAGTTCTTCACCTCCTTCAGTTTTTCCTTGAACCCCTCCACGTATGGAATGCCGGCGAGGAACGCCTTCATCTCCTGCATGGCGGTGTCGATGTCGGCGCGTCTGAGCGAAAGCCAGAACTTCTTGGCGAAGCCGATGTTCACATCCCCGCCGTCTAAGCCAATGTAGGTCGGGATGAGACCACGGATAATGCCCACCCGAACCTCCTTGTTGGGGATTGCCAACACGTAGGTGTCTGTATCCCGGTCGTAATCCTTGATGGTGACATAGCCGGTCTGGTAAAGCAGCGGAAGGGCGGTTGTCATGGCCTCGGGCGGACAGTCGAAAGATGAGGCATCCACCTCGATGCGGTCCATGGAGGTGATGTCGGTGCGATAATGCTGCATCTGCCGGATGAGGAACGTCGGGGTGGCGCTGTCGAACCAGTAGTTGGCGATTTTCTGCTGGTTGAAGCACTTCAGGAGACTGAACGGGTTGTAGATGTCAGGCGACACTTCGGAGAATCGGTAGCCGTCGTACTGTTTTTTCAGTTTGTCGTGCATCTCCTCGGGAGCACATTCGTACTCTTCGGCCAGCATCGCCATGTCCGGGGCCATTTGGGCAACCAACTCCTCTTCGGTGATGCCGCAGATGGCCGCATACTTGGCGTCCATGGAGATGTTGGTGAGGTTGTTGATGGTGGAGAAGATGCTGAGCTGGCTGAATTTGGTGATGCCGGTGATGAAGCAGAAACGGATAAAGGCCTCGTTGGCCTTCAGCTGCACATAGAATTCCTGCATCACATTGCGGAAGGCATCCAACGTCTCGGGAATGTGCAGTTTGTCCAACAGTGGCGCGTCGTACTCGTCGATAATGACCGCCACCTGCTTGCCGGTTTTTTCGTAAGCCCGGTGGATAAGTCCGCTGAACAAGCCGCCGGGGGTGTCTTCATACGCCCCCTCGCCGTATTCATTCTTGTAAGGGTTCAGCAGTCTGAACAGCACTTTGCGAAGCCCTTCCACCGTTGTCTCCACTTTTGCTACACTCAAATCCACGTGAATGACAGGATACGCTTCCCATTTAGTTTCCAACTCCATGATTTTGAGTCCCTCGAAAAGCTCCTTCTGCCCTTTGAAGTAGGAGTCCAAAGTGGTGGCCAGCAGGCTTTTGCCGAACCGGCGCGGCCGGCTGAGGAAGACATACTTCATGCGGGTCATCTCCCACACCAAGTCTGTTTTGTCAATATAGAGATAGTTGCCCTTTCTGATTTCCGAAAAGGTCTGGATTCCGACGGGGTATCTGCGTACGAGGTTCATAGCAGTGGATTTTAACGCGGCAAAGATACGATTTTTTGTTGAGACGTGACTTTGGAAATAACCTCGTTTGTTATCATATCAATGTGCTTTTGCGACAGGAATAGTCATCATCTTGGAGGTGATCAGTGGTCACTGATCAGTGTTTCCCGCACCCTGCCGTCTTCGCCGACCGTCAGCGGGAGGAAGGCAAAGCCCCAGCGTTGCCCCTTGAACTGCTTGGGGACGAGCATCTTCACGGTGTTCCAACCAGCTCGGAGGGGGATGTACGCGGGCTCGCGCATCCAGTAGAGCTGTTCGTCGGTGAAAGGCTCCTCCTCCTGCGTCTTCCCCCACGTATGGAAGCGGTAAGCGTACCGTCCCGGCTCCTGCCATGGTCCCGGCGGCAGGATTTCCTTGCCGTTCACCCACAGCCGCCCCCGGTTTTCCCACTCGTCCTGCTGCCCGATGCCCGAAGAGATGCGGTTGGAACGCGCCGGGGTCTCGAATCCCACCCAGGCGCGGATGACGGTGTCGCGGACGGCAAACAGGAGAGTGGTGGCCTCTGCCATGGCGGTGTCGCGGCTGAGGTCGTGCCCGGCGCAGAGGGCGTCCAGGTCGAGGGCGCCGCCACGGGCGGTAAGTATTGTTGCGGAGTCTATCCGGATATTCCAGACGGTCTGCGCATTGGCCACCCACCGGATGTCGTGGTCCGCCAACAGGCTGTCGCGGTGGAAGGCCATCGTCTTTTCAAAGCCGGCCAGTTGCTCCCAAGTCCCGCTTCCTCCGTTCCAGAAGCGTTCGGCGTAGGCCATCATGCCGTTGACCATGCCGTTGTGCAGGGCGATGTTCTGCTTTTCATCCACGCGAACGTCGTTCCACAGGCAGAGGATGCCGCCCAAGGCGGTGGTGGTGTCGGGCGTGTCCTGGTTGCAGGCCTTGTGCAGGAAGAGCTTGTTGGTGAAGTAGATGGGGTCGTAATAGTTGAGGTAGCCCATGAAGGAGTCTATGAATCTGCCGCCCTTTGAGGCCGCTTGCGCGTTGGAGACGGCGGCGGTGTTCCAGACCTGCCGGATGGTGGAGGGGGCGGAGGGCAATCCGGGGTCCCACGCGACGGGTTGCCGGTGATGCTTCCGCGCCATCCGCTCCGTGAACGTCATGAACCCCTCGGGGTCGGCCACATGCACCTCGTCGGAGCCGATGTGGAGATATGGGCATAGCGTGTCGGGGATTTCGGCGCAGAACTCGTCTATGAGCCGCTCTATCACCGCCATGCCCTCCTCGGAGTCCATCGCAAAGCCGAATGCGGCGGTGAAATAGGCGGAGTGGCCGGGCATGTCGATTTCCGGCACCACCATGATGCCTCTCTCGCGGGCGTATGCGATCAGCTCGCGGATTTCGTCGTAGGTGTAGAACTTCCCGCAGTCGCGGCCGGGCCGCTGGAATTGCGGGTCGTTGAGCTGAGGGAAACAACGGCATTCGATGCGCCAGGCGGGGTAGTCGGTGAGATGCCAGTGGAAGCGGTTGATTTTGTAGAAGGCCATCAGGTCGAGGGTCTCCTTGAGCAGGCCGAGGGACTGGAAGTTGCGCCCCACGTCGTGCATGAAGCCCCGGAAGGGGTACTCCGCCCAGTCGTGGATCTCCACGTCCGGGAGGCGGCCCTGCGCGTCGGTGAGCTGTGCCAGCGTGGCCATGGCCCAATGGCGGTTTCCCTCTATGGTGACGCTGCCGGACTCCGTGCGCAGGTAGTACTCGTCGCGGTTCTGCGGAAAGCGAAGATGCCGTCCGGCGCTGTCGTAGCGCACCTCTTGCCGGGGATGGCGCTGCCAGCCGTTCCGCACCCACTGCTTCGGGGTGGGGATGACCCGCAGCGC
Source organism: Bacteroidales bacterium (assembly GCA_024682995.1). GTDB lineage: Bacteria > Bacteroidota > Bacteroidia > Bacteroidales > WCHB1-69 > F23-D06. Next base: position 1,100 of record JAIKYR010000014.1, on the reverse strand, counting down.
GGACTCCTGCGCGACACCGAGCAGGCACGCAATGGAGATGACGGCGATCAGGAAGACTCTTTTGAACATCATATAGGATTATTTTGCTGGGCAAAGATACTCTTTTTACGGTTGCAACGAAGGAGTAGGTTTACACATCAATTTTTTGTTTGGGAGAGTTGATGCGCAAGCCATAGGGCAGAAACATGGGAAAACCGCTACTTGCGAAAAAAATGTATCTTTGCAACATTAAATAATGTTATGAACATCAAGATCACAGCCATACGGAAGGCGGACTACCGCGATTTGCAGGCGCGGTTCGAGAACCCCATCGAGCACGCGTGCGACGTGCAGGAGGGGCAAACGTGGATTTCAGTCGATGGCGCGCAACCCGAAGGGATGTGCGACAGCGCGTGGGAGTCGATGCGGTGGTTCGTGCAGGAACTGGCCGCCGGCCGCGGCAACTTCTACGACGGCTGGATGAAGAACCCGCACTCCGCCATGATCAGCTGCAACGACGGGTTCCGACCGGTGAGCTTCTATATTGAGTTAGCGGTTAGTAGTTAGTAGTTAGTAGTTGTAACGAAAAGTCCCCATATATTGAAATCGCTTCTCTGAGCCGCCCCGGAGGGGCAAGAGCTCGGTAGCCCAAGGTAAGGCCGCAATCCTGTGATTTATGGACAAATTAATAAACAAACAATAGACAATGGACAGAATTCTGTTCCCGAAAAAGATAGCGATGACGGTGCTCCTGTCGTGCGCCCTGCTCCTGACCTCCTGCTACAGCGGCAGCAAGTTGGTGGGTGGCAGTGTCAAGGCCGTTTCGGACAGCCTTTGGGCGTACAGCAACCGACATCCCGACGGCTTCACAATGGATGTCACCACGATGACGGAGCCCGCGGAGGGCGTTGTCGTGGCATACGCAGCTACGCAGGGCTGCCACTCCCGCAAACAGCTCGGCAGGGTGGTGCGCCACGCAATCCGCCACGATGGTTACGTGGGCGGCTGGCTCGACACCTCCGACAGCCTCTACTATTTCGACAGCTCCCGCCTCTTCCCCGAGGATTCCCTCGCCGCCGCCATCCGCTTCGGCATCGAGAACGGACAGATCGCGGTGTTTG
>JAIKYR010000176.1 GCA_024682995.1 Bacteroidales bacterium | reverse complement strand
CGTAGCAGTTGAACCGATAGGAATTACCGCGGAAAGGGCTGAGTCCATCAAGCAGGAGTTGGCCGCCAAAGGACACGAATTCGTCTGGTATCCGGACAGGAAAGAAGATCCCGCCGTGTTGGTGGAGCGTATGAAGGATGCTGAGGTGGCCATCATCTCGAACATCCCGCTGACCGCCGACGTGCTGTCGCAATGTCCGGCGCTCAAGTTCCTCAATGTGGCGTTCACGGGGTTGGATCACATCGATTTGGACTACTGCCGGGAGCACAGCATCTTGGTGAAGAATGCCTCCGGCTATGCGACGGAAGCGGTGGCGGAACTCGCGGTAGGGTTGGCCATCGACATATTCCGCAAGATTACCTTCCTCGACGGGAGCATCCGTCAGGGCGGGGTGCGCGGAGCGTTCCTCGGCCGGGAACTGCACGGCAAGACCGTCGGCATCGTCGGCACGGGCGCCATCGGCACTCGCACGGCACAGCTCTTCCAAGCCTTCGGCTGCCGCGTCATCGCGTGGAGCCGGACCGAGAAACCCGAGGTGAAGGCTATGGGTATTCCGTACGTTCCGCTGGACGAGCTGATGCGCACCAGCGACATTATCTCGCTGCATGTTCCGCTGACTTCGGAGACGAAACACCTGATAAGCCGGGATCTGTTGGCAATATGCAAGCCCACGGCCATCGTGGTCAACACGGCGCGCGGCAACGTCGTAGATATGAATGCCTTGGCAGAATCGCTACGTGAGGGTCGTCTTGCCGGTGCAGGCATCGACGTTTACGAGAAGGAACCGCCTCTTGCATCCGAGCATCCGCTGCTCGCCGCACCCAACTGCGTGCTCGTGCCCCACGTGGGCTATGCCACCCGCGAGGCCTTCGACATCCGTATCGATATTATCCTAAGAAATTTGGAGGAATAGAGGTATAATCCCAAAATCAAATCGTCCCCTTTCCCCAAAACAAATCGTGCATTGAAATGACATTTCAACGCACGATCCCTTGCCGTTTCAATTTCATTAAAACAGACTTCCAGATCGTTACCGATGCCAGTCGTGTAACCTCTTCGAACCGAAGAAATACGGCTTGCTCGTCAGGTCCGTCAACGTTGGAATCGCAAGACCATTGTCCGTGTACGTCTTCGTTAAGTCAATGAGCATGAAATCGGCAAGGACAAAATATCGCACATACTTCCGCTGGTTATTGCAGTCGAATCGTATCTTCTGACGCCCGTCCTGGACTTCGAGGTTCGGCCACTGGCTTTGCTGCAGTGTGAATATGTGTGAGTTGTTCCTGAAACGCGTGTAGTGCGATGAGTTGAGACCTCTTAGGATGGCGTCTTCGACCTCCGGCCAATAGACGTCCTCCGTGATTCCGCTCGTACTACCGTTGCCTGTCTCTGTCCACTCTTTCCGCGAAAGCCACCTCAGGTAATAGGTGTGGCCAACAGTGAGAGGTGGCCACAGACTCTCGATAGGACTTGTATAGCACTCCACATAATTGCCGCTGGGATAAACCACCATAATGTTACCTTCTGGTTTGGTTGATTCCCCACTGTAGTTGGAGACGGAGTAGTTCGCATTCACGAGTGTCTGTTGGGTGAACACCCACTTGTCTGCAACAAACTCGGGAAGCAGATTTACCACCCGTATGTCGTCGGATTTCTCCTTGTTCTGTCGTCTCATAACCCTACACATTAAGTTCTGCCATCGCAGCATCGAAGGCAGCATCCGCCTCTTCCCTGCTCGTGGCTGACATAATGGAGGAGGCGTGTCTGTCATACAAGTCCATCGCAGCAGCACTCTCATCCATGAATCGCTTCATCACGGCCTTTGCCTCCGCAAAGGTGTAATGTTTGGTGCCGGAATAATTGATGCTCGTGCCTGCCAACACCGTATTGGCCATAGCATATTCCATTGCCGTAACACTCACGGAACTGATGCACGCGTCTTTGAAATCCTGTGACTTCGCGCGGGCATACTCCGCCACGTCGGACGCGGGCGGCACATAGGGCGGAATAAGTCGGCAGTTCACCACCTCCTCCACCGAGGCCGTGGGATTTGCAAGATAAAACTCTTTCTGCTCAGCGGTGAGTTCACGGTACATCCGCATTATGCCCGTGTTGATTTCTATCGTTGTCGCCTTGATGGCATACTCCTCGCCGTTTCTCAACTTGAAGTAGTAGTAGGTTGTCCTGTTGTCTAGTAATCCCATATTTCTCTAATTACAATGAAAGGTCGTTGCGTGAGGTGATGAACGCTCCATCACTGTTCACGACGATGCCAAGCTCGCACACACACCCGGCAGGAACGCTGATACCGTCCGACGGAACATAGACATTGGCGACGCCAGTGGCTCCAAGCGTCACCGAACTGATTGTGATGTCAACTTCCACACCGCTGATATTGCGAATCCACAGGTAATTGTCCGAAAGGTTGTTGCAGACGATATTCAAGCCAAGGTCGTCAGAGATGGTTATCATTTGCGAATTCCTTTGCGAGGCCGCAAAGGTTATTGTCGTGGTTGATTCGCTGACCGTCGTGTCGGCGGTGTGGGTGAAGTCGTGGGTGGTGGATCCGCCCCCGCTGTCCGGTAGAGGCTCCACCGTCCAGATGTCGCCATTTTCCCCGTACACACCTTTCACCGTTGACCCTCCAATCTCGAATTCGATAGCGTAGAGTGCAGGGGTAAGATATTCGGCCCGTGTGTAGTGGATTTCCGTCGAAAAACTCTGTTTACCAGCAGTGCGAAGGTCAAATACGATACAGACCTTGCTCTGTGAAAGCCAAGTGGCGATGTCCTTCACAGATGCCGAGCATCTCAACGTTATATTCATGGAAGGAAAGTCCACATCCTCGTAGATTGCGAGGATTTTTGGCATATTCCCCTGAATCCCCTGCAAGGCGGCGTCTATCCATCCCACCGCCCTTTCCAAGTTGTTCAAAGTTACAAGCTTATCTCTCATATCGTGCCCTCCTTAGTTGCTGCCGAACAGCCCGTCAATCTCGCTGTCCGAGGCAACCACCAGTTTTGCTGTCTTGGAGACGATTGCCGCCGTATTGTTGTTGTCGGTGCTGCCAGTGCCCACCTCGATGTTCTCCAGTACGTTGACTTCCGCTCCCTGGGCAATGCCCGCCAGTTTCTCCTTCTCCGATGTGGTGTAGTCGTTCGTAGAGAGCCCTTTGCCCGTCTCCTTGTCCACTTTGCTGGCCAAGGCTGTGGTCATGTCGGATGCCACCGCGTAACCATACCCCTCCACGATGAGGCGGATCTGTGCTTCCGTCTTGAACCCCGCCACGGCAGAGGTTATGGCTTCGTTCATCTGCTCGGTGGTGCTGTAACCGGAGAGATCAATATCAGTGGTGCCGATTTTTTCCCACTTATAGCTGCTTCCATCCGGTATGGTGATATACTCGTCCTTGACGTTGTTGCCGCTGCCCCCCGTGGCAGGCACTAGGTAAATCTTGTGCATAGTGTCCGCCGTGGACGTCGGCAGCGTCGCAACGCTTTCGTAGGTGAATTGCTTCACCGCGTTGATGAGTGCTTCGACCTCTGACTTGGTATAGGTTTCGGACTTGAGGTAATAGTTGGTTAAGTCGTTGACCATGTTGGTGATGAAATTTCTGGCGTTGATCGCCGCTTCCATCTTTGACTTGAACTCGCTGAGATTTCCCAACGTGATGAGTTTCTCTTTCATTCCTGTTATTCTTTTTGTTTATACTATGTGTTTACGCGGTCCCTCGTCAGAAAAGAGCGTCGATGTCGGCGGTTGTGGCAATATCATACTCGTTGTCCCAAGAATCGCCTTTGTCGCCCTTATCGCCCTTGTCGCCCTTGAACCACCGCCCGAAAACGATAGTGGCGGTTTGGCTTGGTTCGGCGGGACCGTTGATATCCAGTCTCGGCTGTGTCACGGTCACTTTCATCGTGAAATTCTCTTTGGTTGCCATAATGTCAGTATTGAATATTCTCTGATGACGGTTCGGGTTCCCACTTTAGGAAAATGGCGTTTTCTCCGGCGTTTACCAGCTTGCGGTCTTGCGTGTAAAGAACGGCACGAAGGGTGGTCTCCCCCTTGAACTTGCGTGTCACGTCATGGGAAATCTCAAGCAGGAAGTGGCGGTCGTCCACCTGTGTGATGTCTGCTTCGTCGGGCCAATAGGTCTCGTATAGGGGTTTCCCGTATGGGGTGTATATACCCACCTTCAGTTTGCATTCGCCGAGCGATTCGGATAACTCTATCGCGACGTTTGTAGTGTCGCCTTGCCGGAAGACGGTGTGGTTTTTCATATTTCAAAAATGTTTAATTCGATAGATTGTCGGTTTCAGTTAGAAGATGAATCAGAACACAGCATCGGTGTGGCGTGCACAATCCCGTATGTGGCAGCTCCTAATGCTGCCGCACTGATCTTCAAATACAAATGGTTGACATCGTTGTTCGAGGTGGTATATAGCTCATAATAAACCGCCGAATACGTGTGGCTTTTTTCAACATCCCCACCGTATTTCGTGCAACTCGATGCCAGCTTCGACACGGGGCTCCCGTCCTTATAGACTGAAACATACAATGACGGGGATGTGGTAGTTCTCGCATCCTTGAAATCAACCGTGACCACATTTTCGAAATTGTTGTGGACATCCACAATCAAACGCAAACCGTTGATTCCGGAACCCATAACCACATGGTGGTGCGTCTGCTCTGTGCACGTAAGCGTCAGCGGATCATGCATCGAGGCGTCCACATAGTGCGTGATGTAGGTATAACCCAGTTTTTTCCACACAAATCCCGTCTCTCCGTCATTCACAACCAGTGCCTTCCCGGCGTTGTTAGCGATAGCCGGCAGCGCGTCCTGTTTCCCTTGTATGTCCGCGCCCCACCTGTCGATGGCGACAATGTGCGCCACGTAGTTGTGGCAGTACAAGAGCACTTTGTCACCGGCATTAATGACCCCGGAGGAGATCACACCGTACTGGTGGTAGGTCAGCCCATAGCTCACTCCATCCACACTGATGGCGTTGCCGTTGCCGGCCGGTACCGCATAGGTGAAATGCAGCAGCAGGAAGCTGCCGTTGACAAAACCGTCTGGAGGGTTGATCAGCGTCACCACCTTCGTGGCAGTGGACTCCGCCGTGTTGGTTATGCCGTAGAATATCGGAGCGGGTTGCTCAAGGTCATCCAAATTTGACTTGAGTGCATTCAAACAATCGAACAGATTGAAAAACATGTTCAAAATGCCTGTTGCCCACATCAGACGGTATCCTTTGTCCTCCGCCGACAATTCGTAGTACTGAAAAGCTGCGTAAAACACATTGCCGGTCTCTAAGAGTTCATAATACCGTACATTTCCTTCGTTGCCCTCCAACGGGTAGGAATAAGTCTCCATATAAAGAGCACCGGTGCCGTTCACGTTCATAGTGAGGTTGACCCATGTTTGCGTGGTCACGTCGAAACAGCGCACGTCCTGGTCGAATTTCACAATAAGAATCTTACCCTCCGAAGGGGTGTAACCGGGTGCGGTCACCACCTTGTCGGCCACATCGGATGCTGTGTGGCACTCGCCGAAGAATACGTTCCGCAGCGTGTCAATGTCCTTTATCTGTCGAAGGTCGATCATTACTTAGGCGGTTTTCTTTATATAGCTGCAGGTCACACTGTCTCCGCTCACTGGCACGTAACCGTCCGTGATAGTGAACTTACCATAGCCGTTATCCTCGGAATAAGTGTAGTCAGACCCAAGGGTTTGTTTGACACCGTTGATATAGAAAGCCGGCTTGCTGTCCTTCAATATCGCTGCGGGGGTGGTGAACACCTTGAGTGTTCCGTTAGGGGTGCCGACACATGCCGATTCCAGCACAATGAGCGTGAGGTCGGTCGGTAATTTGGATTTGGTGATGGTGATCACCCCCGTGCTGCTGTCGATACTGACTCCTGTAACAAATTTTCCGTTTTCCACCGCACCGTCTTGCACTGTGGGGAATTTCGCCGTGAGTTTCAGTTTGCCAGTAGTGGTGTCTTTTTCGATGGTCAGCGAGTTAGTGTTGCCGCTGAAGATGTTCGCCATAAGGGTGTCCACGAAGTTGCTCTCCAGCACGGCTCCCGTCAGGTTCATTTCCACGATGGTCCAATGTGCCGGATTCGTGATTGAAGCGTTGTCCTGGTTTGCAATCAACAAATCGCCTGGTTCCAGCACCACTGTTGCCCCGCCCGTGCCGATGCTGCCGTTCGTGTTGCCTGCATACACATACACATAGCCTTTCTTGATGGAATCTGTGGCAGCAGTAGTCCATTCCCCTCTGTAAACCATCGCGCCGGCCACACCCGCCACACCATCTGCGATTTTCGCCGCAATCGCGGCAGCCGAGGCAGTCAGCGTATCGCTCGTCCAGTCCACACTCGCTAGCGCCTGAATGAAATCCGAAAGCTTGATCTGTCCTCCCTTAATCAATGTCTTTGCCATAATTACTTGAATTTGGTTATACTCATATTAAGCGCGGGTGCTATTTCGGTACACCCATGAAGATGATTTTGTCCGTGTCAACCGGCGTGTGTGTGATCATCGTGAACCCCGCCGCCGTCACTTTGTAGTCGGTATTGTGCGTCAGCAGCTGGCCGTTGAAGAAGAGCATCTGCGTACCGCCCACGTAGGCCTCCGCCACCGTGTAGTCCTCATTCTCGCCATCCTGTTTGCCCGCCACCGTCAGAATCTTCAGCTGGGTGTTGATGCTGCTC
>JAIKYR010000170.1 GCA_024682995.1 Bacteroidales bacterium | reverse complement strand
GTTGTGCATCTTGATTTTGTCGAAATGGGCAATCACGTCCAGCTGTTCAGTTTCCAGCATCTCGAAGGTCTGTTCCCAAAAGGTGGTCACGGCCCGCTGCACATTGCCATCGAAGAGATTATGCAGGCCGTCGTCGTATATTTCACGTTTGGAACCGTCAATAAACCACAGGCCGTCGCGGTGCGGCGGGCGCACCAGATGCACACCGCCGATGATGTAGTCCAGCTGGTATTGCTCTTTGAATTGGCGGAAAGGCGTGGACATGCCCGGAATGAAATCGCACTCCAACGATTTGAGTAGATGAACGTTGGTGCTTTGCTGCAGGCGGTCGATTTCCGCACAATAGGTTGGAATCTGGTCCAGCGTGATTCCGAAGTCGTTTTCAAATGGGACTGGTGCGTGCGACGAGAAGCCGAGTTGCACAAACTGCCGCTCTTCCGCCGCCGCCACATACGCGGCCAGGGGCTCTTTGCCGTCACAATAGAGGCTATGTGTGTGATAGTTTGCTTTGGGTAGCGTCATTTTAGTTATAAGTCAATGATTTCCAACAGTTGGTCGCAGCGGCCCGTATGGGCGCGGTTGTAGTAGTTGCTCAAGAAGATAATTTGCAACCCATCGGAAGGGCGATAGAGCCACACATTGTGGAATCCATCCCATAATCCTCCGTGGAAGATGACCTTGCCGTGTTCGGGTTTTGCCTCCATGCGCACGCCATAGCCATACATTTCGGCAGGTGTTTTCCCATTGGAAAGAATATTCTGGCATTTAATGGCCTTGTCCACCCATTCACGCGGCAGTATTTCTGCGTTGATATAGAAAGCGTTGGTCCATTTCACCATATCTTCCACATTGGAATAGACACCTTTGTCGCCGAGGATGCTGTTCAGGCGGTCGTATGGAGCCAGGGCGGCATTCCGCCAGTGGCCGCGGGCCACTTTCCCCGCGTATTCCTCGATGGGTGTCACATCTACATATTCCAGACCCTTCTCCACAAACGGATATTCTTTACTGTCTTCTGAAGGGTAAATGCCGACAATCTCTGTGAAGAAGCGGGTGTTTTTCATGCCGGCGGGCTTCCACAGGTTTTCCCGTACATACTCCTCGAAGGGCATCTCCGACACTTGGGCCACGATTGCCGCCAAGATGGCATAGTTCGTGTTCACGTATTTGAACTGCGCCCCACGGCGGAACATGATCGGGTATTTCTGCACGGCTAACACCTTCATCAGCTGTTCGTTGGTGATGAACATCATCGTGTCGTAAACGCCAAAGTCGAAATTGAAGTATTCCGGTATGCCCGATGTATGTGTCAGCAACTGCTTGATGGTTACATTCTTATATGGGATGTCGGGGTAAAAACGGTAAAGCGAATCCGTAAGGTTCAGTTTCTCGTCGGCACAGAGTTTCAGCACTGCCGCTGCCGTGAACTGTTTGGATACCGACGCGAGGTCAAATAGCGTGGAAAGCGTTATCTTGTTCGATTCCTCGCGCTTGCGGGCGGCCAGATCGTTGTAGGTCACATCTCCATAGCCGGTGGGATCCTTGAAAAGTTCCCGATAGCCGTAGGCGCGCTCCACCCACACGGTATCGTGGCGGGCAATGATGAAAGTGCCGTTGAGGCGCTCGCCCACCATGTCGGCAAACTTTTCCAGCGTGTCCATCTTATCCCGTAGCGGATCGCTGGGAGGAAGGCTGTCGGCGGGCAGCACATGCGCTAGCTCCACATCTTTGAACTTATTGGCTGACAGCTTATTATGACAATCAACAAAAAGAAAGCCGGAACAGAAAAACAGCAATAACAGAAGGTAACGTGCGCGCCTCATAGTCTATCCGTTCATCGAATTGAGAAATTCCTCGTTGTTGCGGGTGTGTTCCATATTCTCCTTGATGAAGGTCATAGCTTCGATGGTCGTCATGTCGGCCAGATGGTTGCGCAGGATCCACACTTTCTGGAGGGTTTCGGGCTTTTGGAGCAGGTCGTCGCGACGAGTGCTGGACGCCACCAGGTCAACAGCCGGGTAGATGCGCTTGTTGGAGAGGCGGCGGTCAAGCTGCAATTCCATGTTGCCCGTGCCCTTGAATTCCTCGAAGATCACCTCATCCATACGGGAACCGGTGTCAATCAGGGCCGTGGAGATGATGGTCAGGGAGCCACCGTTTTCCACGTTACGGGCAGCGCCGAAGAAGCGTTTGGGCTTCTGGAGCGCGTTGGCCTCCACACCACCGGAAAGCACTTTACCGGATGCCGGGGCCATCGTGTTGAAGGCGCGTGCGAGACGGGTGATGGAGTCGAGCAGGATGCAGACATCGTGGCCGCATTCCACCATACGTTTGGCTTTCTCCAGCACCATGTTGGCGATTTTCACGTGCCGCTCCGCCGGCTCGTCAAACGTGGAGGAGATTACTTCCGCGTTGACGCTCCGCTGCATGTCAGTCACCTCCTCGGGACGTTCGTCAATGAGAAGGATAATCAGGTAAATTTCCGGATGATTGTAAGCGATGGCGTTGGCCACATCCTTCAGCAACACCGTCTTACCCGTTTTGGGCTGGGCCACAATCAGTCCGCGCTGGCCTTTGCCGATCGGGGCGAAAAGGTCGATTACACGCGTGGAAAGGTTGCATCCCGGATGGCCGGTGATGTTGATTTTCTCGTCCGGGAACATCGGCGTAAGGTAGTCGAATGGGATACGGTCACGGATGTCTTCGGGATTGCACCCGTTGATTTTCTCCACTTTCGTGAGGGGGAAGTATTTTTCCCCGCTCTTGGGCGGACGGATGGCGCCATACACGGTGTCACCGTTTTTCAGGCCGAAAAGCTTGATTTGCGACATGGAGACGTAAATGTCGTCCGGAGAAGTAAGATAATTGTAGTCTGAAGAACGGAGGAAACCGCAGTTGTCGCTGGTGATTTCCAGCACACCCTCGGCCATAACGGTGCCATCGTATTGAGAGTTGGCCACATACGCCATCTGTTCCTCTTTCACCCGTTCCCCTTCGCTCTTTTCCACAACCGGTTCAGTTTGGGATGCGGGTTGGGACTCTTTTTTCGGATGTGCATACTCTTTGTCCTTATCCTTGTTCTTGTCTTTATCTTTGTTTTTGTTAAAACGTTTGCCGTACGATTTTTGCTGTTCCTCCACTTTGGGCTCGGATGCGGGCTGTTCCGCTACCGACTTTTCTAAAAAAGCGTAATCTTCCTGCAGGGTGTCAACGGGTTTCTCTTCTGCTGTCAATTCCGGACGTTCCTCTTGTTGGACCTCTTCCGGCAGGGGGTTCTTTCTTGGTCGACCGCGTTTGCGCTTGACCGGTTGTTCGGGCTGGGCATCCGCCACAGGTGCCAGTTCCGCTTGAACTTCGGCTACAACTTCTGTCTTTTCCGTCTCTGTCGTTGCAGAAGTTCCTGCTTCCGGTTCCTTGGCTTTGCGCTTCCGCGTCTGCTTCGGTTTTTCCGTCAGCGGAAGAGGATTGGCGAACAGGATGGGTTCTTCCGGAATATCCGGACGGGTTATTTCTGGAGTCGGGATGGTTTCCACTACAGGCTTTTCCTTAAAGATGACCACCGGTTTTTTTTCAGCCACCTTAACCTTGACCGTTTTTTTCTTATCGTTAGAAGTGGCAACTAATACATCGCTTGCCGTGTTAATTCTTCTCCTTTTAGGTCTTTTTTCAGTAGAATCTAACATGAATGAGTTTTTAATGATTTGATTATCTGATTGAACCACAAT
>JAIKYR010000161.1 GCA_024682995.1 Bacteroidales bacterium | reverse complement strand
GACGTGTAGATCTGCCACGGATTATAACGCATAAAATGCACCATCTCACTGGTTTGCGCCTGAATATTGGAAACCAACAAGCTCAAAATCAAGTACAACCCTATTTTAACATATCCTTTTTTCATAATTCACGCTTTGTTGGTTTACAAATAAAGACTCCATTTCGCCGACACTTTCGTTCTCAAGTAGCGGCGGACATCCACATCAACTTTTCCGTGCGTATATAGCTTAACGTAAAGGAGCAGGTTGTCACAGTTAATCAGACGGCTGATTTCGTCAAAATCTGTCTTATGAATGTAGATAGGTTCACAAAACACAGGAACGTTGGAGTAGGCCCCCTGCAAAATATGAGGGTTCTTAAAGGCAGAATCGACGATGACATAGTCGTCGTTACAAAAATAGATTTGGGTCTCCAGATCGATGGGCAAATCATTTTCAAACAGTATCTGCAATGTCATATCTTTGATACGGTCGGCAGAGGGCAATTCGATGGCATTCATTTGGATCGTATCACGGAAGGAGATGTCATTCATATTTATTTTAAGCGGTATCTTCGTTGCAATCCTCACGCTAATAGAGGAATTGCGGTCAATATGAATGGTCTCTGCGGTTGGTTCCACTGTCACTTCCCCATCCACATGAAGATTGGTATAATTGGTGTAAAAGTGGATGCTGGTGATGGTGGACATCTCCGAAGCTTGAAAAACGTCAGGAGAATTTGGTATCTGAATATCAACAGGCGAGGGCAACAAAGCAGCATCCGGATTGCCGCCACCCGAAAAAGTGGTAGTGGCCAAATGGCAATTCCCATCCTTATCAAAAGAATTCTTCACAGAAATGTTGATAATGGGATCATAAACTATCACATCGCCACCGAAACTGCCATTTTGAATGTGGACACTCATATCTTTTTCGTAGGGTACCGCTATGCGACTTATTTGCACCAGATCCGCTTCGCGCAGTGCCAGCGAACTTCCTGTATAATTGTAATGGACGACCCTTTCTTCTGAGAGGTCCACTTCCGCAGAAGTGCTGAAGTCAGCCGTAATATCCACCTCATTATCGTCGTGAGGGCGAACAACATACCCTGCCAAATTCAAACGGATGTCGTTTTGATTTTGCGCCAAGTCAACAACATGGGAAAACGGAGTTCCATCGGGCATAAAGATTTCGGAGGAACTAACGGTGAGTGTACCTCCCCCATCAAAACCGTGCGTGATGACCATGTGGAGGTCTCCGCTTTCCATTACGCCCGAAAGGAGCCGGAAGTAGGGATTGCTCATCTCCATAGTCACTGTATAACTCAGTTCCGTATTATCGCGATGGCGCGTGCCGCGCCCCTGGGTAATGACCACATCATCCTCTTCGTGAATGTCGTCAAAATCAAAAAAAGAAGAGGCTTTGACAATCTCATCAAATTCGGCATTGTAAACCATGGTGAGGATATTGTCTTCCCCGACCACAAGAATACTGTTGTTGCCCAGTCGGTTGACAATGCTTTCGATGCTATAGGTTGCATCGGCAAGTGGAACGCCCCATTCGCTGGGTGAATCCACCCCGTTAAAACGTGAAAAATCAAAAGCGTTTTTTTCACATGAGGCGACAAAAATAATGATGATTGTCATTAAAAGAGCCCCCACTATTTTTTGAGGATCATGATTTCTTCTCTTTGGCATAAGCTTTTTCATTTTATTTGGCTTAACATAACGGTTACTCCTCGTCCCCACGGGCGGCGGCGCGGCGCTGGTCCTTCTCCTTGATGCTGTCGCGTTTGTCGAACATTTTCTTGCCTCGTGCAAGGGCGATGTCGAGTTTGGCATAGCCGTTCTCGTTAATCCACATACGGGTGGGAATGACGGTCATGCCGCGGTCGTTGAGTTTGGATTGTATCTTTTTAAGTTCCTTCTTGTTAAGAAGAAGTTTGCGGTCGCGTTTGGGCTCATGGTTGTTGTAGCTCCCGTTGGCGTACTCGCTGATATGGATGTTGTGCGCCCACAATTCGCCGTTGATGAAGGAACAGTAGGAGTCGGTAAGGTTGACCTTGCCGGCACGGATGGACTTGATTTCGGTGCCCGTAAGGACAATGCCGGCCGTGAAGGTGGAAAGCAGATGGTACTCATATTCCG
>JAIKYR010000106.1 GCA_024682995.1 Bacteroidales bacterium | reverse complement strand
GGTGTCTGGATTGGATAACAAGGAGTTGAAATTGGTTAGATTGGCAAATGGCAGAACACGTTCATAGAGTATTCCTGTATTTGCCCCAGCCCTGCTCACATTGGCAAAGACGCTGTCAAAAGCCTGAGTGTAGGTCTGCGCAGAGGTACTAGTGAGTACCAAAAATAAAACTGAAATTTGTATAACAATGTTTTTTTTCATGTTTTGTTTATTTAATTTTACAAAATCTGACTGCAAAATTCACACTTATGTCATACCCATGATAGGGGAATTGTTCAGGAGGGTTTACGTAGAAAAGAAATTTATAGAGAAACTGAAAAGTGTCGCCGTAAATACGAGATGGTTTCGCTTTTCCGGATTTCAACAACAAACCATACCCCGGTCTAACATCAATTTGAAATGATAGTTTTTTGTTTTTCAAGGCGAATTCCACTCCAAAAAACGGATAAGTCCCGATTTTCCAAAGAAGAGGTCGGAATAGAGACACCCCTCCGGAAAGACCTCCTCCAATCATATAATAATATGCCACATCGTTTTTTTCTGAAAATTTTCGCTGATACATGAAATTTTGGGAGATTTCATGTATATAAACAATGAAACCATTCCCGAATGACATTTGATTTATGAAGAACTTTCCTACTAAATCCGTTTGAAAAACACAATTTTGGGCAATGGCGTATTTGATAGTTGGTCCACCTCCGACAAAAGAATAAATTAAGCCCGCACTAAATGTGTATTTATCCGTACTATCAGTCCTTATCGAATGTTTAACAAAATTTACAGCTTTCTCCCCGTTCAGTGTCACATGCTGGAACTCATCGCTGAATATTTGTGTGTAACTCTGTGCCGATAGAAGGCAGGACACACTTGATCTATGTTTGTTCTCTTTTTGTCCGTACAATGAATTTCCGAACGACAACAAAAAAAACAGGAGGGCGAGGAAAAGGGTTTGCTTTTTCATGTGTTTGGGTGTTTGGTTGTTGATGTGAGGGGGTTGGGAATTGGGCTTTGGGATTTAGCCGTTAGCTATTAGCCGTTGGCTTTTGGGTTTGGAGTTAAGAAGTTGTATATGTTAATATTTGATTATTTTTCTTGTTCTTTCAACACCATTAGAGGTATAGTGAAGCATATAAATCCCGCATGGTAGGCCTGACATGTTGATTGTAATAGACTGGTATGGAGGAAGTATCCCTTGTTGGAGGGGTTTGCCAAGAATGGAGTAGAGGGCGTATTGAAGCTCATCCGAAGAAGAGGATATGTGCATAACATCCGACACGGGGTTGGGGTAGAGCGAGACCACCATAGGCGGCTTGTCCGTCACATCTCCTCCAAATCCATTACTGAAACAATCCTCAGGGGTGTTGTCAAAATCGAATCCTGTCTGGTATGTGGCTTCGGAATTGTCAGAGAAACAGAGGAGCACCTGCCTGCTAACATCTTCGAACCACAACGGATCCCCCTCGGCAAAACCATGAATGCTCCCAATTCCTTCTATCCAAACATTATTTGGAACAGGGTACTCAACACTCGTTAAAAGGATTTGTCGTAGAGGTGTGTTGTCTGTCAAATACACAATCGTATCATCACTACTATAGTGGTGAAAAACAGGAGAATACTGATTCCATCCCACGGGGATATCCGCCGACTCCACTCGGATGGCAGTGCATTTAACCGCATGATTGTTGTTCCCCAAAGCATAATAGGTCACCGTATCTCCTTTCTCCAAGGAAAAATCATACAAAAGTATTTCTTGAGCCGTGTCGAGCTGATACACGATACTGGTGTTCAGGTCTTTTATCGTACTTCCTGCGGGCAAGAACCCGAATGTTTTCATACCATCCGAGTCATTGCGAATGGCTGCAAAATATTGAGCTTGAGAGAGGTTGAAGTCGAAAGACTGGTTGTCGCTTTGTCTGTAAATTTTCAGGTACGTCTTTGAGCCAAGCAATGTGTCACCTGCTGCCATGTACTTGTCATTGCTCACGGACCACGAGCAACCGTCTGTTATTGGATGATAGGAATTCCCGAAGAAAGATTCATATTGTCCCCGTCCGGCAAGGGCAAAGGCGAGGAGGAGGGCGAGGAAAAGGGTTTGCTTTTTCATGTTTTTTTGGGGTTTGGTTGTTGATGTGAGGGTGTTGGGATTTGGGGGTTGGAATTTAGCCATTAGCTATTGGCCGTTGGCTTTATAGTTAAGAAGTTAAGGAACTAAGGAGTTAAAGGTGTTGGCTGTTAGCTATTGGCCGTTGGCTTTGTTTTTTTATCTAAACTCAAATTGATCATTGGGTGCTAATGTTGTGTTTTTCCGCCCCAAAGATAACACATTCCCACACAAAAATTCCAACGCTAAAGGCCGAAGGGGCGAAAATGTGACGAAACGGCCCAAAATGAGAGAATAAATGAGAGGATAAATGAGAGAATAAATTATGTTGTATATGATTGTAAACCACCGTTTTACTGTCTTTTTTAAATTTCAAGAATTTCCCCAAAACCGATTTCGTCACATTATGACGAAACGGCCCAAAATGAGAGAATAAAATCGTATTTTTGCGGGCGAAAAACAGGAAAAAATGAAGAAAAAAGAAGCAATCCGGATTTCACTTGGGGTAGTGATACAACTTGTTTTTTGTGGTATAGTGCTATTCGCCTTTCACCACGTTTCCCTATTGCGTCCGGTGGCCTACCCGTGCCTGTACAAGGAGTACCTGTGCGCCATCATAGTGCTGGCAGCCATGCTTGTGAATGAGAAACTCTGGTTCCCTCTGCTGTACGCCCAAAATAAGACTTGGAAATATGTGATTGCCAGCCTGCTAACCACTTTGTTGGCGGCATTGGGCGAAATAGCCCTTGTGTACCCGCAATCGCATGCGAATCTGTTGCGGTTGAAGGTGTCGGGAGCAGAGTTGTTCTTTATAGACAGCTCTATCTGTGTCTTTCTGCGGGATGCAGGCTTTGTGCTCTTATCCTTTACCATTTGTGCGCTTCGCGAGACACACCGCCTCAAGAAGATATCCGAAACGCTGCTGTATAAGGAGAATATGCAGATAGAGGTGATAGATGAAAATGGCCAACATCTGCTGGTCCAGGTTGCGGATATAATATACTGCCAGCAGAATGGCAACTTTACGAATGTGTACCTTAGGGATGGAAAGAAGTGTCACCGTTACGGGTCTCTTTCCCAGTTGCAGAATATGTTCACCACGGCAGGCATCGTGCCCATATCCCGCAATTGCTTTGTGATGGACTACGCTGTGACGGGTTTTAGCAAAAAGGATGTCGATTTGCGAGGGGATGGCGGATGGCGTGTGCAACTGCCCATTTCGGATGCTTACCGTGAAAGTGCAATCCCTTTGCTGCAGGGGAAAACCAAACAGGGGGAATGGGAACAGCCGCGAAACGAGAAGACCTACAAGGCCATTTACGACTACATTGCCTCTCATCCGCGCTGTTCGGCACAGGATATCCAGAAACAGACCGGGCTGGCCCCGAGCAGCGTTTACCGCTACATCCGCCTGCTGAAGGAGGAGGGCCTCATCGAACATGAAGGCTCCAACAAGGCGGGCGGGTATTATGCACATTCCGCTGTTTGAAAAACGGTTGGGCACCCTGCCGTATCCCCGCGGAAAACCTATATCTTTGCCCAATTTGAAATTATTGTATTATTATGTATAATATAGCCCTTATTGCCGGCGGGGATTCCGGCGAATATGAAATATCCCTCAAGACGGCTGATAACATTTTCAACCAGTTAGACAGGAACCTGTTCAACCCCTATCTGATCCATTTCAAGGGGGCGGACTGGCACTACACCGATGCCGACGGACAGGTGTGGCAGGTGGACAAGAACGACTTCACGCTGGCCCTCCCCGACGGGAAGGTTACCTTTGATGCAGCCTTCATCGCCATCCATGGCACGCCTGGCGAGAACGGACGGTTGCAAGCCTATTTCGAGCTGGTGGGACTGCCCTACACCGGCTGTGGCGTCTTCTGCTCCGCCTTGACGTTCAACAAGTACTACTGCAATTTAGCGGTGGCCGACCTCGGCATCTCCATCTCACCGTCGCTTCATTTCTACGTGAACGACCCGATAGATTTTGAGCGCATCGAAGAGGTGTGCGGCTACCCGTGCTTTGTGAAAGCCTGCAATTCGGGCTCCAGCGTCGGCGTGACGAAAGTGCACAACCGTGAGGAACTGACGGGCGCGTTCGCGGAGGCGTTCAAGTACGACAACCAGCTGATGGTGGAGAAGTTCGTGCGCGGGCGTGAGTTCACCTGCGGCGTGACCTCCGTCTATGGTGGCGTCAAGGTGCTCGCCGTCACCGAAGTGGTGGCCAGCAACGAATTCTATGATTATAACGCCAAATACACGGCCGTGGGCCACAAACTCATCACTCCCGCTGTCATCGACGACGACAAGACCGCCCTCATGAGCGACTACGCCGCCCGCATCTTCCGCAACCTCGACTGCCACGGCGTGGTGCGCGTGGACTTCATCCTCTCCGAAACCGACGGCATTCCCTACTTCCTGGAGGTGAACACCATCCCCGGTCAGACGGCGATGAGCATTGTACCCGGTCAGGTGGAATACAATAAATTGGATATTAAGGAGTTTTATACGAAGATGGTGATGGAGGCGTTTGAACTTAGGAAATTGCATTTGGGAATGGGGAGAAAATAATTAATAGTTTACAGTTAATAATTAATAGATTTAGTGAAAAAAATATTCTGTATCGGATGTCTGCTTGTGATGGCAGGGCTGGTTTCCAATCATGTGCTTGCCCAATATACTGAGGCGGACATTCGGGATTATATTGTGAAATACCAGCATGTGGCCATGGATAAGATGCATGAGTACCGCATTCCGGCTAGCATCACGCTGGCGCAAGGAATCTTTGAGAGTGCTTGCGGCATGAGTCGGCTGGCCACGGAGGGCAACAACCACTTCGGCATCAAGTGCCACGAGGACTGGATGGGTGACACCATCCTCATAGACGACGATGAGCTTCAGGAGTGCTTCCGCAAATACGAGGATGTGGCCGGTTCCTACAACGACCATTCGAAATTCCTGACTACCCGTAAGCGCTATGCCAACCTTTTCCAGCTCGACATTCTGGATTACCGTGCCTGGGCCCGCACGCTCAAGGCCGACGGCTACGCCACCAATCCGCAGTACGCCGACCGTCTGATCAGCCTGATTGAACGCTTCAGCATCGCCCGTTTGGACACGCTATGCATGAAAAAGGAGGCTGGACAGGAGGTGGCGGAAAACCCATACGGGAATGGCGGGAAACCAGTGGATAACAGCAGTACGAATCCGTCAGTTACCCCCACTAAACCCAATCAGCCGGTGAAACCTACCACGCCGGACAAGCCCGTCGTGGTGCAGCCTGCCAAAACGGCGATCAAGGTGTTCACGGCCATCGGCAGCGAGTATCCCGCCGGAGCCAGTCCTTTCAGTTACCGCAAGGTATTCGAGAACAACCACACCTATTTCATCATCGCCCAGAAGGGTGACACCTACGAGAAGATCGCCGGCGACGTGCAGGTGGCTGCGGTGAGTCTCCGCAAGTTCAACGATGTGCTTGACCCCAACTCGCAGCCGGTGGAGAACGAGATTGTCTATATAGAGTCCAAGGCGAAGACGCACAACAACAAGGTACATATTGTGCAGGCGGGTGAGACGCTGCGCTATATCGCACAACGTTACGGCGTGCAGCTGCACTACATCTTCAAGTATAATTCACTGGATGAGAATTCCATCATTCATCCCGGCGACCAGATATTGTTAAAACATTAAATATAATCCGATTATGAAACGAATTCTGTTTTTGAGTATCCTCCTGTTCGGCATGGCCTCCAGCTATGCCCAATACACGTTGGAAGACCAGATTTACGATTATATCGATGAGTATAAGGATTTGGCTATGAGTGAGATGGAACAGTATAAGGTGCCCGCCAGCATCACATTGGCCCAGGCTATTTATGCTTCCAAATGCGGTACTAACCGTATTGCCAAGGAGGCCAATAACCATTTCGGCATCATGTGCCACACGAAAGAGTGGACCGGCCCCACCTTTTACGAGACGGAGAACCACAGCAGCGAGTACTGCTTCCGCAAATATGCCACAGTAGAGGAATCCTACCGTGACCATTCGCTGTTCTTGTCGCAGCGCAGTCGCTACATCAGGCTCTTCTATCTGCCCATCACCGACTACAAATCCTGGGCAAACGGGCTGAAGGAGGCCGGCTATTCCGGCAATCCGCACTATGCCGACACGCTGATTTCCATCATCGAGAAATACTATTTGATGCATTATGACCGCAAGGTAGCCCAACGGATGGGCGATACGTCGGCGTTGGCATCCGCCGCGATACCCAAAACCAGTCCTATTACGTCTAACAGCGCCTCTCAAAGTCCGGTTACAAAGCCTGTGGAGAAAGCGGAGCCCAAGCCCGCCCAACCTGAAACAGTGGCCACTGTTCCTGTGAAACCGGTGGAAACCCAGCCGGCGAAGCCTGTACAAACGGAACTGGTGGAGACCAAACCGTCGAAGCCTGAAACCAAGTCGGAACCTGCTGCCAAGCCAAAAGCCGACACGATGGAGGTGAACGGAATACAGGTCATCGTCAACAAGTCGGAGAAACCCAAGCAACCTAAGATGGATACTATCGTGCAGAAGGTTTCGGAACCGGAACCGGAGAAGGTGCAAGGCAAGAATGTGTTCGTCCTCAATCCCTATGCCGTGCCCTATAAATCGGCATATTATCCTTATACGAGTCGTCCTGTGTATGAGAACAATAAAACCAAGTTCCTCATTGCCCGTAAGGGTGACACCTATAAGTCGTTAGCTACTTCCATGCAGTTGTCCGAAAAAAACCTGCGTTTGTACAATGATGTTTATGATGATTCGGAACCGATTGAAGATGAGGTTATTTATTTGGAAATGAAGAGCACTAAGTCGCCGGAAGAGTACCACACGTTACAGAAGGGCGACACGTATCGTTATATCGCGCAGAAATACGGTGTGCAGTTGAAAATCATCATCAAGCGGAACAGTGGTGCCATCAGCAGCTATGGCATTGGTGACCGCATCTGCATCGGTTGTAAATAAAGATGTTTTTATAAAAGCGTATTAATCAAGCGAATGCCAAACTCGTTTTATCATTTTAACCCAAAGACACTCTCGTTTGAGAAGGTGAAGGTGAGCTTCAAGCACATCTTCAAGCGGTTGGTGTGGGTCTTCTTCAGCGGGGTGGCGTTTGCAGTGGTTTTCGTTTGGATTGCTTTTTATACGATAGATTCCCCAAAGGTGAAGATTCTGGAGCGGGAGAACAACGAGTTGCGCAGCGAGGTGGAATATCTGTCGCAGCGTATTGATATCATGTCGGATGTGCTGTTGGATATTGAGGACCGCGACGACAACGTTTACCGGACAGTCTTTGAGGCTGATCCGGTGCCGGCATCCGAGCGTTATCCGCTTTTGTTGGCCGACCCGCGGTTCGACAGCCTGTCCCGTTCGGAGGCGTACGCAGAGCTGAAGGAAGCTAATATGAAGGCCGACCAGTTGGTGGTGCGGTTAGCGGCACAGTCACGCTCGCTGTCAGAGCTGGAACAGATTGCCAGCAAGAAATCCGACATGCTGAAATCCATCCCGGCCATCCGTCCGCTGAAGAATATGCACACGATCACTTCAGGCTTCGGGCGGCGCTATCATCCCATCTTGAAGACCTTGCGCGCCCATACGGGGGTGGACATCACCGCGCCTAAAGGCACGCCTGTGTATGCGACCGCCGACGGCACGGTGTCTGGGGAGAATCCGGGCAGCGGCTACGGCATCGCGGTACTCATCAACCATGGATATTCCTATCAAACACTCTATGCTCATCTTTCAAAAAAAGCGGTGAAACCCGGACAAAAGGTGAAACGAGGACAACTTATCGGGTATGTGGGCTCTACGGGTATGTCGTCGGGATCGCATCTCCATTATGAGGTGATTAAGAACGGTACCCCTGTGAATCCGGTCTATTATTTCAATGCTGATATCACTCCGGAAGAATACAACTCTATTTTGGAATCCTCCAAGAAGGTCAATCAGGCACTGTCGTAGTGAATTTATAATTTACAATTCATAAATAATAGTTGATAATGAGGAGATTGTGGTTCTGTTTGGTGTTGATGATGGTGGTGCTGACGGGCTGTCGGCCTAAGTATGACCATTCGGACAAGAAGATTTTTCATTATAACGAATCCAACGGCATCGCGTCGCTTGACCCGGCTTATTCCTCAGGGCAGGCTACGCTTTGGCCCTGTAACCAGCTCTATAACGGGCTTGTTGATATGGACGATTCGCTGAATATCGTACCCTCTATTGCCAAAAGCTGGACTGTTTCCCCCGATGGTCGCATCTATACGTTTTTCCTGCGCGATGATGTGACGTTTCATAATACGAAAGAGTATCCGTTTGAGAAATCCCGCAAGGTGACAGCTCAGGATTTTGTGTATAGTTTTTCACGTATTCTGGATCCTGACGTGGCCTCACCCGGTGCGTGGATTTTCCAGAAGGTGAAACGCGACAAAGAGGGTAAACCTTTGTTCAAGGCTTTGAATGACACTACATTCCAAATAGAATTGTCGGAGGCTTTCCCGCCGTTTCTCGGTATCCTGACGATGAAATACTGCTCCGTGGTCCCAAAGGAGGTGGTGGAGCGTTACGGTAAGGATTTCCGCAAGCATCCTGTGGGTACGGGCCCCTTCCAGTTCCAGCTATGGCAGGAGGGTGTGAAGCTTGTGTTGCGCAAGAATCCCGATTATTTTGAACGCGACGAGCAAGGTAACCGTCTGCCGTATATCGATGCGGTGGCCATTTCATTCATCGTGGACAAACAGTCGGTGTTTATGGAGTTTATGAAGGGTTCGCTCGACTTCATGTCGGGTGTGGAGGCCTGCTATAAGGACGCACTGCTTACGAAGGATGGGCGGCTCAATCCTGACTACAAGGATAAAATCAAAATGTTGACGGGTCCGTACCTCAACACGGAGTATTTAGGCTTCATGTTGAAGTCTGGTGATAAGGACAACCCGTTGTTGGACAAGCGGGTACGGCAGGCTATCAACTATGGTTTCGATCGTGAGAAGATGATGAAATACTTGCGCAACAATGTGGGCTATCCAGGTACGGGTGGTTTTGTGCCGCGGGGTATGCCTTCGCACGACCCTGCGCGCACGGGCGGCTACACGTACAATCCGGCCAAGGCGGCGCAATTGCTGGTGGAGGCCGGTTATCCCGGCGGCAAGGGTCTCCCGCCAATCTCCGTGGCCGTGTCCGCCTCCTACGCCGACCTGGTGCAGTACATGCAGCACGAACTGTCACAGCTGGGTATTGACCTGCGGTTGGATGTGATGCAGGGCGCGCAGCAGCGCGAGATGATGCGCAGCTACCAGCTTCCCTTCTTCCGCGGCTCCTGGATTTGCGATTATCCCGATGCGGAAAACTATATGGCCCTGTTCTATTCCAAGAACCTGCAGCCTGCCGGCTCCAACTACACGCACTATGTGAACCCTGCCTTTGACAAGCTGTACGAGGCCTCACAGCGTTGCGCCGATGAGGCCAAACGCAACGAATATTATACCCGCATGGATGCGTTGCTTATGGCAGACGCGCCCGTGGTGGTGCTCTACTACGACAAGGTGATCCGCTTCACGCAGGCCAATATCACCGGCCTTGGCACCAATCCTGTAAATATGCTGGACTTACGAAGGGTGCGGATACTAGATGACAAATAGTAGTTTTTTTTCGCGGGGTTCCTTTTTTCTCCGAAATTCGGTTTTTGATTTTAACAAATAGTTGTTAAAATATTTATACTGATTATTAAATGTCTAATAATCAAAGGTGAAAAATTTTGTTCTGGTACTTGACAAGCGGTAGATTATATTGTATTTTTGCTGTGTTGAATTTTAAAGATAAATTAAATGATCAGAGGTCCTATTAAATATTATAGTCCCATCACCGATGTTACGTTTCGTAAAATCTTTGGACAACACATTGACTTGGCTACGAGTCTTCTCAATGCTTTTCTACCGTTAGAAGGCGGACGAACCATAACCTCCCTACACTACATCTCAGCCGAGCTCATGCCCGAGACACCTGCTCGCAAGAATAGTATTGTGGATGTCTGTTGCGAGGATTCTTCCGGTTCCCAGTTTCTTGTGGAGATGCAGCTCAATTGGGCGGAAAGCTTTTACCAGCGGGTTCTTTTCAACACCTCAAAAGCTTATGTGAATCAACTTCAGAAGGGTGGCACGTATGATTTATTACAACCTGTATATTCTTTGAATTTCGTCAATGGAAATAGCCATCCAGATATTGAGGAATGGTATCATCCTTATCGCATCGTCCATGAATATCATACTGACAGGGTACTTGAAGGGCTTAAAATTGTATTTGTTGAGATGGAGAAGTTCCAAAAGATACAGAACAAAGGAACCTCCAAAAGGGAATTATGGATGCGATTTTTCACAGAGATGCAGGAAGAAACTCGCTTTCCGCCTTCTGATTTGCTTGCCGATTGCGACATTGCCAAGGCCATCGATCTATTGGAGGTTATCAACTACAGCGATGCAGAACGTTACATCTATGACAAATATTGGGATGCTGTCAGCGTGGAGGCCACATGGATAAAAGTAGGCTTGAAGCAAGGAATGGAAGAAGGAAAGGAAATGGGGATGAAAATGGGGATGAAAATGGGGATGAAAATGGGATTGAAAGAGGGGCTGGAAAAAGGGATGGAGAAAGGGATAGAAAAGGGCATGGAAAAGGGAATGGAAAAGGGAATGGAAAAAGGAAAGGAAGAAGGTCGAATTGAGGAGCGTAGCTTGCTTATACGGAATATGCTGATTAACGGCATGAAGCCAGCTGTGGTCGCCAAAATCGTAGGGATAGATGAAGAAAAAATATTGACTATGAAGGTATAAGGGATAGTGTAGTTGGGATGATTCTTATTCGTCTGGAAAACTTTTGGTGGCGATTATTGCGGTTTTGAGGCCGTCAATGGCGGCACTCATGATGCCGCCTGCATAGCCGGCACCCTCGCCCATCGGGTATATGCCCTTGATGACGCACTGGCGGTCGTCGCCACGCAGGATGCGCACGGGCGACGAAGAGCGTGTCTCCACACCAGTCATCACTGCATCCGGGTCGGCAAAGCCCTGCATCTTACGGCCCATCAATGGGATGGCCTCCCGCAGGGATTCAACCACATAGTTGGGGAGGCAACGGTTGAGGTCGCAATAGACGATGCCGTGCGGATAGGAGGGAGTGACACTCCGGTGTTGCCGGGCTATCCTGTTTTGCAAAAACTCGCCCATCAGATTGCCTGGTGCCCGATAGTCGCCAGCCACCTCGAAGGCCATCCGCTCGTATTTTTCCTGATAGGCCAGTCCGTCCAGCGGGCTGTTGTGGAAATAATCCTCAGGAGTCACGTTGACTAATAGGGCGCTGTTGGCATTGGCCTTGTCGCGGCTGCGTTCACTCATACCATTGGTGACGATACTGTTGGGTTCGCTGGCGGAGGCCATTACAGTACCGCCGGGGCACATGCAGAAGGTATATACGCTCCGTTCTTTCAGATGTACCACGCCCTTGTAGGAGGCCGGAGGCAACAATTTGGCGGTGGCACCGTACTGCATCCTGTTGACACGTTGCTGGAGATGCTCGATGCGCACTCCCATGGAGAAAGGCTTGGGCTCCATCTGCAGTCCATGGGCGTGCAGTTGACGAATGGTGTCTCGCGCTGAATGGCCCAACCCTAACAGAAGATGTTCAGTGTCGAGGTTGATGTCAGGGTTGCACTGCAGATGCAATAGGCTGCCCTCCTGACGGAAATCTACAAACATGGTGTTGAAATGAAACTCCCCGCCAAGAGATTCGATTTCCAGACGGATGTTGCGGACCACCCTCTCCAGATAATCGGTGCCCACATGAGGGTTCTGCATGTAGGTGACATCCTCGTTGGCTCCATGTTTGTGGAACTCGTTGAGAATAAATGTGTTGTATTCGCTGTGAACGTTGGTGTTAAGCTTGCCGTCGGAGAAGGTGCCGGCCCCGCCCTCGCCGAACTGCACGTTGGAATGGGCTTTCAGCGTCTTGTTGTTCATGAAATCCGTTACGGACTTTTTACGTTCTTCAATCTTCTCACCCCGCTCAAGGATGATGGGACGTGCCTGACAACGCGCCAGATAAAGGGCTGCAAACATACCCGAGGGCCCAAAACCGACCACGACGGGTCTGTGCGTGCCACGCCAACGGGGATAGTCCACCTCCATGGGCGGTTGCCAAGCCGATACACCAGCTTGACTCATAAGGTGCTGATACTGTTCGGGTAACGAAACCAGAACCTGATAGTCGAACACCACATTATTCCGCTTTCGGGCATCGATGGCTTGGCGCACGACCCGAAGGTTCTGCAGGTCTTCTGGGCGTATGCCGAACTGCCGGTCTATCGCAGCCTCCAATCCGTCTTTACTGCCGACGGGAATCCGTATGTTCGAGAGTTTTATTTGCATGAGAATTATAACGTCTTGAAAATGTTTCGAATGTGTGGTTCGTAAATCATCAGCACCACGATATCGGGCTTTTCCTGTCGGATGATATCCCAATTGGCTCCGTACTGCCAAGCATCGAATATGAAAAGCGATTCGCGGAAATAAGGGCTGACGAAAGGTATGATGTTGTTGCAATAGGAGTCACGGATGAATAGAATTTTAGGATGATTAGTGCGATTTGTACGGAACTGTTTTTCGTATTCGTATGGATAGGCAAATCCTTCAGTAGGAGTGAAGTCCTGTACAGTATCCTCGGTGAGGAAAAAATCTGCAGTGTCGGCATATACCGTGTGATATTCCCGATCTTTCTGATATGTGGGAGAATTTCCCCGTATGGATATCCAGGAGTACAGATTGCCACCTTCATGTTCGTATGGGGTGATGATGAAATCCTGCCGGATGGAAGATGGCAGCTTCGGATTGTCTTTAGAAAGCGTCTCCATGATTTTTTCCGCGCCATATTCTGCTCCAAGCAAATTCCAATGATTGTCATTTTTGCGATATAGCAACGTGTCTCCCTTATAGCTCAGGAGTGTGGTCTTGAGGTAGGTGAGTGGGACTTTCGGCGCACGCTCGCGCATCACCCGACAGAATTTTTCGGTGGCCGTTTCAGAAGCCCGCAGCAAATAGGGTGGCAGAAATTCAGGATGGATTTCATACGAGGTGGGGGCCAGGAACACATAGTAGCGGATGCCCATTCGCTGGAGAGTGTCATAACGTCGTGCCAGCTCATCCGCTATCATACGCATCTGCTCCTCCGTAAACTCAAGTGTCCCTTCATAGAGCTCTTTCTCTTCTTTGCCACAAAAAAGGAAATCCTCTTTACCGATAACAACGGACGGCGTGGGAGATTGGTCATTGAACAGGGAATACAGGAAATAAGCATCCAAAAATTGATCCCGAAAAGGGAAATGGTCGTTGAAATAGTAATCGAACTGGGCTGGGAATTTGTCCAAACGTGCCGGATTCAATGATGGAAAAGAAGCCAAGGTCCTATTTTCCCGTTGGCTTTCAGACGCCTGGTTGCGATGGCTCACCAGGTGGAAGGCGGGGAAAGCCAACATGCACACGAACAGGATGACTGTGAGGATAATATAGGGGTTCTGGCGCTCTTTCATGGTTAGAATCGGAAATAGATGAACGGATTGTAACTGCCTGCAACTAAAAAGCTGCTCACCGTCAGCAACAGGATGGTGATGGCAGCGATGGTGCCGATGTGCTGCAGGTGCCAAAGCGGTTTGTTCCCTTTGGCGATGGCCGTCTGAAGGGCCTCGTGGCAGCGGGCGAACAGCGGGGTGCATCCGGCCACGCCCACGATGGCGAACAGGATGAAAGAGGGTTGGAGGTATTGTTGCAGGAAGAGGCCACTGCCGGAGCTGCCGGCGAAGGCGAACATCTGCCGCACATAGTGCAAGGCGTATGTGATTCCGTCGGCACGGAAAAAGACCCAAGCGATAATTACCACCAATAGTGCGTACAGGTGTTGCAAGGGTTTGAATACCTTGCCCAAAAGACGGTCGAAACCGATGCGCTCCAACACCATGAAAGAACCGTGCAAAAGACCCCAGACAACGAAGGTCCAACTGGCGCCATGCCAGAGGCCTGTGAGGAAGAATACGATGTAGAGATTGAGGAAGGTGCGCTTTTCACCTTTGCGGTTCCCACCTAACGGAATGTAAAGATAGTCTTTGAACCAGGCCGAGAGGGTGAGGTGCCAACGTCGCCAGAACTCACGGATGGAAGTGGCAAGATAGGGGAAGTGGAAGTTCTCGGGGAATCGGAACCCGAACATCCGGCCTAACCCGATGGCCATGTCGGAGTATCCGGCAAAATCGTGGTATATTTGCAGCGAGTAGCAGAGGGCTCCAATCCAGAGTGCCCACCAGGGCATGGTTCCCGGTGTGCGGGCGAAGATGTCATCGGCAATGATTGCCAGCTGGTTTGCAATGAACACTTTGCGTGCTAGTCCGATGCAGAAGCGACAGATACCCGCGTACATGTTCCCGAAGCTGAAATCCCTGTTCGAGAGTTGAGGCTCGATTTCATGGTAGCGGATGATGGGGCCGGCTATCAGTTGCGGAAAAAGGGCGATATAAGTGCCCAGCTTGATGATGTTGGTCTGCGCCTGCACTTGACCCCGATATACGTCCACAAGGTAGGAGATGCCCTGGAAGGTGTAGAAAGAGATGCCGATGGGCAGCACTATGTTACGAAGGGTTATATGCGAGATGCCGAACACGCCGCCCAGAATATTGAAATTGTCCACTATAAAGTTGGCGTATTTGAAGAATGCCAGTGCGGACAAATCTAAGATGACAGATAATGCCAGCCAGAAAGTCCGCCACCGTCGTCGGGCGATGAGCAGGCCACAAATATAGTTTACGAATATGGATACAAGAAGAATCAGCGTGTAGCTGACACCGCCCCAAGCATAAAAGAGGATGCTGGCGACGAACAGGAGTGTATTCTGATAGGACACCCGCCGGCAAAGTGCCAACAAGCATATGACAATGGGGAGAAATAGGAATAAGAAGGTCAGCGAGCTGAAAATCATGTTCCTGCAAGGTTATGGAATCATCGCCGACTATCGTCCTTCGTACATTTTCTTGTAGTAGTCCACATAGGCTCCGGAAGTGACGTGGTTGAACCATTCTTCGTTGGCCAAATACCAGTCCACGGTTTTCTCAAAACCCTCATCGAATTTCACTTTCGGCTGCCAGCCCAATTCGTTCTTGATCTTGGTGGGATCGATGGCGTAACGCAGGTCGTGGCCGGCGCGGTCGGTGACGTAGGTGATCAAGGCCATAGAAGTCCCTTCCGGACGGCCCAGCTTGCGGTCCATGATTTCAATCAGCTTTTTGATAAGGTCGATGTTACGCCACTCATTGTTGCCGCCGATATTGTAGGTGCTGCCTGGAGCGGCCTTGTGGAAGATGAGGTCGATGGCCTCAGCATGGTCCTCCACGTAGAGCCAGTCGCGTACGTTGATGCCCTGACCATAGACGGGCAGCGGCTTGTTGTGTTTTATGTTGTTGATGAACAGAGGAATAAGCTTCTCCGGAAACTGATACGGACCATAATTGTTAGAGCAGTTGCTGATGACGGTCGGCATCCCATAGGTGTCGTGGTAAGCGCGTACGAAATGGTCGGCGCTGGCCTTGGCGGCAGAGTAGGGACTGTGCGGATTGTATGGGGTGGTCTCTTGGAACGCACCCGTGGCACCTAACGCTCCGTAAACCTCATCAGTGGAGATTTGGTAATATTTTTTACCTTCCCAATTGCCGTTCCAGATGGTGCGGGCGGCATTCAATAGATGCACAGTGCCCAGCACGTTGGTGTGTACGAAGGTCATCGGGTCGGTGATGGATCGGTCCACGTGTGACTCGGCGGCCAGATGGATGACTCCGTCAAACTGATGCTCCTGAAACAGTTTCATGATGAAATCCTGGTCGGCAATGTCACCCTTGATGAAATGGTAGTTGGCCTTGCCTTCCACGTCCGCCAAATTTTCAAGGTTTCCGGCGTATGTGAGGTTGTCTAAGTTATAGATGTCGTAACCGGGATATTTGTTGACGAAAAGTCTTACAACATGGGAACCGATGAAGCCAGCGCCGCCAGTGATCAGGATTTTTTTCATATAAAAATGTTTTACTCTTTTATGCTAAAATAAATTCGTGGCAAAAATACGAAAAAACAGGGAATCCGTAGGATGATTTTTAAAACTTCCAGCATCGCATGATGTTTTGGTCTTTGCCTTCCCGCAAGTGCATGGCTCCGCCCAGACACTGCCTGTAATCGTTGCATTTTGCGCAGGGACCGCATTTCATCCAGTTCCGTTCGCGCATGACTTGGAAACGATTGTCCCACACATCCATAAGGCTGTCATGATAAATGTTGCCTTGGACGAAAGAACGGTTGATGTTGGGACACGCTGAGATATCACCGTTGATGAGCACGGAGCCGATATTGATGCCGGCGCGGCAGAAGAAGTAGCTGTCGCGTACGATCTCCTCATACTTTCCGGTGTAGGCCTCGCAGCTGAACTTGAGGTCGATGCGGCCCTCGCGGCGCGTGTCGGCGATGAACTGGAACACAGATTCCACTTGCGCACGGGTGAGTTGTAGCTCCTTGTCATGGGCGGCACGTCCGATGGGGGCGATGGTGAAAAGTCGCCAGTGCTGGATGTCGTTGGCGATGAGAGTCTCTTTTAGGGCTGGAAGTTCTGCCAGATTGCGTTGGTGCACGCAGGTCACCACGTCATAGTTGAGTTGCGGTGCGCTGGCAATGAGTTTCAAAGCCCGCAAGGCCTGCCGGAAACTCTCAGGATGCTGACGGAGCCAGTTGTGTGTCTCCTCCAGACCATCCAGACTTACCGTTACAGAACCCATACCCGCCGCCAAAAGCTCTTTATGGCGGGCTTCGTCGTATAACATGCCGTTAGTGACGATTCCCCATTGGAAGCCGTGCTGGCGCAGGGCTCGCCCGCAGTCGGACAAGTCCTTTCGTAACAGCGGCTCACCGCCCGTGATGGCAATGACGGTGGTGTTGCGCGGATAGCGTTTTTCCAAGGGCTTAATGGCGTTCAGGAAATCGTCAAAGGGCATGTCCTGGACGCACGCTTCAGCCTTGCAGTCGCTGCCGCAATGCCGGCACGACAGATTGCACCGCCAGGTACATTCCCAAAACAGATAGTTCAGCTCATGAATAGCCGTTTCGTTTTTTCGGAAAATACGGAACAGCCAACGCTTGAAAGGGTTTCGCCTATTCGTCATCATGAACCCGGTTAACTGTCATCTGGATAGGAAAATGAGTCGAACAAGAACCGGATTAGCTGTTGTTGTTGTTGTTTCTTTGATTTTTTGAATCAGATTCATTGTTCTCTTTTTGTTTTTTCGACAAAGATGTCCGTTATTCGTGCTTATAGACGGGTAGCGGCTGATCGATGACCTCGTGCCAGGGCAGGCCGTATCCGCCAATCTCCTTCATGAACGGGTCGGGATCGAACTGTTCCACGTTGAACACGCCCGTACCTTTCCAAGTGCCGGTGAGGATCATTTTGGCGCAGAGCATGGCGGGCACACCCGTGGTGTATGAAACGGCTTGTGCGCCAATCTCTTTGAAGCATTCGGCATGGTCGCAGTTGTTATAGACATAGTAGGTGCGCTCTTTGCCATCTTTAATACCCTTAATCTGACAGCCGATGGAGGTCTGTCCGTGGTAGCCTTCGCCCAAGGAAGAAGGCTCCGGCAGCACGGCCTTCAGGAACTGCAGCGGCACGATGTCCATACCCTGGTAGTTGATGGGCTTGATGCTGGTCATGCCGATTTCCTGCAGCACATTGAGCACGGTGATGTATTTCTGTCCGAAGGTCATCCAGAAGCGGGCACGCTTGATGGATGGGTAGCTGCGCACCAGCGATTCCAGCTCCTCGTGGTAGAGCAGGTAGGATTCGCGTTCGCCGATGTTGGGGTAATCCACGGGACGGTGGATGGACATTGGGTCGATTTCCACCCATTGGCCGTTCTCCCAGTACTTGCCGCGCTGGGTGATCTCGCGGATGTTGATTTCGGGATTGAAGTTGGTGGCGAAGGCCTTGCCGTGGTCGCCGGCGTTGCAGTCCACGATGTCGAGGTAGTGGATCTCATCGAAATAGTGCTTGGCGGCGTATGCGGTGTAGATGCTGGTCACGCCCGGGTCGAAGCCGCAGCCGAGGAGGGCCATGATGCCGGCCTCTTTGAAGCGGTCCTGATAGGCCCACTGCCAGCTGTACTCGAATTTGGCTTTGTCGCGGGGCTCGTAGTTGGCCGTGTCCATGTAGTTGGTCTTGGTGGCCAGACAGGCATCCATGAGCGGAAGGTCCTGATAGGGCAGGGCCACGTTGATCAGCAGGTCGGGTTTATAGCTTTCAATCAGGCGGATGGTTTCCTCCACATTGTCGGCATCCACCTGTGCGGTCTGGATGCGGTTGCCTCCGATTTCGGCTGCGATCTTGTCGCATTTGGATTTGGTGCGGGAGGCGAGCATGATTTCCGTGAAGACTTCCGGTACGGAAGCGCATTTGTGGGCTACCACGGCACCTACGCCGCCGGCCCCGATGATGAGAACTTTTGCCATATTCGTTGTTTTATTTGGGTTATTTCATAATGAGCCGCAAAGATAAAGAAAATACGGAAACGGAACGTTTTTGATATTCCCCTAAGTTTTTGTATTTTTGCCACCCTTTTATGAAACGAATCTTCACCTATATCATCCTGATCTGCTGCGGCCTCCCTATTGCCGCCCAGAAGGACTACGGCTTCCGCCTGTGGGAGGATTCGCTGATCACCCTGCGCGACCAGGTGATGAACGAGCCCGACGAAACCGCACGTCTGGCCTTGAACGAGGATTTCATGACCTTACTGGAAGAGGTCCTGCAACGCCCGCACTCGTTTGAGCACAAATGGGATTCCGTCAAGAACTTCGCCGTGCTCACCTCCCCTGATAATGTGTTCCGCATTTTCACCTGGTATGTGATGAAACAGGATTATTCCGTCGAGAATTTCGGATTTGTCCAAATATATAATGAATCCAGAAAAAAATTCCTGCTTTTCCCCCTGTATGACAAACGCAACGCCATCGATTATCCTAAAACGATGATCGGCAACCATAACCGTTGGTATGGCGCGGTTTATTACAAGATAATTCCAGTGAAGGGAAAGGATTTCACCTATTATACACTGTTGGGATGGAATGGCAATAATCTGCTCACCAATCAGAAAATTATCGAGATTCTGCATTTCAACAAGGAAAAGGTGCCGATTTTCGGAGGACGTATTTTCAAGAACTACCCTGAAAAGGTCAGCCGCGTCATCTTCGAGTATTCCAAAAACGCCACGCTGCACCTCAATTACGAGCAGCAGCAGTATCTGGTGAGTACGGGGAAATACAACCCCAAAACCAAAGAGATGGACTACAAGGCGGTGAATGCGCCGATGATCATCTTCGATGAGCTGATCCCGATGGAGGAGGGCCTATCCAGTGCTGCCTTCCTGGTGCCCGAGTCCAGCTTGAGCCAAGGTTTTGTGGAGGAGTCGGGCCGCTGGGTCTTCATGAAGAGCGTGCGCGGCACCAACCCCGACAAGGTGAAGCCCGACTACCATTATTCGCCTCGGCAGATTTATAACCCGCAAAAACGTTAAAATCAGAAAAATATGCACTCCTCGCTCTATCCTTTCCGTTTCCAACCTATTGTAAAAGAGAAAATCTGGGGTGGTACCCGCATTACCCGCCTGCTGGGCCGTGACACCAGCTCCATGTCGCGCTGTGGCGAGAGCTGGGAGGTGTCCGGCCTTGTGGATGATGAATCGGTGGTGACGAACGGTTTCTTGGCGGAAAACAACCTCAACGAACTTTTGGAAATTTACCTTACGGATCTGGTGGGAGAGGAGAATTATGAAAAATATGGTTTGGGATTTCCGTTGTTGATCAAATACATAGATGCGCAGGATAATCTCTCGGTGCAGGTGCATCCCGATGACGAGTTGGCGCAGAAGGAGTATGGGCAGAACGGCAAGACGGAGATGTGGCACGTGTTGGATGCCGAACCCGGCAGCGGCCTCTATATTGGATTCAAGGAGAAGCTGACATTAGAGCAGATTGAAAACGCTGTCAACAGTGGCGCGTTAGCCGAGCTGCTGCGCTTCTACCCGGTAAGCCCCGGCGACACGTTCATGATTCCGGCAGGCACGGTCCACGCCATCGGCAAAGGCGTGCTCCTCGCGGAAATCCAGCAGCCCTCCGACATCACCTTCCGCCTCTTCGACTGGAACCGGGTGGACGAGGAGGGTCGCTCGCGCGAGCTTCACGTGGAGGAGGCGCTGAAGGCCATCCGCTTGGAGGAGAACCTCGGCGAGTTCAAGATGCCGTACGAGCCCAAGAAAAATGCGCTGGTCAGCCTCGTGCGCTCCCAGTATTTTAATGTGGGCCGACTGGATTTGGATCAGCCGTGGACGAAGAATCTGGTGACGTTGGACTCTTTCGTGATCTACATGTGCATCGATGGCAAGGCCGGGATGCGCTTTGACGGCGGTGAAGAAACAATGAACAAAGGCGATGTGCTGTTAGTGCCCGCCGACATGCAGGAAATCACGCTGGTGCCGGCTCCGACGGCAAGCCTGTTGGAAATTTACTGTTAAATGGCCTCTTTTCAGTTCAGGAA
Organism: Bacteroidales bacterium; assembly: GCA_024682995.1. Taxonomy (GTDB): domain Bacteria; phylum Bacteroidota; class Bacteroidia; order Bacteroidales; family WCHB1-69; genus F23-D06. Next base: position 18,146 of record JAIKYR010000106.1, on the reverse strand, counting down.
ATTTGTGTTGGAACACGACCGCAGCACGATGAAAATCGGCACGGATGCAGTGTTATTGGCGGCCCTAACCGATGTGCGGGATGCGCGGTCGTTGCTTGACATCGGCTGTGGATGCGGGGTGGTGGCCTTCTGTGTGGCCCAAAAGATGGCCCGGCAGGGCGTATCGGCGCATATCTGCGGCGTGGATGCCGATGCCGGCTCTGTGGCGGAAGCGCAGCATAATGCGAACCTCTATCCGTTGCTTCCTGCCGGCAGTTTCCAGTTTGTGCATGGCCGCATCCAGGATTTCGCCCGGATGGATGTTGCTCCGAAATTCGATTTGATTGTCAGCAATCCGCCCTTTTACCATCGGGATCTGAAACCAACGGAGCCCTCCCGATTGAAGAGCCGTCATGGTGACGGTCAGCTCTCGTTTGAGGAGTTGGTGGCGTGCGTGCGGGAACTGCTGTGCGAAACGGGACGTTTCACGTTGATTCTTCCCACGGTGGAGGGCGAGGCGTTTGATGCGGTGGCGCGTGCGGCAGGATTGTGTTGCAGCGCACGCACGTTCGTGCGGCCCACCGCCAAGAAGCCCGCCCATCGGGTGGTGCAGGAATACGGGTGGCAAATGTCAGAGTGCAAGGAACATACGTTGACCATCCGCGATGAGCGGAATTACTATACAGACGAGTATCTGGCGTTGGTGAAGCCCTATTTGCTGCTCACCCCGAAAGTCTGATGCAAGATTCGGTTTATTGCCTTTTTTCATAAGAATATTTTCAGTATCTTTGTCCCCTGTTTAAAAGTGAGGGTTTATAAGGAGGGGAGAGGGTTTAACGAAAAAAAAACTGGCGCATGAGGAAGGTTTTATTCTCGTTTTTCTTATGTTTGATGGGTATGGTGATGTGGGCGCAGTCTTCGATGCGTCCGCAGTGCGATATCATGTTGGCCATCGGGGCCAGTTCCGCATTGGATAAGGTGGAGAATCCGGTTTGGTTGGAGGTGTATGCCGATGATGCGGAGGAACCGTTTTATCGGTTTTACAGGGATAAAGGTAATGTGTATAGTGAGACGGTTCATCTCTCTGTGACGGAGGGTATGACGTTGCGTTTTGTGTGGCACGAACCCGACAAGGCCCATCACAGTAGCTGGTTCATCATTTTTGATCCGGATGCCAATGTGCTTTTCGAGAAGGTGAAAAACAAGAAAATAAAGGATGGAGTGGTACTCACCTACACCGCGCAGTGCGGGGCAAATTAAGGTCCAGGAATCCCTTTCTGGCATTTTACAGAAGATTTGAAAAATAAATATAGTAACAAAATAACAGGAATATGAAGAATGTAATGGTAAATACAAGTGTGAAACGACTGGCAATGGCTGTAGCTCTCGTATGGTGTGTGATGTTGGGTGTGAAGGCGCAGGCGGTGCTGTTTCATGAGAGTTTTGATAGCGGTGTCCTGCCTACCGGTTGGACTATTGTGGATGCGAACAATGATGGATATAATTGGGATGCCTCCTTTCGCTATCAGCAAAACCCCTCTGCAGCTCATTCGGGTGATGGTATGATTGCCTCCATGTCCTCCTATGTATATGGAGTGGGTACGATTACTCCCGACAATTGGCTTATTAGCCCGGCGATAAATATTCCCGATGGAGCAGTACTCACTTTTTGGATAAAAGGACAAGAATCCAGTAGTTATTATGCAGAAAATTATAGTGTTTATGTGGCCTCTTCAAATAACGTAACAGAATTAGAAGCGACTACTCCGTTGCTAACAAAATCCGCTTTTAATGATTGGGAAGAGCAAGTGGTGGATTTAAGCAGCTTTGCAGGCCAAACGGTTTACATTGCGTTCCGACACTTAGGTGCCACAAACATATATTGGCTTGGATTGGATGATGTGGAAGTGAGGAAACCGTCCATTTCTGTTAGTTCTGAGATGTTGGATTTCGGGCAAGTGCCATTATTTCGGGAAAGAACAGTGCCTATCATGGTAAAAGGTTATAATTTAAGATCTCCAATCACAGTTTCTACTACTGCGCCATTCTATGTTTCTGTTGATAGTGTGTCTTTTGTAAATACTGTAACCATAAGAGAAAATGGTGTCTTGTTTGTGAAATATGTCCCTACGTCAGTAAGCAATGCAAATAGCATGATTTCACTGGCAAGTGATACAGTGTTAGAAACCATTACAGTTAAGGGTAGTGGGGTGGATTGTAGCCAACGCAAAGTAGTACCATATTCGGAACAGTTTGAAGGTGATTGGTTCCCGCCGGTTTGTTGGAATCTCATTTCACAACAGGATAAGACATGGACGAAAATTAGTAAATGGGCTTCATGTTTGGGGAGTAATGATAATAAAATAGAACAATTGGAAACTTGCGTTTTTGATTTCAGCCAAGTCAGCAATAATTTACTTATGTCTTTTGACTTCCAGTCTAATGACTATTATGTTACTTATAATTATGTGGATTTGAAGATTTATGTGAGTAAAGATGGCGGATCCACGTATGAGAGTACGCCCATTTGGACATTGAGCTCTTATGGGTCTTTCAACTCCTGGACAACGACAACGGCTATCGTAGATATAAGTGGTTTGACGGGTGAATCAAATATAAGATTCAAGTTCTCTTATGAGGGGAGATTGTGCCAGGTTGTATTTTGTAATCTTCAAATCAAAGAAATCCCTGTATCGCCAGAGCGCGTCGTATATGTCAAAAGTGGTGCAACAGGAAGTAATGACGGCACATCATGGAATAATGCCTTCACGGATTTACAAGAAGCTATTAACCAGGTATATGGGTTGGATTCTTTGAGTATTTGGGTGGCTGCGGGCACTTATTTTGGGGATACAACAAAAACATCAGCCTTTAAGGTGAGTAAAAGCATGATTGTCAATATTTTTGGTGGTTTTGCTGGGGATGAGCCTGCTAATTATGATTTGTCTTTGCGTGATTTCGAGACAAATGCCACTGTTTTAGATGGTTTACATAATAGGCAGGTGTTGTACGTGTCTTCTTACAATCCAGATTATCCTATGGTTTTTGACGGTTTTACACTGCAGAATGGAGTAGCAGATCAAGGAGGTGGTGCAGAAATGCATGGGAAAGTAACTTTAAGTAATTGCATTATCCAGTATAACACATCTAATAATAGCGGTGGTGGGGTGTATTGTTATGATGCAAATGAAATTCTGAATTGCAAAATTTGTTATAACCATGGAAGATATGGGGGGGGGATTAGCTCATATTTAACAGATGTATCAAATTGTGTAATATGTAATAATTCGTCCTCTTACGATGGAGGAGGTTTTTCTTCTTCACATGATAAAGTGAGCAACTGTCTTATCAATAATAACACATCTGGACAATCTGGAGGAGGAATCGTTAGCCGTGAATCTGAAATTATAAATACCACAATTGTTCGGAATACTGCTATAAGCAATGGTGCTGGTATTTCTGTGGGTGAATATGGTTCGAGTAATATTTCAAATAGTATTGTATGGGGAAATATGCGAGGGGATTCCTTGGATAATTTTTATGGGAACGGACTACAATGTTATGCTTGTGCAATGGATGGAGAAAGTGTTGGGGTTCATGCAATAGTGATAAACAATGACAATACCTATCCTTGTTTTGTGAATCCGTCCAATATATCAGGGTATGAGGATACCACTTCAAATGTTGATTGGCATTTGACGCAATGGTCTCCTTGCGTGAATAGGGGTGAGAATATGCTTGTCAGTAGATTGAAAGACTTGGATAATATGCCAAGAATACAAGTGGATACTGTAGATATGGGGTGTTATGAATCTGGATACACCAATACTCAATCGTATCCTTTTGAGGGAATCGTATATGTTACGCCAACAGGCTCGGGGACGGGCTCGGGAGATAGTTGGAATAATGCAATGTCTTCATTGCAGGATGCCATTACATTAGCCCAATCCCGATCATGTGTTGTTTGGGTAGCTGCGGGTACCTATTTTGGGAATACAGATTCGGCAGCATTGAATGCATTCACAATGATAAATGGCGTAAATGTTTATGGAGGTTTTGCAGGTAATGAGCCTGAAAACTATGACTTGTCTTTACGTGATTTTGAAACGAATTCCACAATTTTGGATGGGCAGAATACACGTAGGGTTTTGTATCAGAAAAGTGATTTTGGCGTGGAAACCGTATGGGACGGTTTCACAATCCAGAACGGTCTTGTGAGAAATGAAGCCGGTGGGGGTGTTTACCTATGTGGAAATTCTATCTTGAAACACTGTCTTGTTCGGAATAATGAAATAGAAGGGTCGAATTGTGGTGGAGGAATTTATGCGTATGGGTCGTCTTCCCATAAGGCAAAAATTGTTCAGTGTTCGGTTTCAAATAATATATCATATAACGGAGCTGGAATATGTGCTCATTATGCTTTGATTGAATCTTCAAGAGTGACTCATAATAAGTCAATATATTATGGTGGAGGAATGAGTACGAGCAACTGTAAGATTATAAATTGTCAGATTGCAAATAATACATCAACCGAGGCAGCGGCAGGGGGGATTGAAGCCAATAATGATACAATTATCAATACGACCATAGTCCGCAATTCTTCCGCATATAGGGATGTGGGAGCGGGATTGTCCGGATATGCCAGAATGTCTAATTGTATAGTGTGGGGCAATGAAACAGATGGTGTATCCAATAATTTGAGAGGCAGTGGAGACAGGGTTGTTTGTTCTCATTGTGCCATTGAGGGAGGTCTCTCAGGAGAAAACATGGTTTTATTGGAAAATGGTTCTAATGTTGTGAATTTTGTGAATCCATCTCTGAGTGCGGGTGTTTTTGATAGTACTGCAAATGTGGATTGGCATTTGGCGCCCACATCTATTTTTATAAATAGAGGAGACAATTCTTTTGTGACTGATAGTGTGGATTTGGCTGGCATAGCGCGAATCAAACGTGACACGGTGGACTTGGGTTGCTATGAGTCGGACTATTATAGTGTGCCGATGACAGAATATAATGGCATCGTCTATGTGACACAGACGGGTGCTGGCACACGGTCGGGTAATTGTTGGGCCAATGCCACAGCTTCCTTTTCGCATGCGCAGCTTATTGCACAGACATATAATGCTGTGGTATGGGTGGCCGCCGGCACCTATTATGGTGATACGACACTCAATTCTGAAAATGCATTTTCCATGGTTGAAGGAGTAAAAGTTTATGGCGGCTTCGTCGGTAACGAATCTCCAGAATATGATTTGACTTTGCGGGATTGTGAAGTAAACGCTACTATTTTGGATGGACAAAACAAACGCAAAGTTTTAAATCGCCCAAATGATTATAACACAGTAGTTAGAGAGACGATCTGGGATGGGTTTACTATTCAAAATGGATTTGGAGGTGGGGTTTCCATGTCTGATAATACAATATTGAGCAACTGCCTTGTTCGGTATAATGAAGGTGGTGGAATTACAGCATCGGGTTCATCTAATCGAAAGGCTAAAATCCGATATTGTACGGTTGAAAACAACACGTCATCTTCTAATGGGGCCGGTATATATGCTTATTATACGGATATTGAACATTGTGTGGTAGCATACAACTATTATAGTGAGGACTATTATGGTGGGGGCGGAGGCATATACGCATATGGCAGTGAAGTGAAAAATACGGAGGTCTTTAAAAATAGATCAAATGCTTATGGTGGTGGAATCCTCATAAACGAACGCAGTCAGGTGAAGAATTGTTTGGTTGCCAACAATTCATCAAAAAACAATGAAGGAAGCGGTATCTCCGGGAATGGTAATGTGACGAATACAACCATTGTTCGAAACGCTTCGGCCAGCAATGGTGCAGGTGTTTGTATAACCGGCAAGTTGGTAAATTGCATTGTATGGGGGAACCAGGATAATAGCGGATTGTCAAATAATGTGCAAGGAGACAATGTACAATGTTTATATTCAGCCATAGAGGACGATTATGAAAGGGATAATATTGTTCTTTTAAGCGAATACAACAATCAGTATCCTCATTTTGTTCGCCCATCCCTTACGGCGGGGGCGTTTGACACTACTGCAAATGTGGATTGGCATCTGATGTCAAATTCTGTTTGTATTAACAGAGGCTTAAATACAGCCTTGTCTGACAGTCTTGATTTGGATGGAACGGCACGAATCAAGTGCGATACGGTGGACTTGGGGTGTTATGAATCAGACTACTATAGCATTCCATTGACGGAATATAATGGCGTTGTCTATGTGACGGAGTCTGGAGCTGGCAATCGTTCCGGTAACAGTTGGTCTAATGCCATGTCGTCAGTGCGAATGGCTATGACATTGGCGAAGTCATACAATCTTATGGTATGGGTGGCTTCTGGCACATATTACGGGGATGTTGATTCAACATCGGAAAATGCTTTCACGATGATGGATGGCATAAATGTCTATGGCGGTTTCATAGGTAACGAATCTGCAAACTTTGATTTGTCGATGCGTGATTTTGAAGCAAACGCTACTATTTTAGATGGTCAGAATAGAAAGAGAGTGCTGTACCAGCCGAGTGATTTCAACACAAAAACAACTTGGGATGGATTTGTGATTCAAAATGGTTATGTGAACGGGAATGGTGGAGGTGTGTTTATGCGTAATAATGCCGTTCTATGCCACTGCCTTGTCCAAAATAACATTTCTACAACACCTTATAGCGATGATTGGAGGAATACTGAAGTCAGATATGGGGGTGGCATTTATGCCGTAGGCTCTACCAATACTAATCCTATAACAAGACCTGTTATTCGTCGGTGTAGAATAAAGAACAACAAGGTGGAGAACAATAATTCATACAGTTACAATTCTTGTCACGGAGCGGGTGTTTATGCTTCCTGTATAAATATCGAAAATTCAGAGGTGGTTTACAATATGACTCAAGGTTCTGGTGGTGGATTGTTTTTGAATAGTCAGTGTTTTGTAAACAATTGTTTGATAGCCAATAATACTTCTAATAGTTATGGCGGTGGCGTTAACATCAATATGGGCTCTGAAATTGTTAATTCAACCATTGTCCGCAATGCATCGGGGTATGAGGGAGCTGGTGTGAATTTCTCTTCCTCCTCTTCATCGTATAAAAATACAATGACGAATTGCATCGTATGGGGAAATAGAAAACAGGATGGGACAATAAGCAATATCCAAGGAAATTATATCTTATACTCAAATACAGCCGTTGAAGATGATTTTGAGAGAGAGGATGTTATATTATTAAGTGAGCATAACAACCAGCATCCTCAATTTGCCAATCCGTCTCTCACGGCCGGCTGGACTGACAGTACTGAAAATGTGGACTGGCATTTGCAGCAAGGTTCTATTTGTATCAATCGGGGTGATAACGCAGCAGTTCTGGATAGTGTGGATTTGGATGAAATGGTGCGCATAAAACGCGATACTGTGGATTTGGGATGTTATGAATCAGACTACTTCAGTACTCCGTTGACAGAATATTCCGGTATTGTTTATGTGACACAAACAGGAGCAGGTGACTTTTCTGGTAACAGCTGGGAGAACGCGAAGTCGTCCATTAATGGTGCACAGCTGCTGTCCTCCGTTTATGACGCGGTGGTGTGGGTGGCCGCAGGCACCTACTATGGCGATACGGCATCTGATACTGAGAATGCCTTTACTATGTATGATGGTGTGAATGTGTACGGTGGCTTTGCGGGAAATGAACCGGCGAATTATGACCTTTCCTTGCGTGATTTTGAGACGAATGCTACCATCTTGGACGGCCAGAATGCAAGAAGGGTGCTGTATCAGCCTGAAAATTTCAACACAAGGACATCTTGGGACGGGTTTACAATCCAGAACGGTTATGCAAACGGGCCCGGCGGCGGTGTGTATATGCTGTCGAATGCCCGGTTGGCCAACTGCCTTGTTCAGGATAATGTCGCATCGGTTCCGTATAACAACCAAGGAACAATCTATGGGGGCGGCGGTGTTTGCGTGAGGAGTTCTTCGGACAGTTCGGAAATTGCCTTTTGCCGTATTCGAAATAATGAAACCCAAAAGTATGGCAGCGGGGGAGGTGTATGGGCCTCTCATGCGGTTATCCATCATTCGGATATTGTGGATAATAGGACGAATACGTCTTCTTCCCGATCTGGCGGCGGTGTATATGCGTCATTTACCAACGTGTTGAACTGTACAATTGTGCATAATACGGCCCAAGAAATAAGCGACGGTTATTATAATCATTCATACGGTGGCGGTATATATTTGTCTGATGCTACGGTTGTAAACAGCCTGATTGCAGAGAACAGCGCTTATTATGGCGGTGGTGTGTGTGGTTACGGTGACTTGTTCAACACGACGGTGGTGTCCAACAATGCGGATAACTATGCGGGTGTTTGGATGCAGGATGGCGATTATAGGATGGTTAACAGCGTTCTATGGGGTAATCGTCGCACAAATGGGAATGCCAGCAATTTGTATGTATCCTACGGAGCGTGCCAGACCATCCATTCCGCCGTGGAGGGCGGCATAAGCGGAAACGACAGCGTGATGGTTCTCTCAGGGGAGAACAGTGGTTTGGATGCCGGGGTGAACTATCCCTTCTTCGTTTCGCCGCAAACAGGGGATTATCGTCTTTGCAAGTATTCCGCTCTCGTGAATGCGGGTGTCAATGGCATTCAAATCCAGGAAACGGATCTGTCGGATATGCCGCGTGTCTTTGCCGACACGATAGACATCGGATGTTATGAGTTTCATGGGGAAGCATTCTGCGCAACGCCCCAAAATCTCGCTGTGAGCGACATCTCTGGCACTTCCGCCTTGCTGACCTGGCAGAACCCCAACCCCGATTCCCCTTACGCCTACGAGTTCTCATACAAGTCGGAAGATGAAAATCAATGGACTTCCGTGCTGGTCTATGAGCCAGAATACTATGTGCTCACAGGGCTACAGGCTCAGACGATATATACCATCAGGATGCGGACGCTCTGCGATGATGTCACCCCGACCGAATACACCTCCGAGGTCTTCTTTTCCACCAAATGCACGGGCGAAACCACAACATCCGACACAATAGGCAACACGTCAACAACAACCAACGGACATATTATACCAATCCGTTTCCAATCTTCATATTCGTATTCGCAGCAGATTTATCAGGCCTCTGAAATTGCGGGCGAACGGATATTGGACACCTTGAAATTGCGCTATCGGTGCATGTCTTCCGGTTCAACTCTCACGCGGAATGTGGATATCTATTTGGGCCATACAGACAGACCATCATTCGATGACAATGCAGGATTTGTTACATCAGATTCCCTTACCTTATTGTATTCAGGGGATCTGACCCTGAAATACGCCTCTGACAATCCAGTGATTTCAGTACCGTTGGACAAGCCGTTCCGCTACAACGGCGTGGATAATCTTATCATCGCTTTCGATGATAATACAGGAACCGATGGCGGAACTAGTAGGCGATTATGCACTCATCGGACGCAACAGTCAAGCAGCTTGCATACTTATTCCTATAACGGCGATATAGACCCTGCGAATCCTACTGCAGGAACGCTTTCCACTTACCGTATGAATCTCATTCTGCCGGGTGTTTGTGAGAACGGCGGCTGCGACCTGTCGGGGCTGTCGCTAATGGGGGTGACGGAAAACACGGCCACTCTCCTTGTCCAAGCTGGAACCAATGCCGATGGCGTCGAGGTGCAATACAAGGAAAGAGCGTCCGATGAATATCTGACAATTCCTGTTGACTCGTTGATGTGCCAGCTGACGGGATTGAGGCAGAACACGGACTATGTCGTTCGGGCGCGGTCCGTGTGCGGTGACACAAGCAGCTTATGGACATACCGCTATTTCACCACGGAGGTCAAGGATTTTGCCCGCATTTATGTTACGACGATAGGACAGGGTGAGGGAAATAGCTGGGCGACCGCCTGCAATGATCTCAACTATGCGTTGAGTACGGCATCCCGGATAGCTTCCGTCTTTGGACATACTCCTGACATCTGGGTGGCTGCGGGAACCTATTATGGCGATACGGCTTCGACAAATGCCTTTACTATGGTGCAGGGTGTCAATGTCTATGGAGGCTTTGTTGGTAACGAGCCTTCCGACTATGATGTGTCACTCCGCGATGTTGAAACCAATGCAACGGTTTTGGATGGGCAGCACAGCCGGCGTGTGCTATTACAATCTTCCGCTTTCACAGTCCAGACGACTTGGGATGGATTCACCATCCAAAACGGGAATATTTCCAGTTATGGTGGCGGTGCTTACCTTCGCTCAAGATCCTATCTGTCACATTGCAAATTGGTGAACAACCACGCCAGTTATGGTGGCGGTGCCTATGTGGCGGGATATGGTTCTGTAATCAGAGATTGCAGGGTTTCAGACAACTCGGCCGTGTATAAGGGCGGCGGCATTCAGGCGATGACTTATTCGACTGTGGTGAACTGTGTCATTTCCGGAAATTCCACCACAAATAATGTATATTATTACTATGGTGGCGGCGGAATATATGCGGAAGGAGCCACTATAGTTTCCTGTGAAATCTCGAACAACTCTACAGTTAGGGAGGGCGGTGCCGTTAATATGACATCTTCCCAAGTCAGGAACTGTTTGTTGGCAAATAATTCCTCAAATAACGCGGGAGGCGGAGTCCATGGGAGTGGGAACATAATCAATTCCACAATTGTAAACAACCGATCTGGAAATGGTGTTGGTGGATTGCTTCCATGGGGACCTGTCACGCTCACTAACTCCATTGTCTGGGGCAACCAGACGGGAGATGGCACTCCAAGCAATCTTTCCGACTATAATCTTACCTGTTCGCACTCCGCCATCGAGGACGGATCCGAGGGCGATAGCGTTATTGTTCTCAATGACATCAACCAGCCTCTGTTCGTGAATCCCTCTCTCACTGCTGGGGCAAACGATTCTACCGTCAATGTGGATTGGCATTTGCAACAAGGATCCCCTTGTATTAATGTCGGAAACAACACCTTGGTAACGGACAGCCTCGACTTGGATGGCACGACGCGCATCAAGCGCGATACGGTGGATTTGGGCTGCTACGAGTCGGACTATTACAGTGTGCCGATGACGGTGTATGACAGCATCATCTATGTAACGGTTACGGGTGCGGGTACCCATTCGGGTAACAGCTGGGCGAATGCCATATCCTCCATTGAGGAGGCACAAGTATTGGCGCAGTCGTATGGAGCTATGGTATGGGTGGCTGCCGGTACCTACTATGGGGACACGACAGCAGCCAATGCCTTTACAATGATTGAGGACGTGAATGTGTATGGCGGCTTTGCGGGTAATGAGCCTACGAATTTCGATTTGTCGTTGCGTGATTTTGATGCCAATGTTACGATTTTGGATGGTATGAATGCACGGCGTGTTTTGAACCAACCAGGTGTATTTAATATACAAACGAAATGGGACGGATTTACAATCCGAAATGGTCAAACATCCGCTAACGGCGGTGGTGTGTATCTTCAGAAAAATGGTGTGTTGAGCCAATGCGAAATAATGGGCTGCAATGCCAATGGAGGAGGAGGAGTATATGTTTCAGCGGGAACAATATCAGAGTGCCTTATTACAGGTTGTACGGCTGGCAATGGAGGTGGCGTGAACTGCACATATAAAGCCGTAATTTTGTCCTGTAAAATAACAAGTAACAGTGCGACGGGATCTGGTGGCGGTGTTTTTTCCTATAATTCCACAATCATGGATTGTTCTATATCAGGAAATGAAGCAGGCAGATATGGTGGTGGTGTGTACTGCTATTATCGGGCAGGTGTAGCTTTTGATGTAGATCCCACCAATGTTATTCGATGCAAGATTATAGGAAACTATTCGTCCAACAGCGGTGGGGGAATCTGTATGGGTTATGGAAATGACAAGGTGAAAAACTCTCTGGTGTCGAATAACACATCCAACATGGCAGGTGGAGGCATATCGGGCAGTGGACATGTTTTTGAAACGACTGTTGTTCGCAATGTTTCCAATAACGGAGGATCGGGCGTGAATGGCAACAATTATACATATCTTAAAAATTCTATCGTATGGGGCAACGAGAGGAACGGCGCAGCTGACAATCTTTCCAATGACATCATCTGTTCCTTCTCCGCTATCGAGGGTGGTCATGAAGGCGATAGCGTTATTGTTCTCAATGACATCAACCCGCCGATGTTTGTGAATCCATCTCTTACGGCTGGTGCAGGCGATACGACCGCTAACGTGGATTGGCATCTGCTGGACGGCTCCGTGTGTGTGAACCATGGCGACAATGCCCTTGTGACCGACAGCCTCGACTTGGACGGTACGGCGCGTATCAAGCGTGACACGGTGGATATGGGTTGCTACGAGTCGGATTTCTACAGCGTGCCGGTGCTGTATTGCACTACCGTATATGGTGAGTTTTCCGATACGACCTGCGATAGCTACACGTGGAATGACCAGTCTTACACCCGAAGCGGCGATTATTCCCAATCGTTTGCATTGGCAAATGGCTGCGACTCTATAGTTACACTGCATCTGACAGTTAATTATTCGGTTACAGCCAATGAATATCTTACTATCTGTGAAAATGACCTGCCATTTACGTATGGAGATACAGTCTTTGGTTTGGAAACCCCGGCACTGTCCACAACGACCTTTACATTGTCCACGGTAAACGGGTGTGATTCCATAGTCACGCTGTTCCTTACGGTTCTGCCTTCCACGGTGGGCGATTTTACGGTTATGACACCTACGGAAAACTATCCGATTACCAATTACCCGGTGCGCTTCACATGGGATGCGGTGGAGAACGCCTCCCACTATGACCTTTATGTGTGGCCGGCGGGAGAATCCCAGCCGCAACAGCCCACGGCTTCCCGTATTCGTGGTACGTCCTATTCCTTGTCGTCCTTGGCCAACCGAGGTGCATATCAGTGGTTTATGACAGCTTACAACGATTGCGACACCTCCGTTAGCACAACACGTCACTTCACACTGAATGTAACACCCACCCTGACGGTCAATACAAGCAACCCAGTAGATTTTGGAGAAGTGCAGCTTAATGCCGCACGAAGCATCTTTTTCCAAGTGAATGGCAATGCCTTGGACAGCGCCATCAGCTACCAGCTGACGGGTGCAGATTCTACCGCTTTCACGCTTGTTTCCACAACTGTTTGGGATAGTCTGCACGGCGGACGGATGCAGCTCTCGTTCCATCCTGTTGTGGCGCAGGGAGAGTACACGGCACAAATGACTTTCTATAGCGACACGTTGGCGAGAACCTTTACGATAAAAGGTCATCTTGCAGATTATCTTACTTTTACCACATACGTGGACTCCAATGTGTATGCGATGGATAGTCAGATTCCAATCCATGGAAGGGTGACCAATCCGCTCCACGAACCGGTCGCAGGTTTGGCGGTGGAGGTGTATGTGAGCGTGATGGATTATGTCCGCACCATCCCTGCCGTCTCAGATGCCAATGGACAGTTTACAGTAATGTTTACCCCGCAACATTCCGAGGCGGGCTATTATACGGTTGGTTCACGTCGGGCAGGTGGTAATAGCACGGAAGTGCATGATGACTTTAATATTCCGGGTATGATGTTAGTCTCTTCGGACTGGATATTGTGGGAACCGACCATCGACCAGCCGGATTCCGGTAGGATTGCCGTTCGAAACCGCAGTCAGATTCCGCTTACCAATATAAGGGTTACGCCAGTGTCATTGCCCAACGGCTGCTCGGTGCAGTTTGAACCGCTGAATATTGCGGGCATGGCAACGGGCTATCTTCAGTATGTGGTCAGCGGATCTCAAGTCTCAACGGGTGTCAATTACGAGGAGGTACCTCTGAACGCTGCCAGCGATGAGGGTGCAGCCATGAATTTCATGGCTTGGTACTACTGTATGCCGCAGCGTGCCGATTTGGATGTTACGCCTACTTCACTCATCACCACGATGACCCGTGGAAGGAGCAAGGTGGTGGATCTCAAGATTTATAACAATGGCACTGGCCCGACGGGCAATATCTACGTCTCGCTACCTGATGTGCCTTGGATGTCGGTGGTGGGTAATGATACGCTGCCATCGTTGGCGGTGCATGATTCCGCCTACGTCTCCATCCGTCTTTCGGCAGATAGTGCTGAGCTTGTTCGTTATACAGGGCATTTGGCGATTAACTGCGAGCGTGGCGAGGGTGTGAGTATTCCGTATGACATTACGGGCATTTCAGATTCCACGGGCACTTTGTTGGTGGATGTTACAGACGAATATACATGGAACACCAATGGAGGGCATGGACCGCACTTGGCTGGTGCTAATATCATGGTGAAGGGCTATTACTCTTTGGAGACGGTTGCTACGGGTGTAACGGATGCTAACGGACATTTTGTGGTGAATAACCTGCCGGAAGGATATTATAAGCTTATTGTCCGTGCCGAGCGCCACGAGGAATACCAGGGCAACCTGCTCATCACGGCGGGCGACACCAATCGTCAGGATATCTTCATCCAATTCCAGGCCATCACCTACTCATGGGATGTGGTCCCCACCGAAATCCAAGACGAATACACCTACGATTTGAACGTGGTGTTCGAGACGCATGTGCCGAAACCGGTGGTGATATTGGAAACCTCTCGTATTATTCCAGAGTTGGAAGTTGGTGAAACTATGGTGTTTGATTTGATTGTTACAAATTATGGACTTATTACAGCAAATGATGTGGAAATCTTCTTTCCGACGATACCAAATCATACGCTTACTCCACTGATAAGTACGATGGATTCAATACCAGCATTATCTACTTTCGTAATTCCAGTGGAAGTTCGTCATAATCCACCTATGCGATGGGTGAATGTTGATAATCCTTTAGAAACAGATTCGGATGCTTGTTGGAAAGTAATTGGGATGAAATACTCATATATTTGTGGCCCAGATAAAAAATGGCAAAAAACAAATACAAAGAAAATATATAAGGTAAATGTTTGTGCTTTAGTTAGCTTAGCTAATTTTTCAGGGAGTTTCGACCCCCCTCGGAAACATGAACATGAAAATGTATGCAATGAAAATACTAAGATTGTCGATCCTATACGGATTCGTAATGATATACCCTGTGTGAAATGTGATGAAATACTTATAGAAGTAGATGAACGATGTTTGCCAATAATTGGAGATATTATCGGTGCTGCTGAGAATCCAAATTATACTGTAGAAGGTGGAGCCTCTGCAACATATCTCACAAATAAGGCTCTCGGACCATTGAAAAAGTATAGGATTGTCAAATATGCTTCTAGGATGAAGTATATGAAAAATACACGTGAGGATAAAACTTGTTTGGCATCAATTGGCAAATATTTAAAGTGCAGGTTGAGGAACTCTGATGGATCATCGCGTGATATTAGTAGAACACGAGATAGTTTTGTGGGACAGAGTGAAATCGAGCATCTTCAGTTGGTTGGCGATGTCTTGGATACGTATGTGAGTATTCTTATGCATCTCATTTCAGATGAAATATATAATACATATGAGGATGCGCCGAAACTTTTAGATCATAGTGATTCGATTATCGGTAATTTGCGTCATTTCACAAGTATCGATGTTAATAATCTTGTTCGTGATATGTCAGCATATGAAATATCAGAGAGTGATGTGCGAAATTTTGCCCATAGATGGAATAAGTATTTGGATGTAGTTGATACAATTGTGTCTAATGATTCGACGGTTTATTATATAGATGATATTTCTTCTTTGACGTTATCGCCAATTAATATTACATATATGGATAGCTTATTATCCCAATCGGATAGCTTAAATCAAATTATTCATAATTTAGGATATAATAGTCTTGATGAAATATTTTTCGAAGCAAAATCCACAATAGACCAAATTGTTGCTGGAATGAGTTCATCGTCGGTTTGCGCCTCCGTCACCGTTCAATTCTCGCAGAAGATGACCATGACCCGTGAGGCGTTCGAGGGGACGCTCACCATTAACAACGGGCACGAGAGCCAGCCGATGCAGGATATTGATGTGAACTTTGTGATTAAAGATGAAAACGGCGTGGATTGCACCAATCTTTTCCAAATCAATTTCCTGTCTTACAATAATATGTCAGGTACAAACGGTAGCGCTGCTTTGGCCGCACAAAATGCAGGAAGCATCGTGGTGCAGTTCATCCCCACCAAGCAGGCCGCTCCCGAAATCTCCAAAGTCTATTCCTTCGGCGGCTCCTTCAGCTTTATCGACCCGTTCACGGGCGAATTCATGACGTATAATCTCTATCCAGTGGACATCATGGTGCACCCGAGTCCAGACCTCTACGTCAACTACTTCATGCAACGCGATATCCTTGGTGATGACCCGCTCACGGAAGACCGCATAGAACCCATCGTTCCGGCGGAATTGGGTGTCATCATCCATAATCGTGGGGCGGGAACGGCCAAGAATGTTCTTTTGGAAACCGCTGAACCGAAAATTATCGACAATGAAAAGGGTTTGGCCGTCGATTTCGCCATGTACGGGGCTGCATTTAACGGTAATGAACGTCAACTTGGTCTGAAGGAGATTCCGTTTGGCAATATTGAGCCTGGACGCACGGGAGTTGGAGAGTGGTGGTTCACCAGCACGTTGCTCGGTCATTTTGTCTCCTATGATGCTCATGTAATTCACAATAATAGCTTTGGTAATCCAGACCTTAGTTTGGTAAGCAGTCTCGCTATCCATCCGCTCATCCATACCGTCTATGCCTACGGCAATCTGGATGATGGTATCAATGATTTCCTCGTGGATGATGTGGCTGATATTCGGAATTATCCGGATAGCTTGTATTTCTCCAATGGCAGCCGCACAGGCGTAGCTATCGCCGACAGCATCGGTTTTGACCATTATGTGACTCCGGTGGATACGATTGTGCAACTTACGCTGGACCCGTCTCGCATAGGTTGGAACTACGAACAGACTTGGGATCCCGGTCGCGGCCAGTACAAGCTCATCAGCTGTACCCGTAATAGAGACCAGCAGGCGATTCCGCTCAGCAACGTATGGCAGAGCTTCGTCACCCTCCCTGTTGGCGCGGATCCTATCTACGAGAACAGACTACATATTGTGGATACGCTCAGCAATGACCTTCCTACTACTTATACCTTAGTGTTCAGTCTGCGGGAAATGACATTGGAGGTGGATACGATTTTGAATGTGCCAGACTCTATTGTAACCACGCCGTTGGCGGAAGTGACGGTCGTGTTCAACAAACCCATTGTGGATTCAACATTCAACTATCTGGATATGAGCTTGAAATGCAACAATGGTGCGAATTTGTTGGATGCTAACCTCCAAGTGGAACGTATAGATTCCAAGACGTATAAATTGCATTTGGCACCCTACACGAATCAAACCGGTTATTATGTTTTGAATATCCAAACCCTGAATGTTACGGATGAGAATGGATATAACGGATACTATGGAAAGCAGGCGACTTGGATTCAGAATATTATGACCTGTGTACCGGTTTATAATTCGTTGAATCTTTCTATTTGCGAAAACGAGCTCCCCTACCACTACGTCAACGGGCAAATTGACACTACATTCAGCCTCGAGACACCCTCCCTCTCAACTCTCAACTTTAAACTCTCCACTATCCACGGTTGCGACAGCACGGTTATTCTCCGCCTTACCGTCAACCACGGCATGTACACGGAAACCACAGTGGACACTTGCGGCACCCAATACTACTGGGCTCTGGCTGATAGCACGATTACCAATTCTGGCACGTACTACTATTACAGCACCAATGCCAACACCTGCACCGACACTACCGTCCTGAGACTTGCCCTGTACCAGTCGGCTATGACGGAACTCTCGGCTCAAATTTGCGCGGGCGAGGTCTATGTCCAGAACGGCTTCAATGTTAGCACGGCGGGTGACCACTATCTGAACCTGCAGACGACGCACGGATGCGACAGCACGGTAGTCCTGCACCTCACCGTCAACCACGGCAATTACACGGAAACTACAGTGGACACCTGCGGCACCGGATACTACTGGGCGTTGGCCGATAGCACGATCAACCAGTCGGGTACGTACTACCATTATAGCACCAATGCCAACACCTGCACGGACACCGCAGTCCTGATGCTTTCGCTGTACCAGTCGGCC